>NZ_JAPDDR010000010.1 GCF_025950095.1 Luteolibacter rhizosphaerae | reverse complement strand
GCTGGGTGGCACTGCGGCCGGTCTCGAGCAAGGCGACGGCGTCGCGCTTGAATTGTTCGTCGTATTGCCTGCGCTTGGCCGGATTGGAGATGGGGCGCAGCGGATCTTTCGGATTCATCGGTTCTGGAAAGTTACCCTACTTCCCGTGTCCTCACTTTCGAGGAAAGATCAGGTTACGTCGCGGTGCTCCTTACCCTGGGCTTTCTCCTTGTCGCCCCTTTGGGGCTTTAGAGTAGCTCAGTGGGCTAGCGATTACCCCAATCGGTAGCTAGCGAGATCTTGGCGGTTTGGGTGGGGGACCAACTGTTGGCGGTGACCCTTTATAAAAAGGGTGCGTTCGCGGTGTTAGCTCTCCTTGATTCAATCAAACAAGTGCAAAGAACCTCCCTTAAGAAGGGTAAGTTATGGGAGATAGTTATGCGTAGATCCCCGACCCACGGTTGGGCGCGGAAAGTTTGATTATAGGGAAATTTTAGGCACAGTAGTCGGTAACCGGGCTGGATTTTAAAATTTCCTTTAGCATTGGCGGGAATTTTGCTATCCGGGCGGAGCTGTCCCAAACATGAAAAACACACCTAGCCTCGCCTGGGGAGGCTTGGCCGTGTCGATGCTGCTCGCATCGTGCGGTCCCCAGCTAACAACGACGACTGTACCGATGTCGTCCCAACCTGTCTCGAAAGGCGATGGAACCCTGGCGGGATCCATTCATGCCCACGTCAATTCCTTCCGGAGCTCCATGGGTCGGAAGGAAGTCCGCCGCCACGCCGGTCTCGACAAGATGGCGCAGCAGCACAGCGACTACATGCGGGCGAGCCGGGGGAAATCCTCGGGCGGTAGCCTGACGCACTTCGGCTTCGAAGAGCGTGCGATGATGGCCCAGCGGATGATGAGCATGGGCGAAGTGGCCGAGAACATTGCGACCTGCTCGCGCCAAGGCAACAACGCGGTGCCGGTGCTGGTGAACGCGTGGAAAAACTCCACCGGCCACATGAAGAACATGAAGGGCCAGTGGGATGTGACCGGCATCGGTGTGTCTGTGGATTCCGACGGCACCGTCTTCGCGACCCAGATTTTCGCGAACGAGGACAATTCCCACATGACAATGAGTCACCGGATGAGGCAGTTCTAAGGGCGCGATGCCCGACTTCTCGCTCGAAGCTTCTCTCCGCGCCCGCGGCCTTTTGGTGATCGCGGGTGTGGATGAAGCCGGGCGGGGTCCGCTGGCAGGGCCGGTATCGGCCGCCGCGGTGATCCTGCCGCCGCGCTGGCGCTGCAAGGGTCTGGATGATTCCAAGAAGCTGACCGCGAAAGTGCGGGAGGGGCTGTACGCGAAGATCACCGCGGACGAGCGCGTGCACTGGTGCGTGGCCTATGCCGAGGTGGAGGAAATCGACCGGATCAACATCCTGAAGGCGACCCACCAGGCGATGATCCGGGCGGTGCAGGGGCTGGCGCTCGAGATCCAGCACTGTCTGATCGACGGGCTGCGGGTGCCGGGCTTCCCCTGGTCCCACGACGGGGTGGTGAAGGGCGACTCGAAGTCGATGTCGATCGCGGCGGCGAGCGTGCTGGCGAAGGTATCCCGCGACCGGCTGATGCTGGAGATGGCGGCGGAATTCCCCGATTACGGCTTTGAGAGCCACATGGGCTATGGTACTCCGAGGCACCTCGAAGCGCTTCAACGCCATGGGCCTTGCCGCATTCATCGTCGCTCGTTTCAGCCCGTCGCTCAATTGGCGCTGCCGCTTGAGGGGCTCTGACGGAAATGGAGTGGGCTCGGCGGAGATCGGACGGCGGGGCGAGAGAATCGCGAAGGCCTGGCTGCGGGCGCAGGGGGCGAAGGTGCTTTACCGGAACTTCAAGGCGCCGCGCGGCGGGGAGGTGGATATCGTGGCGCGGCAGGGAAAGCTGCTGCTTTTCACGGAGGTGAAGACGCGGCGGGCCGGCGGCATGGGGCGACCGCTGGATGCGGTGAATCCGGACAAGCAGCGGCTGATCGAGCGCGGGGCGAACGAATGGCTGCGGATGCTGGGCCGGCGCGACCTGCCGTGGCGCTTCGATGTGATCGAGGTGATTCTAACGGAAGGCGAGAAGCCGCTGGTGCACCGGGTGGAGAATGCGTTCTAGTGGCCGGGAACATGAAAGCGCTGCTTCTCCTGCTGGCTCTGGCCGGCCTTGTCTCCGCAGAACCCGAGCGCATCCCGGTATGGCCGGGGAACGAGGCTCCGGACGGGGAAGGAGGAAGCACACCGGCGACGACGACCCTGACGCTGCATCGTGCGGAGAAGCCGAACGGGGCAGCGGCGATCATCTGTCCGGGTGGTGGCTATGGGGCCTTGGTGACGGAGGGCGAGGGCCACGGCATCGCGCGCTGGCTGAACACGCAGGGGATCACCGGGCTGGTGCTGGAGTATCGGCTGCCGCAGGGGAAGCGGATGGTACCGCTGCTGGATGCGCAGCGGGCGATCCGGCTGGCGAGATCGCATGCGAAGGAGTGGCAGATCGACCCGGAGCGGCTGGGGATCATCGGGTTCTCGGCGGGCGGGCACTTGGCGTCGACGGCGGCAACGCGATTCGACGGCGGGAAGGCGGGTGATAAGGATCCGGTGGAGCGCTTCGGCTCGCGGCCGGATTTTGCGATCCTGGTGTATCCGGTGATCACGATGACCGAGCTGACCCATGGGGGCTCGCGCACAAATCTGCTGGGGCCGGAGCCATCGAAGGAGCTGATGGAGGAGTTCTCAAGCGATCAGCGGGTGACGGCGCAGACGCCACCGACCTTCCTAGCGCATGCGAAGGACGACACGGCGGTGGTGCCGCGGAATAGCGAACTCTTCGCGGCGGCGCTAAAGAAGCATCGGGTGGCGGTGGAGTATCTGGAACTGCCGGACGGCGGTCATGGGCTGAACGGTTACAAGGGGCCATCCTGGGATGCGTGGCAGGCGGCATCCCTGAAGTGGCTGGATGGGCTGGGGATGATGAAGGTGAAGACGGCCGCGAGTTCCAAGGTGGTGGCGGCGACGGATCCGCAGGTGCTGGCGGGGATCTCGCCGCTGAACTGGATTCGCACGGCGGAGGGGATTCACTCGCCGGTGTGCGGGGCGGATTTCAAGCTGGCCTTCGTGGGGACGAAGCGGGTGGTGCTGAATGTGGATACGAGCCGCCTGAACTACCCGGCATCGGCGCGGTTTCCGATTCTGGCGTGGTCGGTGAACAAGGGGGAGCTGCAGACTCATCAGTTGGCGGCGGGCGAGCGCGAGATCGTGCTGGCGGATGGGGTGGCGAATCCGGTGATCGATTTCTACATCAAGGGGCTCTCTCCTTTTGAAGATCGCTTCCACGGCGAGGTGCCGGTGAATGCGGTGAGCATCACGGGATTCACGGTGGCCGCGGGGTGTCGGGTTACGGTTCCACCCGTGGCTCCGCTGTGGCTGAATCTGGGGGACTCGATCCTATCCGGCGACGGTGCGGCGTATGCGAAGGACCAAGGGCGTCCGGCGGATGACCAGTGGGCGGCCTCCGACGATGCGCGGGCGAGCTACGGGTATCTGCTGGCGAAGCACTATGGCTATCGTGAATCGCGGTTGGCCTTCGGCGGCTATGCGTGGGGTGGCGGTGGCGGGAACAATCCGGATGTGGCGGGTCTGGTCGACCGGATTACGAGCACCAGCTCGCGACTGACGGATGGCAGGCTGGTGCCGTGCCCGCAGGTGGTGCTGGTGAATCTAGGGGAGAACGGCGCGCCGAAGTCCGAAACGGTGGTGGCAGCGCTCGGCAAGCTGCGGGAGCGGACTTCCCCGCAGACGAAGATCGTGGTGATGGTGCCGGTATCCGGTCGTGCGCGGAATGAAGTGAGCGGGGCGGTGAAGAGCTATGTGGATGGCAACAAGGATGCAGGCGTGCATCTCATCGACCTGGGCGCGGTGAAGTTTGACACCGCCGACGGGCAGCATCCGACGGCGGCGGGACATGAAGCGATCTACAAGGCGGCGCTGCCTTTCTTCGACAAGCTGCTGAAGTAAGGGGGCGAGAAATTGCCATTGAGGGCGGGGCCATCCGGCGTTACGCCAAGCCATGGCGAACGGCTTCAAGGAGTGGCAGGTGGTATGCGATGCGCTGGCGAGCGGTCGGCAATCGATCATCCTGCGCAAAGGCGGCATCCATGAAGGCCGCGCCGGATTCTCCTTCGCGGAGGAGTCGTTCTTTTTGTTCCCCACACGCTTCCACAATCAGGACCAGTTCGTGCGCGAGGGTGAGGTGGTGGCGAAGCCGGAGTGGACGATCGGCGAGACGATCCGGATCACGCATTACTGCGAGGCCCTTTGGGCGAAGACTTTGACGGACTGGGAACAGGTGGCGGCGCTGGAGCCCTACCACATCTGGACGGAGGAGACGATCCGGCAGCGCTTCGATTGGGAAGGGAAGGGGATGGCGAGCGGGAGCATCCACGTGGCGCTGGTGCGCGTGGAGTCGCTGGCGGCGCCGTGGGAGTTTCCCTACGAGGCGAAGTACGGCGGATGCCGTAGCTGGGTGAAGCTGCCCGAGCCGCCGGAAGGCACGCGCGCGGGAGCGGTGCCGGTGACCGGGGATGACGAGTTCTCGACGCTCTTCGCGAAGCTGGAGGAGATGCTGGGAAATTAAGCTTCCTGGAGGCCGAGGACGCGGTCGGCGTCCGAGCGAACCTTCTGATAGAGCTTGGCATCTTCCTTCAGGCTCTTGCCGTAGGAGGGCACCATTTCTTGCAGGCGGGTCTTCCATTCCGGCAGACGCTTGGCGAAGCATTTGCCGATGATATCGAGCATGACGTCCACGGCGGTGGAGGCGCCGGGGGATGCACCCAGCAGCGCGGCGATGGAACCATCCGCAGCGGCGACGATCTCGGTGCCGAACTGGAGCACCCCGCCCTTGTTCGCGTCCTGCTTGATGATCTGGACGCGTTGGCCGGCGGTCAGGAGGCGCCAGTCGTCGAGTTCGGCGGCGGGGAAAAATTCCTTGAGAGCATCGAGGCGATCCTCGGGGCTCTGCATGACTTGCTCGATGAGGTAGCGGGTCAGGTCGAGGTTGTCCTTACCCACCGCGAGCATCGGCACGATGTTCGAGAGACGGACAGAACCGGGAAGGTCGAAGAGCGAGCCGGACTTGAGGAACTTCGGAGAGAAGCCGGCGAAGGGGCCGAAGAGCAGGGTCTCCTTGCCATCGATCACGCGGGTGTCGAGGTGGGGCACGGACATGGGCGGCGCGCCGACGGCAGCCTTGCCATAGACCTTTGCATGGTGGCGCTTCACCACGGCGGGGTTGTCGCAGACGAGGAACTGGCCGCTGACGGGGAAGCCGCCGAAGCCCTTGCCTTCCTCGATCTTCGACTTCTGGAGAAGGGGGAGGGAAGCGCCGCCGGCACCGACGAAAACGAAGGGCGCGGTGATGGTGCGGTTGATGTCTTTCTCCATGTTCCGCACCGTGAGTTCCCAGCGGCCGTCGCGCTTGCGCTTGATGTCGCGTACCGGGTGGTGAGTGGCGATCTTCACGACCTCGCGGGAGGCGAGGTAATCGACCAGGCTCTGGGTGAGGGCGCCGAAGTTGACGTCGGTGCCGCCTTCGGCGCGGGTAGCGGCGAGAGGTTCCTTGCCCTTGCGGCCATCGAGGAGGAGAGGCGCCCACTTGCCGATGATTTTGCGATCCTCGCTGTATTCCATTTCCGCGAAGAAATGGTGGCGGCTCATGGTTTCGTAACGGCGGCGCAGGAAGGCTTGATCGGCCTTGCCGTGCACGAAGCTCATGTGCGGGACGCGGGTGATGAACTCGCCCGGATCGGGCAGCAGGCCCTGCGCGACGAGCCAGGCCCAGAACTGCTTGGAGAGCTCGAAGGCTTCGTTGATCTCAAGTGCCTTCGAGATGTCCACGGAGCCATCGGCGTTCTCCTTCGTGTAGTTCAACTCGCAGAGCGCGGCGTGACCGGTGCCGGCGTTGTTCCAAGGGTTCGAGCTTTCCTTCGCGACCTCCGCCAAGGCCTCCACGATTTGGATCTTCAGGCTGGGGTCGAGCTGATGCAGCAGCACGCCGAGGGTGGCGCTCATGATGCCGCCGCCGATCAGCACGACATCGGGCTCGGCGAAAGTGTCTACGCGTTTCATGGGGATCCGAAGCGCCGCGATAACGACAGCGGACCCGGCTTGCAACCCCTGTCATGCGCCGCGCTGCGCCATTTTATGGCAATCCTTCGCCAATGGCATTCGCCGGGTTCATGGAAGCCGGGGAGCCGGCACGAAAAAGGGCGCGACCGTGACGGTCGCGCCCTTTTCGAAAAGCTTGAGCTTACTTGCCCCAGCGCTCGAGCAGGGTCTTGGCCATGTCGCTCGGGGTTTCGGAGACGGCGATGCCGCACTCGGCGAGGATGCGCTTCTTGGCCTGCGCCGTGTCTTCCTCACCGCCGACGATCGCACCGGCGTGGCCCATGCGGCGTCCCGGAGGAGCGGTGGCACCGGCGATGAAACCGGCGATCGGCTTCTTGCAGTTCTCCTTGGCCCAGCGAGCGGCTTCCACTTCCGCGGTGCCGCCGATCTCACCGATCATGATGATCGCTTCGGTCTCGGGGTCCTCGTTGAACATCTGCAGCACGTCGAGGTGGCTGGTGCCATTGATCGGGTCGCCGCCGATGCCGACGAGCGTGCTCTGGCCGTAGCCGAGCTGGGTGAGTTGGAACACGGCCTCGTAGGTGAGGGTGCCGGAGCGGGAAACCACGCCGACATTGCCGCGCTTGCAGATCTGGCTCGGGGTGATGCCGATGCGGCAGCCGCCGTGAGACTTTTCGCCGCGACCGGGAGTCACCAAGCCGGGGCAGTTCGGGCCGATCAGGCGGGACTTGGAGCCCTTGATCGCTTCCTTCACGCGCATCATGTCCATTACCGGGATGCCTTCGGTGATCGCCACGACCAGCTCCACACCGGCATCCACGGCCTCGAGGATCGCATCGGCAGCGAAGGGCGGCGGCACGAAGATCGCGGACGCTGTTGCGCCGGTTTCATTCACGGCCTGAGCCACGGTGTCGAAGATCGGCACCACATCCTCGAACTTCTGGCCGCCTTTGCCCGGGGTCACACCGGCCACGAGCTTGGTTCCATAGGCGAGGGACAGCGAGGCGTGTTTGGCGCCGAAGCTGCCGGTGATGCCCTGCACGAGGAGCTTGGTATTTTCGTCAACGAGGATGGCCATGGCGGAACTATGGGGAAGTGGTCGGTGGGAAAGGGGAATGGTGGGGCTTCAGCCCTTGCGCTTGTGAATGATGAGCGGGCTGCCGTCGGGATCCGAGATCATGAGCATGTGGCAGACCGGGGTTTCGAGCGGGCCCATGGTGATGGTGGCACCGGCGTCTTTGATCTTCGCCACGGCGGTGTCGAAGTCTTCGACTTCCAAGCCCACGGTGCAGCCCTGCGGGCTGGGCTCCCAGCCCGGTGTCTTGCCGAGGCCGAGTGTGCCGGCGCCGATGTCGAACTCGACCCAGTGACCGCTGCCATCTTCCATCTCGTGGTCCATGGTCTTGGTCAGGCCGAGCACGCCCTCATAGAAGGCAATGGAGCGAGCCATGTCGGTGACGGGGTAACAGGAGAATGCGATCTCGATGACTTTCATGATCGTAGGGGATCAGTGCTGACACTCGGGGTGGTTCGGCTTCTTCTGGTGAAGGGCCACGGTATTGCCGCTGGGATCGGAAATCAGCGCCATGCGGCAAATCGGGTGATCTTGGGGCGGCAGGAGAATCTTCACTCCCGCAGCCTTCAGCTTCTCCACCGCAACGTCCAAATCTTCGAGTTCGAAGGCGAGACCGCCGCCACCGGCATTCGGCTGCCATTGCTCGTTGGCTTGGGCAATGGCGAGGGTGTGGCCGCCGGGAATCTCGAATTCCACCCAGCCGGCTTTTCCCTCGTATTCGAAGACCCGGCCCTCTTTCAGGCCGAAGATCTCGCCGTAAAACTTGCGCGTCTCCTCGATATCGAGGGCCGGATATCCCGTGAAACCTGCTTCTTTGATGCCGATTTTATTCATAGCAGGATACCGGTAAGCGCGTCAGGCGACGGCTGCCACGATCTTCTGCGCGCCGTCTGCCATCGTGTCCGCGGAGACGATATCCAAGCCGCTGGCGTCGAGCGTGGCCTTGCCCTTCTCGACATTGTTGCCTTCGAGGCGGACCACGAGAGGGATCGGCAGGCCGGTTTCCTTGGCTGCGGCGATCACGCCCTCGGCGATCACGTTGCAGTCCATGATGCCGCCGAAGATGTTGATCAGGATGCCCTTCACATTCGGGTCGCCCAAGATGATCTTGAAGGCTGCGGTGACCTGCTCCTTGGAGGCGCCACCGCCCACATCGAGGAAGTTGGCTGGCTCGCCGCCGTAGTGCTTGATGATGTCCATGGTGGCCATCGCCAGACCTGCGCCGTTCACCAGACAGGCGATGTTGCCGTCGAGGCCGATGTAGTTGAGCTCGTATTCGGAAGCGGCGACTTCGCGCGGGTCTTCCTCCTCCTTGTCGCGCATGGCAACAATCTCCGGGTGGCGGTAGAGCGCGTTGTCATCGAAGCCGAACTTGGCATCGAGCGCGAGCACGCGGCCATCCGGGGTGGTGACCAGCGGGTTGATCTCCAGCATCGAGCAATCGAGGGAGACGAAGAGCTTGTAGAGGTTTGAGAGCAGCTTGCCGAACTGCTTCGCGATGTCGCCGGAGAGACCAAGCGCGGCGGAGAGCTTGCGGATCTCGTAACCCTGCAGGCCGAGCAGCGGGTGCACGAACTGGCGGATGATCTTCTCCGGGGTGTCGTGAGCCACGTCTTCGATGCTCATGCCGCCTTCCGTGGACGCGACGATCACCGGGCGACAGGTGGCACGGTCCATCAGGATCGCGAGGTAGTATTCGTGGGTGATGTCCACGGCTTCCGCGATCATCACCTTGCGCACCAGCTTGCCGGCCTCGCCGGTCTGGATGGTCACGAGGGTCTCGTTGAGCATCTTGCCGGCGAATTCCGCGGCTTGCTCGGGAGATTCGATGAGGTGGACGCCACCCTTGAAGCCGTTGGTGAAGTGGCCTTTGCCACGGCCACCGGCATGCACCTGGGCTTTGATCACCAGTTTGGCTCCGGCGAATTCCTGGGCTGCGGCGGCCGCTTCCTCAGGGGTGGATGCCACCTTGCCCTTCGGGCTCGGGACTTGGAATCGGTCGAAAAGCTCCTTCGCCTGGTATTCGTGGATGTTCATGGGGCCGTCGGAAAATCGCGGCGACGCTAAGGGACCGACCGGAGGGGTCAAGGAAAAGGCCAGACGAGAACCGTTTGTGACAGAATCACACGCATTCCCTGCCGAATCTGATCCTCAGCGCACCTCGCTCCGGATCTCGCCGTCCTTCACCTTGGTGCGGATTAGATCCCCCGGAGCCACGTCGGCTTTCGAGCGGATGATGCGGCCATACTCGTCCATGGCGATGGAGAAGCCGCGTTCGAAGGCGGATTCCGGGCCGAGGGTGCGGAGCAGGGAGCGGAGGCGTTTCAGGCGCTCTTCCAGCGTATCAAGGCGGCGGCGGGCGGCCCGATCAAGTTGATCCTTGGTACGGGCGAGATGATCGAGACGCAACTGGACCTGCCGCGCCGGATGATGGGCGGCGAGGGTTCGGCCCAGCTCCTTGAGAGTCTGCTTGCGGTCGCGCAGTTCGGTGGCGACGGCGGAGGCCATGCGGGCGCGGGCGGAATCCACCCGCATGCTCGGCTCACGCAGCAGTCGCTCGCCGCCGCGCGAGAGGACTCCGCGCCGGAGGTTTTCCAAAGCGATGCCGAGACGCTCGATACGCTCGACGGAGCGGCGGGAGAGGCGGCGCTTGAGGAGTGCGAGGCGGTTTCTCAGTTCGTCGCCATCCGGCACGGCGAGCTCCGCGGCGGCACTCGGGGTGGGGGCCCGGAGATCCGCAACGAAGTCCGCGATGGTGAAGTCGATCTCGTGACCGACCGCGGAGATGATCGGGACGGGGCAGGCGGCGATGGCGCGGGCAACGATCTCCTCGTTGAAGTTCCAGAGATCCTCGATCGAGCCCCCGCCACGGCCGACGATCAATACTTCGCAGCGAGGGATTCCGTAGCGCTCGGGATTTCCCATGCGCTCGATGGCCCGGGCAATCTCGACTTCCGCTCCACGCCCTTGGACCCGGACGGGATAAAGGACCGGCTGCACCCAAGGAGCGCGGCGCTCCAGGATATTGAGGATATCGCGGATCGCCGCCCCGGTGTCCGAGGTCACGATTCCCACGGTTCTCGGAAAAGAGGGTAGGGGCTTCTTGCGCGCAGCATCGAAGAGGCCCTCGGCCTGCAGCTTCCGTTTGAGCGCTTCGAACTTCGCCTGTAGCTCTCCGACTCCGGCTCGTTCGACACGTTGGACGATGATCTGGAGCTGGCCGCGTGCCTCATAGACGCTGGGCTCGGCGAAGGCGCGGACCTTCACGCCGTCCTCCATGACCTCGGCACCCGGGCGCTTGCGCGCGCCGAACATGGCGCACTGGATCTGTGCCCCCTCGTCCTTGAGCGAGAAATACCAGTGGCCGCTGGCTTGCTTTTTCAGGTTCGAGACCTCGCCCTCCACCCACACCTCGCCCAGCTCCACTTCTAACAGATTCTTCATCCGTCGCACCAGTTGCGTCACGGAGAGCGCCTTGGGCGCTGGAGCGGGTTTGGGGGCGAAGAGGTCGTCCACGACGCTATAATGACGGGTCAGCCTTCTTTCTCAACCGCATTGAGCATAATCCTCAATGCGCCGCCGGAGATCCAGACCTCCCAGCAGAGGCAGGCCAGCGAGCATCCCATGAGGAGAAGGGCCACCGTGAAGGTGGGCACGGCGATCACCTGCAGATTCCCGATCACCGCAATCATCGAACCGACACAGAGGAAGAGGCTGATGGCGCCGAAGAGCTGCATCATCCGGATCAGGGTGAGGCGGCGACGCAGGTTGTCGATCTGGGCGCGCAGCAGCGCGTCACCTGCCTGCAGCCAGTCCTTGTGAAGCTGGCGGATCAGCGCGGAGAGATGGAGGAAACGGTTGGTGAAGGAGAGGAAGAGCAGGCTGATCGCGGGGAAAAGCAGTGCGGGCGTGGAGACTTCGAGTGTCACGAGGGGGAGTGTAGCGGCTGAAGGGGGAGAGGCAATCGCCGGACGGCGAAGCGCTCGAAGTCACAGCAGCGGCAAGTCGGAGGGCGGCGCGGGGTCGGTTTTCTTCAGCTCGGCGAACTTCTCCGCCATCGTCGGGTTGCCCTTTGTCAGCCGCTTGATCGTCACGTCCTGGGCCTTATCGTTCGCAAGGCGCAGGTTCCGGTCTGCACCGAGCAAGGCATCCTTGGTTTTTTGCAGGTGGAGGATTGACTTGTCGATCTCGTCGATCGCCTTCTGGAAGTGTCCGGAAGCGAGATCGTAGTTCCTCGCGAAAGCGGTTTTGAAGGCCTCCAACTGGTTCTCGAAATTCGTGATATCGATGTTCTGCGCCTTCACGAGGGCGAGCTCCGACTTGTATTTCACTGAGTTCATCGCCGCATTCCGCAGCAGCGTGATCATCGGGATGAAGAACTGCGGGCGGATCACATACATCTTCGGGTGGCGATGGAACACATCGACGATCCCGGTGTTGTAGAGCTCGCTGTCGGACTCCAGTAGCGAGACCAGGATCGCGTACTCGCAGCCCTTCGCGGTGCGGTCCTTGTCGAGCTCCTTCAGGAAATCCTCGTTCTTGTTCTTGGTCGCGGTCCGGTCGTTCTCGTTCTTCATCTCGAACATGATCGAGATGATCTCCGTGCCGGTTTCGTCCGAGTCGCGGAAGATGTAGTCGCCCTTGCTGCCGGTCCGCGCATCGTTGTCCTTCTCGAAGTAGGCCTTCGGGAACGCCGTTGCACGGATGCGGTTGAACTCGGTCTCGCAGTGCTGCTCCAGCGTCTCGCCGACCATCTTGGTCGAGAGCCGGGCCTTCATGTCCCGCAGCCGTTCGATCGCGTCGTCGCGATCCTTGATCTGGGTCTCGTATTTGTCCTTGAGAGACTTCTCGGCGAGTTGCTTCTCCAGTGCCGCCCGTTCCAGGCCACCTTTCAGTTCGTCCCGCTCTTTCTCGATGGCGCCGACCGCCTCGGTGAGAGCGAGCTTCTTCGCGATCTCTGCCGCGGCGAGTTTGGCTTTCAGGTCCTGAACCTCCGAATCCTTCTGCGCCGCAGCCTTCTGCAGCTCGTTTAGGAGATTTGCCTTAGCCAACTCGGAAGCGGCTTGCTGGTCGAACTTCGCCTGCCTGAGCTGGTTCGCGAGAGCATCGCGTTCCTTCTCCACGCCGCTGAGTGCTTCGCTCACAGAGAGCTTCCGCGTTAGTTCACCAGCTTCCAGCTTGGCCTTCAGGTCTTGGATCTCGGTGTCCTTGGCCGCGGCCGCCTGTCGCAATTCACTGGAGAGCTTGGTCGTAGCCAGTTCGATGGCGTTGCGCTTGTCCTGCTCGGCCAGCTCAAGCCGCTCGTGAAGTTGCTGCTCGAACTCGCCGTCGCGAACCTGCTTCACGATGTCCGAGTATCCCGCCTCGTCGATCTTGAAGGCTTTTCCACAGTGCGGGCATTTGATTTCATTCATGACTACCAACTCCGGATCGGTTCTCGCACCGGCGCGAGGTCATGCCAAGGGTTGATTCCATCGTCTCCTCGCGCGAAAGCGCCTCGGGCGAAGGTTCTCCGCGACATGCATGGCAAGCTTTTTCGCTCGCGGCGCGGATAGTTCCGGGCTTGCTCCCGGGTCCCTGTGGAGGGAACCTCCGCGCCCACGGATGAAGAAATTCTACCCTTACTTCCGATACCTCGCCGGGGTGCGCAGCATCTTCCTGTCGGGTGTCGCAGCTGGCATCGTTTTCGCGGTGGCCAGCGGTTTCGGATTCCCGCTGATGGTGAAGACCGTCTTCCCGGTGATCTTCGGGAAGCAGGAGAAGGTGATGGAAGTGAGGGAGACCATTGCCCAGGACTTGGGCCCGGAGCAGGCGGACAAGCTTTTGAACTCGGCCTTCGAGGACGAGATGACGACCTACCGGCAGACCGAGAAGCTGCGCGGCTACTTCGCCGACAAGGTCGGCCCCGAGAACGCACCGCGCGCGATCCTGATCGCGGCCTGCGCGGTGATCCCCCTGGCTGCCTTGATCCGGGGGCTAGCGGGCTTCCTGAACGTCTATTGGATCACGGCGGCGGGCCTGCACGTGCTCCGGGAGATCCAGCAATCGGTCTTCGTGAAGCTCCAGCGGCTGCCGCTCGGCTTCTTTAGCGGACGCAAGACCGGGGACCTGATCAGCCGGGTGATCTCGGATTCGAACATGCTCCAAGGTGTGGTCACCACCATCTCGAACGACCTGATCAAACAGCCCTTCACGCTGATCGGGGCGCTGGCTTTCCTGGTCACGGATAGCGTGGAGAACCGCGACTCCTTCTTCCTGCTGATCTGTCTTCTCAGCATCCCGGTGGTGGTGGTGCCGATCCGCTTCCTCGGCAAGCGCCTGATGCGGAAGGCGGCTCACATGCAGCGCGAGTCCGGCGACAACTCGGCGATCCTCGCCGAGACGCTCGGTGCCACCCGCGAGATCCGCGCCTTCAACTTGGAAGAGATGATGGGCATGCGTTTCCTCGATGGCATCGCCCGCTGGACCAAGTTTCACCTGAAGGTGATCAAGTATCGCTACCTCACGCCGCCGATCATCGAGATGGTTGCGGCCGCGGTGGTGGCCTTCGCGCTTGGCTACGGCGCTTCAAAGGGGCTCTCGCTGGAGCGCTTCATGGGCGTGGTTACGGCACTCTACATGTGCTACGACCCGATGAAGAAGCTCGGGGAAATCCACAACCGCATGAAGCAGGGCGAGGCTTCGCTCGACCGCTTGGAGGTGATCCTGAAGGCGGAGGAGGGCGTGACCGATCCGCCGAATCCCGTGCACCTCGGTGCCGTGAAGGGCCGGGTCACTTTCGAGTCGGTCGAGTTCTCTTACGGCGACAATCCCGCGCTGCACAACATGACCCTGGATGTCCCAGCCGGTCAGGTCGTGGCCCTGGTCGGCCCGTCGGGCGCGGGAAAGACCACCTTCGCGAGCCTGATCCCCCGCTTCTACGACCCGACCTCGGGCACAATCAAGCTGGACGGCACCCCTGTCAGCGACCTGCGCTTGAAGGACCTGCGCGATCACATCACGATCGTGCCGCAGGAGGCCGTTCTCTTCGCCGGGACCATCTACGAGAACATCCGGCTCGGCCGCATGAATGCCACCGAAGACGAGGTGAAGGAGGCTGCCCGTCAGGCACACGCGCACGACTTCATCGTCGGTCTGCCGCAGGGCTACGACACCCAGGTCGGCGAGCGTGGCGCGCAGCTTTCCGGCGGCCAGAAGCAACGCATCTCGATCGCCCGCGCCTTTCTCAAGAATGCCCCGGTGCTGATCCTCGACGAAGCCACCTCAGCGCTCGATGCCGGTGCCGAGGCCCGCATCCAGGAGGAACTCGCGAACCTCACCAAAGGTCGCACCACCTTCATCATCGCGCATCGCTTCAGCACCATCCGCATCGCGGACCGCATCCTCGTTTTCGAGCACGGCAAGATCGTCGGCGACGGCACCTTCCAAGAACTGGAAGCCAAGCACGACATGTTCCGTGCCTTGCTGGAGATGCAGCGGCACTAAGCTGCCGCTCGTCCTTCAAGAAAGATCAGGCCGCGGTCTCGGAGAAGAGCTTCTTAAAACTCCTGCGCCCCTTCCGGGGCCTTCTCATTCTCCCGGCCGCTGGATTTGTAGCTGTTGATCCCGTCCAGCATCCACTGGAACTGGTCCGGGTGGCGCTTCTGGAACTCGTGGTAGTCCGCCTTCAGGCCGTCGACCCGCTGCTGGAGGTTGGCGGCGGTAAGCTTCATGCCGTAGTCGGCGGCGGGGCCTTCGGTGGGCCAGCCCATCATGCGGGCAAGCATCACATCGCCCAGCGCCTTGCGGGCATGGGTGCCATCCAGCCACCAGTGCATGCGGCCCTCGTTCGTGGTCGGCAGCGGCTCGCAGTTCAGTTCGTGGAAATCGTTGAAGTCCCAGATCTCCGCGAGGGGAGCTTCGGGGTGAGCGGCATTCGATTCCTCTACGAGCTTCACCAGAGTGCTGCGGTCGGTATAGAAGGCGGGGTCAGGATCGCCCGAGTAGTGATAGACGCTGATGTAGGTCGAGTGGTTCGGCGGGATGACGATCTTGAGCGCGACCTTGTGAGTCTTGCAGTCCTCCAGGATCTGCTTCGTCAGCCGGATCTTCTCGGGATCGGCCGGGATCGTGCCGCCGTTTCGCTCGGCGATGGTCAGGCGGCGGCGTGAACCCTTCATCGCGTGCGGGATCGCATCGCGGCGCATCCCTGCCGCCACCCGGTCCTTGTCTTGGTGACGCAGGCGGTGGCCCTGCGGCGTGTATTCCGGCAGAACGAAATCCGGCTTATCCCGATCGTTCCAATAGCCCAGCGTTTTCATCGCGCTTTCGAAGGTTGAGACCCCCGCCACATAGCGCAGTTCGCGTTCGACCGCCTCGCCCTTCGGGTTGAAGGGGGACTCCATGTAGCC
Organism: Luteolibacter rhizosphaerae; assembly: GCF_025950095.1. NCBI lineage: Bacteria > Pseudomonadati > Verrucomicrobiota > Verrucomicrobiia > Verrucomicrobiales > Verrucomicrobiaceae > Neoluteolibacter > Neoluteolibacter rhizosphaerae. Next base: position 291,517 of record NZ_JAPDDR010000010.1, on the reverse strand, counting down.
GGTGGTGCGAATACCGCTGCCCGGGCCGCTCAGATCGCCCAGGTCGATACCCACCACCGCGACTTCCAGCGGGCAGTGCTCCACCGTGTAGCGCAGGATACCCGCCGTCTCCGGGAGGGTGCCCGCGCTCACCGCGAGGTTCACCGCCGGTTTGCCCTCCCACTGCGGCAGCATGGGATCGAAGGCGATGTCCGCGCGCGAGGATCCGAAGAAGCCGACTTTCCACGGCACCGAGCGGGCGATGCCCGCCTTGCCGGTGCGCTGCTGGCGGTAAATCGGGCGGTACTCCGCGAACTTCTCGTTGGTCCACGGCGTGGGTGTGACCCACAGCGGGTTGATCCAAGTGTTGAAGGTCGTGAAGACGACGAGGATCCCCCCCGCGATCCCGAGGACCACGCGGTTGAACTTCCGGAAGGGCTTTGGACGCAGTCCGGGCATGAGATCAGAATTGGAAGTAAATGAACTCGCTCACCTTGTCGAATTCGTAGATGGAGCCCATGACGAGGATCACGGTGAAGACGGTCCACTGCCAGGTGGGCCGCCACTGCCAGAAGCGTCGCGGGCCCGGCATGCTTGTCTTCGCCAGCAGGCCGCGCAGGCCGATGGACGGGAAGTAGCGGCGCATAACCTGCTGGGAATTCGGCATCAGCCAGACGATCAGCACGCAGGACATCGCGCGCATCGCCCAACTGAACTTCACTTCGGAGGCCGCCGCATTCGGCCAGCCTTCGAAGCCGTTCAGACCGAACATCGAGGCGAGGATGGACTTGGTGGCGCGCAGGGCTTCCTGCGCCGATCCATTCGCCGCGAGCTCGAAGGCACCGGCGCGGAACGGCACCCAGGCGGCGACGACCACCACGAAGGTCAGGAAGATCGCCAGCGGCTTCGGCAGCGCCGGGATCGAGAGCTTCTTGCGCAGGGCGAACCAAGCGTGGTTCACGCAGAGGAAGAGACCGTGCATGCCGCCCCAGAGGATGTAGGTCCAGCCGGCACCGTGCCACAGGCCACCCAGCAGCATCGTGATCAATAGGTTCGAATAGCGCAGGATGGGTCCCTTGCGGTTGCCGCCCAGCGAGAAGTAAACGTAGTCGCGCAGGAAGCGGGACAGCGTGATGTGCCAGCGCCGCCAGAAGTCCACGATTGAGGTCGCCTTGTAGGGCGAGTGGAAGTTCACCGGAAGCTTGATGCCGAACATCCGCGCCGCGCCGATCGCCATGTCCGAGTAACCGGAGAAATCGAAGTAAAGCTGCAGGGAGTAGGAGATCGCCGCGGCCCACGCCTCCAGCATGGTCAGGTCGCGCCCTCCCGCAGCGGCCACCGCACCGAAGAGCGGGTTGGCCACCATCGCGAGGTTATCCGCGATCACCACCTTCTTGAAGAGGCCCATCGCGAAGAGGCTGATCCCCACCGACAAGTCCACCGAACGGCGGGAAGGGGAGACCGTCCGCTGGATCTGCGGCATGATCTCGTTGTGGTGCACGATCGGCCCCGCGATCAGTTGCGGGAAGAAGGTGACGAAGAGCAGGAAGTCCAGGAAGTTATACTTGCTGGTCTTGCCCCGGTAGGCATCCACCAGAAAGGCGATCTTCTGGAAGGTGAAGAAGGACAAACCCAGCGGCAGGACCACATCGGGGATCGAGAACTTCCCGAGGGTGAGCGCCTCCATCGTCCGCTCGAAGAGGCCGATGTACTTGTAGTAAAAGAGCACCCCGAGGTTGGCCGTTAAGCCCAGTCCCAGGATTAGCCGCCCCTTCGGCGTGAAGGTGTGCGCGGCGAGGAACCTGCCGATCCAGAAATTGATCATGCAGGAGGTGCAGATCAGGATCAGGTAGAAGGGCGTCCACGGCTTGCTCGGGTCCGGGTTCCACCAGCCGTAGTAGAGCAGGCTCATCGCCACCAGCCAGCCCATGGCCATGCGCTGGTTGCCGCGGCGCAGGAGCTGGAAGACCACCAGCGTGAGCGGCAGGAAGAGAACGAGGAAGGTGTAGCTGTTGAAAAGCATACGCTGCCGTTAGAACTGGAAGTAGATGAACTCGCTCACCTTGTCGAACTCACGCCCCACCCCGTAGAGGATCGCGAGGGTGAAAATGGCCCAAGGAATGGTGGGCCGCCAGTGCCACCAGCGGTGAGGGCCGGGGCGGAGATCCTTGAACTCCTTCATCCCCAGCGCCGGCAGGTAGCGCTTCATGAATTGCTGCGTGTTCGGGAAGAACCAGCACAGCAGCAGGCCGCCGATGATCGGCTTCCACGCGCGGTCCTCCTTCACCACCATCATCGAGTCCGGCGGCCACGCGCTCCAGCCCTCGAAGCCGAACATCGCGGCGAGCATGGTCTTGGCCGAGTGGAAGTCGTGCGCGCGGAAGAACACCCAGCCGATCATGATGGCGAAAAAGGTCATCCCGATCGCCAGCGGCTTCGGAATCGCGCCAATCGAGAGCTTCTTGCGCAGGCCGAACCACGCGTGGTTCAGGCAAAGCAGGGCACCGTGCAGGGCGCCCCAGACGATGAAGGTCCAGCCCGCGCCGTGCCACAGGCCGCCCAGCAGCATGGTGACGAAGAGGTTCACGTAGCGCCGGGAGGGCCCCTTCCGGTTGCCGCCCAGAGGGATGTAGAGGTAGTCGCGCAGGAAGCGGGACAGGGTGATGTGCCAGCGCCGCCAGAAGTCCACGATTGAGGTCGCCTTGTAGGGCGAGTGGAAGTTCAGCGGGAAGCGGATGCCGAAGATCCGCGCCGAGCCGAGAGCCATGTCCGAATAGCCGGAGAAATCGAAGTAGAGCTGGAGGCTGTAGGAAAGGGCTCCGGCCCAGGCCTCCGCCATGGTCGGGTCCCGGCCCTCCCCGGCGGCCAGATCGAAAATCGGGGAAGCGGTGCGGGCGAGGTAGTCCGCCACCACCACCTTCTTGAAAAGACCGAGCGCCAGCAGGGTGATGCCTACTGACATGTCGTTCGAGCGCAGCCCGCGGTTCTTGTTCCGCGCGAACTGGGGCATCATCTCCCGGTGGTGGATCAGCGGGCCCGCGATCAGGTGCGGGAAGAAAGTCACGAAAAGCAGGTAGTCCGTGAAGTGATACTCCTCTGTCTCCCCGCGCCACGCATCCACCAGGTAGGCGATCTGCAGGAAGGTGAAGAAGGAGATCGCGAGCGGCAGCACGATCTGCGGCACCACCGCGGGCCAGCCCATGAGGTCCTGGGAGATCCCCGCCAAGAAGCCCGCATACTTGAAGTAGCCCAGCGCCAGCAAGTTCGCCCCGACCCCGAAGCCCAGCAGCAGCTTCCCGGGGCGGGAGTGCTTCAGTGCGGATAACCTCTTCCCTAGGAAATAGTTGAACGTGCATGATGCCAGGATCATCAGCACGTATTTCGGACTCCATGGCTGGGTCGGGTCCGGATTCCAGACCCCGTAGAAGACCAGCGAGGTGACCACCAGCCAGCCCAGCGCGAGCCTCAGCTTGCTGTTCCGGAGAAGGTGGAACCCCAGCGCCACCAACGGCAGGAAGAGCAGGAGGTAGGTGTAGGAGTTGAAAAGCATGCCGTTCGCCGGGGCCGGGTTTTTCCAATCCGGGGCTCTTTTTGTCGAGAGTGAATGGGTCGGTGGCGGGTCAGCCGCCGTGCAGGCCAAGCCAAGGGACGCTCACGAGCTTCTCCGGGTCCTCGATGCTGTAGCCGAGGGAGTTGGCGCGGGCTTCGAACTTCTCCGGCATGTTCGCGAAGGAGGGCTTGAACTTGTTCAGGAAGGAGCCGCGTTCCTCCCGGTAGGTCTTGAAGTAGGCTCCGTTTACGTCGGCCCGCACCTCGTGCTTGAGGGATACGCGCTGCATGCCGAGCCAGTCCGTAATTTCCGCGAGGGTCTCCTCAGGATGCTGCACGAACTCCTCGTAGCGGAAGACGGCGAGGTGCTTGAGGTGGCTCATGTCGCTGAGGAAGCGCTCGTAACACAGGATCGAGTGCTCCAGCAGGTCGGGGATGCTGGTCTTGCTCCACTTCCGCGTGGCGTAGGAGACGGCCAGCGGGTGGCGCAGGATCACGATGAACTTCGAGCCCGGGTAAAGTCCTTGGAAGTAGCGCAGCCGCACGATGTTCGGCGGGGACTTCTCCAGCAGGAACTTGCGCGACATGTCCCAGTGCTTGGACCACTCTTGGAAGAGCTTGTCCGCATTTTCCGGCGTGCAGAGCGGGTGGCCCTCGTCCATGTGCGAGGCCTTGTCGAAGCCGAAGCGTCCGGGCCCGCCGTAAACGCTGGCGCGGGGATAGACGGTTTGTAGGAATTGTCCTTCGTCCTGAGGGTATCCGGTCTTGATGAAGCCCGCGGCCTCCGGGCTGCCGCGCAGGATCTCATGCACCAGCGAGGTCCCGCTGCGATGCAGGCCGCCGATGAATACCATTTGATGCTCGATCATGGAAAAAGGGGAAAAGGGAGGGGGGTCAGGGCTGGTGGCCGGCGAGGACGGATTCCTTCCACGCCACATCCACTGCGGCGGGGCCTTCCAGATAGCGGCCGTAGCCCTCCCGGATGAAGGCGAGGTAGGCCTCGATGTTGTTGCGCTTGATCTCCCAGCCGTGGCCCTGCCACTCGGGGTGATGGCTTTCCCAGCCGAGCGCTTGGCCCAGCACGGATTCGCCCAGCTCCACGTCGTAGTGGCCTAGGTCGTTCCAGTGCTTCATCCGCTCCAAGCCTCTCTTGTCGGCAGGCAGCAACTCGCAGTTGGCCGGATGGAAGTTGCAGAAGTCCATATAGCGGACGAAGCCGCCGGGCCGCAGCGGGTTCATCTCCTCCGTCAGGTCCAGAAGGAAACGCCGGGTCGCCTCGAAGGGCACCTGCGGGTTTCCGCGGTCTTTGGAGCTAGCCAGTCCTAGCGCGTGAACCGGATGCACGATCAGCACGACTTGGAAGGAGCCTCCCGCGCATTCTTTCAGAAACTCGCGCAGGAGCTTGGACTTCTCGGGGTCCACACCGCCGCGTCCGTCCTCGCGCTCACTGCGGAGCTGGTCGCGAATGAATTTCATCTGCGAGCGGGACTTGGCCACTTCCGGGCGCAAGCGCAGGCCATGCGGCGTGTATTCAGCCAGCTTCTCCTGGCGGGCGCGGTTCAGCGTCTCGATCGAGGCTTCGAAGGTGGAAAGCCCCGCCACATAGCGGATCTCGCGGTTCAGCGTGTCCGTTTCGGCGAAGGGGGAGCTGTAGTAGTCGGATTTCGGCCGGGTGTCGTTGGGATTGCTCATGTCACCGGGGTCGATTCCGATGACGAGCAACTCCGGCTTCTCGCGGGCGAGGAAGTAGCGGGCGATGCCGATGGTCTCGTAGATGAAGCCGCCACTGGCCCCGAGGTTCACGGCCCGCTTGCCCTTCCAGCCGGCGGCATCCGGGTTCCAGGCATTGTCCACGCGGGAGGATCCGAAGAGACCCACCTGCCACTCCCCCGAGCGGATCAGGCCAGCCTTGCCGGTACGGATCTGGCTGGAGAGATCGCGGTAAGGCTCAAGGCTTTTCGCACTCCAGCCCATCGGCGTGACCCGGAAGGGGTCCACGGTGGTATTCACCGCCGCAAACGCGAGACATGCTGCCGCTGCCACCCCGATCACGAGGAAGGAATAGCGGCGTCCGGCTTGCATGCGGGAGGGTCTATGCGGAGGCCTCGCCAAGTCAACGCCGGACACCCTTCCGGGCATGAGGGACTTTGCCCTTGCACGGCGGGCGCTAGCCCTCCCATATCGGCCCCCGACGTGCCGGACACCCAGATCGTCTTCCTACTCTCCATGCCGCGCGCGGGATCCACTCTCCTGCAGCGCTTGCTGATGGGCAGCGGGGTCTGCAAGACCGTGGGCGAACCCAGCTTCCTGCTCCGCTTCCTCGGCATCAATGGCGATCCCATCCTGCGGGCAGCCACCTATTCCGAGGCTCTGGTGGAAACCGCCATCGACGATATGCGGAAGGCATGGGGCGGCTTCGACGCCTGTTACAAGAAGGGGGTCCACGACCTCGCGGTTTCGATCTACGACGGCCTTGCGGGCGAGTTCCCCTTCTTCATCGACAAGACCCCGCGCTACAGCTTGATCGCGGAGGAGTTGGTCGAGCTCTTCCCCGAGGCGAAGTTCATCGTGCTCTGGCGTCATCCCATCGCGGTGATGAACTCGATGAGCACGACCTTCCGCGAGGGTCGCTGGGAACCGCACTCCTTCGATCTCGATCTGTATCATGGCATGGACCAGCTCCGGGCCATCTGTGAGAAGCATCCCTCGCGGGTGCATCAGGTGAAGTATGAGGACCTTGCGGCGGACCCGGAAAAGGAGCTCGCCTCTCTCGGCGCTTATCTCGGCATTCCGACGCTGGGCGATGTGGCCAATCGTGAGCTCACGAAGGGTAACGACGGCAAGCTTGGCGATCCGACCGGAGTGAAGAAGTACTCGAAGGTTTCTCCGGACAGCATCTCCGAGTGGGAGCGCGGCATCCGCAATTGGTATCGCGAGGCTTGGGTGAAGAAATACTTCACCGGCGAGCGCGCGGAGTTCTTCCGCAAGATGGGCTACGACATCCCGCAGCGGATGAAGGACGGCAAGGTGCCGCTAGGTCTGATCGATGGCATCCGCGACTGGCTTTATGCCAGCCGGGTTATGAGCCGCCGTCTGCTGCGGCCGCTCGGCTCGAAGCGCCGCTTGCGCCGCCAGGCGAAAAAGCGCGGCTACTTCGTGGCCTACCGCTGATCGGAAATCGTCTCCGCCCGCCCGAGGTCGAAAAAGCTCGGGCGCCGGAGGTGTCCAATCTCCGGCGCCCGAATCTCGACAAGGAACCCTGACTTGTTCCTTTGCCGCCAGTCACCCGAAACGGGACTGGCGACACCGCGAAACTAACCATGGGATACCCTTTCCGGAACCCCGTCATCGCGTAGTGGGACGGCGCAAAAAAAGCGCCGCCGGCAAACCCGGCGGCGCTTGCGTTGCAGTTCGCTGCTTCAGGGTTGTGCCTGGAGGCGCGAGAAGAGCTTGCCGCCATTTGCCAGTGCGGGCGGGAGGCTTACATCCACCTTGTCGATGCCCGCTCCGTAGAAGTCATTGCTCACCGCGATGGTGACTCCCGACTGGCCATTCAAGGCCGTGGTCCATGTGGACAGGTTGGTGCTGTATTGGAGCGCGGGATTCGGCTCGTAGTTCGACAGGTCCGTGCGGCGGAAGCTGAAGACGAGGTTGCCATCCGCCATCGTGGAGGTGGGCAGCTTGTCGCGATCGTTTCCGGTGGCGGGATTACCGCCGAGCACGAATTCCAGTGCGTTCGGGATCCCGTCGCCATCCGGGTCCGCTGTCGCCAGTGCGTTGTTCCCGGAGAGGTTGTAGGGAGCTCCCGTAACCCAGCTCTGATAGGGATTCACATTCGGGTTCACCAAGCGGATGGACGTGGCTCCGATCACCAGTTCGTAGCCGCTCGGCACGCCGCTGACGCTGGCGAAGCTGCCGGTGAGGCTGGAGAAGGTGGCGATGGTGTAGCTCGGTCCTGTGAGCGGGCTGCCCGTGGCGGTCAGCGTCAGGGTGCTGCCAGTGATGTCGAGGGCGCCGCTGAGGTTCAGCCGGTCGATCGCAGGATCCGAACTGCCGTCGAACTCCACTAGCCATGGTCCGGAGATGGTGGCGCTGGTCGCACCGAAGACGCCGATGGACTCACCCGGGGCGAAGGTCGCACCGGCGGCCACGCTCAGCGGGCCGGCGAGCGATCCGCTGCCGCCCAAGCTGCCGGCGGAGATGGTGGTGGCCCCGGTGTAGACGCTGGCTCCGTTCAGGATCAGCCTGCCGGCACCGGTCTTTGTTAGCGTGCGACCGGCCTCGTTCTGGGCGATCGGCGAACTGATGGTGAGATCCGCCGCCGCAGTACCATCCGCGATATCGATGCTGGTGTTGTCGTAAAGCGTCAGGCCGCCGCCCTCGACGATCGATCCCGCAGTGGAGGCACCTACCGAGAGGGTTCCGCCTTGGAGGCGCAGGTCATTCGAGCTGATCTGGATGAGACCGCCGTTCAACTTGATGTTGTCGGCGTTCATGTATTGCTCGCGGACCAAGGTCCAGAGGCTGTTCTCCTCCAAGGTGATGACCGGCTGGTAGAGCGCGCCTCCAAGCCCGCCGAGGGAGTGGGTGCTGGTCTCCAAGCCCGCCTCGGCTTGGACGGTAATCGTCCGGATCGCGGTATTGCCGAAGAAGCTGGTGGCCCAACTTCCGCCCATCGCCTGCAGGGTGGTGCCGGAGGTGACGGTGATCGCCGCCGAGTGTGCTGTGCCACTCATGGTGATCAGACCCGCGCGCTCGACTCCCAGTGTGCCGCCGCCGGTAAACGAGCCGGAGAGCGTTAGATTGCCCATGCCGGTAATCGCGGTGCTGCCTTCGTTCTGGATATCGGTGCCAAGGTTCTGGCCGTCGCCGGGATTCAGTTCCAGCTCGGCGCCCAAGGCGGTGAGCACGCTGGCATCGGGCGAGAGCGAGCCCGTGAAGCCGTCGCCTACGGTCAGCTTGCCCTCCACCACCAGCACCTCGCCGGTGAAGGTGTTATTGTTGAGCAGCGTGACGTGGCCGCTACCTTCCTTGATCAGTCCGCCTTCGCCGCCGATGGGATCCCCGGAAAGGACGTAGTCGGCTCCGCTATTGCTGAAGGACATCGAGGCGGGCTCGATGCTGCCGCTCACGGTGATTTCCTTGGTGCCGGTGGCAGTGTCGTCGAAGAGCACGCGATCGCCTTGGAAGTACTTTGCCGTGGCGGAGTTCGAGACCTGTTTCCAGTTCGAGCTGGTATTGAGATCCCATATCCCATTGCCACCATCCCATTTCAGGGTGTCGATGGCGGTGATGTTCACGTCCACCGAGCTATCCACGGTGTTGTTCACCAGGCTGGCGCTCATGTGGGGCATGCTGCCCAAGGTAAAGCCGGTGAAACCGGCTCCACCGATGCTGCCGTTGTAGTCGATCAGCTTGTACTGGCCGGTGACCAGATCACCCGGTGGCAAGAGTTGGATCGCGTGAGTCTGGCCGGGGGCGGTTCCGACCGTAAGGCCGTTCGTTTCGGAGATGGTCACGAGGTCGGTCTGCGGGCGGAAGATCGAGCTGCCGCCGTTCGCGAGGTCCGCCAGTTCGTAGGTCACCACGCCTTCCTTGTCGAAGTGGTCGAGGATCGGCAGGGTCTCGATGATCAGCCCGGAAAGAGTCCCCCGGACGTTTCCGGCGCGGGGATCGCCCTTGATGGTAATCACGTCGCCGCTGAGCCGCGAGGAATTGATGGTGACTCCATACAGGGCTCCGCCGGTGCCGGTGGCGGGATTGGTCAGAGTGGAGAGCAAGGTGCCGCCCGTGCCCGCGCCGGCGTAGATCTTCACGGGGCCGAAGCCGGTGGCGCCATCCGAGCTCTGGATCGCCTTGATCCGGTAGGTCTCACCCGGCTGGAGAATGCCCGCCAAACCGTGCAGGGTCACTTGGTAACCCGGGCCGCCGTCATCAAGGTAGGCATCGCCCACGATCCCTTCCACGTCCGTGAACCACGCATTGGCCGCGCTGAAATCCATGGTGACACCGCTGATTCCCTCCGCCGTCACGCTTTCTCCCGTAAAAGCGACCGGATTGGCACCGAAGACGTCGAGGCCGGAAGCATTGTGCCAAGCACTTGCCGGGACGCCTTCGTGATCCTCCTCGGCCTCGGTATCCAATGTACCTCCTTGGCCGCCGTTGTAGAAATAGCGGAAGTTGATGCCGAAGGTCGCCGCGTCGGCTTCTGCTGCGAGACCTGCGGCTAGTACCGCACATGACATCGCCATGCGTATTTTATTGCGCCTATAATTGAGTTTTGAGGCCATACAAAATACAACAATGCATTTTTAGAGCCAAAACAAGATGTAAAATGTAGTGAAATCTGGGATCTTGGAAAGGATCTTGCTCTGGAGTCATGAATCCGAATGATAGAAGCAATGTCGTGTCCTGTGGCCGATTTTAACCCTCAAGGCACTCCGGATGAGGAGGTCGCGGTTCTCACGCAGGCCTTCCATGCCCGGCGGCGGGGGGACTACGCCGGAGCCCTCGAACTCTTCATGCGGGCTGTCGATTTCGACCCCGGAAGTCCTTACCCTTGGATCGAAATGGCGCGGGTGGATGCGCTGGCTCTGGACTTCGAGGGCATGTCAAGCCACCAAGCCCGGGCTCTGATTCTTGCCGAGGGGGATGCTGATGCCTTATACGATATCGCCTGCGTGTGGATGGACGGTTTGATGCCGGAAGAATGCTTGAAGGTGGCGGCAGAGGGAGAGCGGGTCTATCCAAGGGACGATCGTTTTCTGGGAAGACATCTGGCTGCGCTGGAGCGACTGAACCGGGTGGAGGAAGCGCTCGAATTGGTTTCAGGGCGAAGGATCCCGCGTGGCTCTGCCAAGGTGGTGGCTAGGCTTCTCCGCCGCAGCGGCAAGCCGGACGAGGCGCTTTCGGTCTTGTCCGGATTGGAGGATGCAGAGGCCCATATGGAGCGCGCCGCCTGCCTCGACCGGGCAGGAAAATATCGACTGGCAATGGAAGCCTTGGACAAAGCGAAGGCGATCCTGGCGGCGGATCCCGAGACCGACTACGAACGGAAACTCTATTCGCATCACGCGACCCGCTTGATGGCCGTGCGGGAGCGGATCGGAAGTTCAGCTAGCAACGGGAATCCCGATACGCGCTTGGCCTTCGTGCTCGGCCATCCCCGCAGCGGGACAACCCTGTTAGAGACCATGCTCGCGAAGGCAGGGGCCGCGATTGCCTCGGAGTATCCGCTGCTGGAGAACTGCATCCGGATGACCGCGCGATTGTCCGGTGGAGAGGCCGATGCCGATGGGCTGGGTCTGTTGGAAGATGCCGACCGGCTTCCCGGAGTAAGGGAATCCTATCTCGCTCGAATCCATGTCTTGGCACAGGCGGGTCCCGCGGACTTGGTCGTGGACAAGAACCCGGGACTCACCGATGGCGTCCATTGGATCGCCCGCTGCTTCCCCGAGGCCCGCATCGTGACGCTGCTACGGGATCCCCGGGACGTGATCGTGAGTTGCATGTTCCAGAGTTTCGGACACAGCCGTCTCGGGGTCGCCTGCCTCACCTGGGAAAGCGCGGCGCGAGCCTATGCCGATACCATGATGCACTGGGCAGGCATGAGGGGACTGTTAGGGACGGGGACGTGGATGGAGCTGCGCTACGAAGATCTGGTTCGACAGCCGGAGGATGAGTTCAGGAAGGTGTCCGGCTTCTTGCGAATCGCTGCGGAAGGGGCTCCCTCATCCTTGGCGGAGATGATTCGCACTCCGAGCTACGGCCAGGTGCTGGCACCGGTTCATGCCGCTTCCATCGGCCGCTGGAAGAACTACCGCAGGCGGATCGATCCACTGCGCAAAACCCTGGAGCCGGTCATGCAAGCACTCGGCTACCGGTGGTGAACCGCGCGGATCTTCTGCCACGCCGCGGGATCGGCTAGCGCCGTGGCCACTTCGGGCATGGTCATGCCTTGCTTAGCGAGTTGGCGGTGTCGTGCGCGCTTCTGTTCCCAGAGCCGGGCCTCTTCCGGACCCGATTGGAAGGGGCGATCGTGAGGAACCTTCTGCCCGATGAGGATGGCGAAGTAGCCGTCGAGCCCGAAGGGATTGTTCCGCCCGAGTTGTCCCGCGGCGATCCCCGAAGGACCGTTCTCGCGGTAGAAGCGCACCACGCCCTCCGCCGTATGCAGCGGGATCTCCTCCCGGCAGCGCCGCCAGAAGGGCGTATCAAATCGATCGTTGAAGCGATAGTGGACGGCCAGGAAGTCCCGGATATCCGTCCACAGCGCGGCATTGGTGGTATTGAAGTGATCCATCAGGCTCGGCGTCGGCCCTTGTTGCGAATCGATCAGCGCGTCGGTCAGCCAGCGGGATTGCAGGCAGATCACCATCAGCGCAGTCGCCTCCAGCGGTTCGACAAAGCCGCCGGCATTCCCGATCCCGATGACGTTTCCGATCCACGAGCGCCGGTAGTGACCCGAGCGGAAGCGCACGATCCGTGGCGCTAACGCCTTTGGCGCGACCTTCCGATAGGCCTCGATCGCTTCATCATCGCTCGCATGGGCGCTTGAGAAGACATAGCCGCGATGAATCCGCTCGGGATGATCGATCTGCCACAGCCAGCCGCTATCCATGCTATCGGACACGGTGTAGGGCAGCACTGCTTCGTCGCTCCGGTCCCAACCACCGGCCACCGCCCGGTCGCAGAAGAGCGATGAAGAGAAATCGATGAAAGGCTCTCCGAGCGCCTTCCCCACCAGCTCCGAAGCAAAGCCGGAGCTATCGATATAAAGATCTGCCTTCCGCTCCGAACCGTCGGAAAGCTTGAGCGCTGAAATGCCTTCCCCGCCTGTGTCGGCTCCGGCAAGCTCCGCATCCGTAAAGCGCACGCCCAGGCTCCGGCACTTCGTTTCCAGCCAAGCCACGAAGAGCTTGTTCTCGATGTGCCAGGCCAGGTTCCCGCCGGGCGCAGGCATGTCGGGAAGTCCGTCCGCCCGCAGCGGCAGTGCCTTGCCGGATTCCATCATCGCGGAGCCCAGATCCATCGCGGACGGATCCTCGTAGGCTAGGAAGCCGTTGTTTCGTGAATGGTCGCGCCAGCGCCATGCATGCTGCCGGCCGGTGAAGGTGTAGTCGAAGTAAGGGCGCTTTCCCCACGTGAAGCGGATCCCCAGCTTGAAGACCGGCTGAATCGCATTGAAGACCTCGTGTTCGTCCAGGCCGAGGTAGTGATGAAGATGAGAGGGGATGTAAGGGACCGTGCCCTCTCCGACACCGATCACGCCGATACGGCTGCTATACACCACCTCCACATCAAGCGACGGGAGCTTGCGTTTGAGGGTGAGTGCGGCGAGTAGCCCGGCACTACCGCCGCCCAAAACCAACACGGATCGGATCATTCTCCGATGTGAAGCACGCGGCGTGTCAGAAGCGCAAGCCTGTCCTCTGCTAGGCGCAGGACATCTTCTTAAGGAGCGAATCGAAGTTCCAGAAATCCCAGCCTTCCACGATCTGGCCATTCTCTACCCGCAGCCAGGTCACGCCTTGGAAATCCAGCGACTCTTGGCTCGGAACCATACCCATGCCGTCCCCGTTGTGGATTCCCGTGGCCCGCCAGTGGACGCAGGCATCGTCCCCATCCGCCAGACAGTTGACCACCTCCAGCTTGATGTCGGGAACTGCCGCCACGAACTCCGCCTGAAATTCCGCGAAGCCTTCGGGCCCGATGGACTTGCGTCCGCCTTCCAAGTGACCGACGGCTCCGGGAGCCATCAGTTCCTTCAAGAGAGAGAGGTCCCGGTTATTCCACATGGGACCGAACCAAGCGAGGGCGACCTCGCGGGGGCTGAGGGGAGTGCTCATCACCCGCCTGTCTAGCGGTGTTCGATGACTTCTGCCAGTGGGAAGCGTGACTTCGGCACGGAGGCATAGTTATCATCCGCCGAACGGTAGCCTGCGGCGCAGGCCATGGTAGTGGCGTATCCGCTGCCGGCGAGGCCGAGCACCTCGTCATAGCCCGCTGGCTCCAGTCCCTCCAGCGGGCAGGTATCGATCCCGAGCACCGCGGCGGAAGTCATGAACTGGCCGAGCGCGATGTAAGTCTGACGGATGTTCCAAGCATGGCGGGCCTCCTGGCTCATTCCGGCGGCGAACCCGGACACCACCTTGCGATAGCCGGCGAGGCTTTCGGGCGAGCGGCCCTGATGCTCGGAAAGCGCCGTGAAGAAGCGCCCGATATGATCTTCATCCATGTCCGTCCGCGTGGTGAAGACCACGAGGTGGGAGGCGTCGGTAATCTGCGACTGGCCCCAGGACTTCGCCCGCAGATCCGCCCGCAGTTCAGGGCTGTCGATGACGAGGAACTTCCATGGCTGGAGGCCGAAAGAGGAGGGGGTCAGCACGAGCGAATGCTCGAGTGCTTCCCACTCCGCTTGCTGGATCTTCTTGGTCGCATCGAACTGCTTGGTCGCGTAGCGGAACCGCAGCGATTCCAGGAGCTTCTCGGAGGTCATGACTTGTGGGCGTTACTGGGCGTCCAGCTTGAAGGGCACGGAGGCGGAGGGGAACTCCTTCAGGGTGAAGCTGAAGATCACCCCGAATTCATCTTGCAGGCGGTTGTCGCGCTTGGTGATACCCATCGAGGCGACCCAGTGATTGAAGTCGCGGTGGATGGTGTATTGCTGCACCTCCAGCGTGCCGTCATCCAGCTCCCAGAGTTGGAAGAATCCGGCGCCCCACTTGTCGCCCAAGCGGGCATAGGCACGCAGGTCGATGCGATGGGAATCGGTTAGCACCGGATGGTTGTCGAGGATGCGATGGCCGAGAGAGAACTCGAGGTTTTCGTTCGGCATGAAGCGTGCGCGAGCGGCCACTTCCGAGAAGCCCGAGCCGGAATCGATCACCGGAAACTGGGTTTCCAGGTTCATGCCGAACCAGGGAAGGGGATTCCAGCGCAGGTCGTTGTAGAGGTTCGAGAAATTGCGGTCGTAGTCGGGATCCGTAATGAATCCGTCCATGTAGGTATCCATCGAGAGCCAGTCGAAGCTCTGGCCATCGCGGCGCGTGATCAGCTTGTTGCGCATGCCGAGACGGATGATGTTCCAGTCGCGGATGCTATCGATCGCAGTGAAGCTCGGCACGGCAAGTGGCTGCGGGCGGGTGCTGAAAGTCTCGCGATCCACCCCGGGGAAGAGCGGGTCGAGGTCGTCCGTGGAGATGTAGGAGTAGCGGACGTAAGGCTGCACCACATGGAGCAAGCCATCGAGGCCGATCCAGCGCTTCTTCACGTCGCCCAGGTCCTTGGTGAACTTCATCGAAGCCTCCGCGCCTGCGTGCATGTGGAAGCGATCAATCGATTCGGAGGGGCCATTGACCTCCCAGTAGCGGCTGTAGCCGACGCCCAGTTCCGGGGTCACGCTGAGCCAGCCGCCCACGTTGGTCGGCATCGAGACTTCCTGGTAGGTGTGGAAGCGGTTGTAGCCGGGGCTGGAGAGCTGGTCGATGAGGCCCGGGAGCGCGGGGCTGCCGGGTGGCAGCGAGCGGATCGTCTGGATCAGCTGGCGCTCGTAGGTGGGGAGCTGATCGAGCAGCACCGGCACCAGCGGGTCGTTCGTGGGCAAGCGCAGCAGCGGGCGAATGGCCGCAAGCGAGGCGCTGCCGACTTCCTCCTCGATGAAGGAGAGGGAGATCGTCCCTTCGTGCAGGATCGGCAGGTCGAAGAGAGGGCGGCGCGCGAAGTCGAGGGCGATCTCCGGGCTGCGGGTGTCCGAACGGTAGAACTCGTTCGGACGCAGGCGGGCTACGGCGCTAAAGAGCGTCCCCTCGTCACGACGGAAGAGGCCGATGGTGTTGTCCGGGTTCGGATCGGTGCGGAAGAGCTCCGGCTCGAAATCCTCCAGATAGTAGTTGTCGCTGAGGATGTTCAGGTTGCTGTCCACGCGCCATTCGGCATTCTCCTCGAATTCGAGCGGGATGCGGTGTTGCAGGGCCAGGCGGTAGCGGTCCTCATTCACGAAGCCGCGGGTGATACCGGTGCGGCTCACGTCCGGGTTCAGGTCGTTCGTGTAATACAGCGAGAGGCCGGTGAGATTCGGGTTGTCCTCCTGGCGGGTATCCATCAGGTCGACGCCCGTGCCCACGCCGCGGCGGGTGCGCAGGTCGAAGTGCCAGCGGGACAGTAACCAGGCATCATCGTTCTCGCCCGTTTCCGGGTTCGGGCTGCCGCCCAGCATGATGCCATAGCTATTGAGCAGGAAGGCGCCCCAGTTCGAGCGGGCACCGGGGACGAAGTGATATCCCAGATCCGCATCGAGCGGCTGGGAGAGATAGGGGAGCCAGAAGATCGGCGTGTCTCCGGCATAGAGGCGCAGGTTCTTGAAGGTGACTTTGTCCTCCGGATAGATGGTCGTCTCCTTGGCCCGCAGCCAAAAGCCGGGGTTCTCGACATCGTGGGTGGTCACCCCGGCGTCGTGGCCGACATAGACTTGCTTGCCATCGCGGTCCTCGACCGTGAAGCGACCGGCCTCCAGCACGAAGGGATCGACCCCGGCACGCAGGCCGCTGGCGTCCATCTGCTCCTTGTCCCAGTAGTAAACGAGCCGCTCGCCGCGCTGTAGGAGATTGCCGCGGTAGACGCTCACGTTCCCGGTCAGGGTAATGGACTTCTCCACACTATCGGCCACCGCGTGATCGGCGAAAATCTCGGTGCCTTCCTTGGTCTTCACTTTGACGTCGCCGTCCAAGAAGAGCTTGTTCTCCTTGCCCTTCCAGATGGCGCCGCGGGCCTTGATATTCACGCCGGTGTCCGTCTCCACCTCCACCGGGCCGGAGATGGTGGCGACCATCGTCTGGAGGTTGAAGTCGTTTGAAGGCCCCGTGCGCTTCAGGATGATGTTCTTCGGCATCGCCGGAGTCGCCTCGGTCTGTCCCGGGAAAAGCTCAAGGCCCGGCGGCGGCGGCACGGGGTTGATGGGGACGACCACTTCATCGGGACCGGGGACATCCGGGATCGGTTCCTCCGCGGGGTTCTGTGCTGCAAGCCGGACTGTGGAAAGGAGAATGGCAGGAAGAGCGGCGAGCCTCATCGTGGCGGGATGAGACGGGCTCCCGGATTTGAAGTAAAGGGCAAAGCCCGAAAGCGGTTGCAGGAAAGGGGCGGCGGGGAGATTGTTTGAAAAATGACCCCTCGGACCGAATCCCTCGGCATCATCGGAGCTTCCGGCTTCCTCGGGCGCGAGCTTTCCCGTCAGGCCTCGGCCGCCGGGTGGTCCGTCTGCGGATACAGCCGCAAGCCACGGCAGCCCGGAGGCCCGGTTGCGGAGTGGCGGATCTGGAACGAAGTGCCGGACTTCGCCGGGGTCTCGGCCATCGTGAATCTGGCGGGCGAGCCGATCAACCAGCGCTGGAACTCGGATGCGAAGCGCCGCTTCTATGATAGCCGCATCGGCGCTACAGGGCGGATCGTCCGCGGGCTGTCCATGCTCGGCCGCACGGAGCGTCCCCACGTGCTGGTGAATGCCTCCGCCGTGGGGATCTACGGGGACCGGGACGATGAGATTCTGGAGGAAG
Source organism: Luteolibacter rhizosphaerae (assembly GCF_025950095.1). NCBI lineage: Bacteria > Pseudomonadati > Verrucomicrobiota > Verrucomicrobiia > Verrucomicrobiales > Verrucomicrobiaceae > Neoluteolibacter > Neoluteolibacter rhizosphaerae. The sequence goes on along the minus strand of NZ_JAPDDR010000010.1, from coordinate 274,436 downwards.
GTTCTCCTACCGGGACCGGCTATCTGGCCGAGCTGTGCCAAGCTTGGGAGGATGCGGCCGATGGGATCGGTCGTCTGGGGCTGCGGGTGATCAAATGGCGGACCGGCATCGTCCTCGGCAAGGATGGCGAGGCCTTCAAAAGAATGTTGATACCCTTCCGTCTGGGCTTGGGCGGACGTTTGGGCTCGGGAGCCCAGTGGATGCCATGGATCCATATCACCGATCTCGTCGGCGGTATCCTCCACGCGCTCAACCTCGGCTCGACCGTCGGTCCAGTGAATGGCACTGCCCCGGAGCCGGCAAAGAACGATGAGTTTACGGAGAAGCTGGCCAAGGCCCTGAATCGTCCGGCGGCGATCGCCGTGCCGGAGTTTGCGCTCAAGTGGATGCTCGGAGACTTCGCTTCCGCACTGGTGGCCAGCCAGCGGGTGATCCCCCGGCTCATGCTGGATACCGGTTATAAATTCCGCTATCCCACGCTGGATACCGCTTTGGCCGATCTGGTGGGCGAGGGAAAAAGCCCGGTGGCTGTGTCCTGATTCCGCTTGCGGCGCGGGATAGGGGCTGGTTCCCTTCCGCCGCTCCATGGCTTCGCCGCAAAACACGATCGCGCTGGTCTTCGACTACGACCAGACCCTGAGTCCTCGCTACATGCAGGACGACGTGTTGTTCCCGGAATTCGGGATTGATCCGGCGCAGTTCTGGAAAAAGTGCAATACCCTGGTGGTCGACCAGCAGTGGGATGGCGAGCTCGCCTACCTGAAGTGCCTGCTCGATTATCTTCAGATGGACCAGGTGAGCAACGCCCGCCTGTCCGCCCTAGGGGCCGGCCTGCGCTTCTTCCCGGGCGTGCCCGAGATTTTCGATACCCTGCCGGGGATCTGCCTCGGTGCGAACCACGAGGCGGCAGGCATCCGGATCGAGTTCTACATCATCTCCTCCGGCTTGAAGGCCTTGCTCGATGGCAGCCGTCTGGCGAACAAGGTGAAGGCGGTCTTCGGCTGCGAGTTCGGCGAGGATTCGCAGGGCCACATTAGCTTCCCGAAGCGCGCGATCTCCCACACGACCAAGACCCAGTTCCTGTTCCGGATCAACAAGGGCATGCTCGACTACTCGCAGGACGTGAACGACCACATGCCCTTCGACCAGCGGCCGATCCCCTTCGAGAACATGATCTATGTGGGTGACGGCCCGACCGACGTGCCGTGCTTCACCGTGATGAACAAGAACGGGGGTCACGGGATCGCCGTCTACAATCCGGAGGATCCGACCGGGAAGAGCTTCCGGAAGTGCTTCCAGCTCTCCACCCACGCCGGGCGGGTCAAGCACATCGCCCCGGCCGACTACCAGCAGGGCAGCCACCTCTGGCTGCTGCTCACTGAGATGGTCCGTGAGATCGCGGACCGCATGCTCCGCCGCCGCACGGAAGAGCGCGAGAATGCGACCGTGGCCGCTCCGACCTTCTGAGGAAACGAGGAATGGAACCACCGAGCCGCATCTTCCGCCAGGGTCTTGAACGATTACGGCGCGGACGCGGACCGCATGGGTCTGTTAGAGCCGCTCTCCACGGGGCCTGAGCCTGTTTCCCGAGAAACCCCTTTCATGTCAGAGAAGAAGCATTTCCATTTCACCGGCGTCTGCGGGACTGCCATGGGAGCGGTGGCCGTGGCCATGAAGCGCAAGGGCTTCACCGTCACGGGATCCGATAACAACGTCTATCCTCCGATGTCCGACTTCCTCCGCAACGAGGGGATCGTTATCACGGAAGGCTACCGCGCGGAGAATATTCCGGGTGAGGCGGATGTGATCGTGATCGGGAATGCCATCAGCCGCGGCAACGAGGAAGCCGAGGCGGCGCTTTCCCGCAAGCTGCTCTACCAATCCCTGCCGGAGGTGATGAAGGAGCACTTCCTGCGCGGGAAGCGGAACTACGTGGTGAGCGGCACGCATGGCAAGACCACCACCAGTTCGATGCTGGCCTGGCTCTTCCTGACGGCGGGTCGTGATCCCGGTTGGATGATCGGCGGCCTGCCGAAGAATCTCGGACGAGGCGCGCAATTCAGCGATTCCGACTTCAACGTGCTCGAGGGCGACGAATACGACACCTCCTTCTTCGACAAGCGCTCCAAGTTCCTGCACTACCTCCCGGAAGTGGCGGTGGTGAACAACATCGAGTTCGACCACGCCGACATCTACTCCAATCTCGACGAGATCAAGCTGACCTTCAAGCGCCTGCTGAACGTGGTGCCCCGCACCGGCATGGCGATCATCAACGGCGATGACGCGAACTGCCTCTCGGTTGCTGACGGCGCGCACTGCCCGGTGCAGACCGTGGGTCTGGGCGATGGCTGCCAGACCCGGATCACGGAGGTGACCTACGATGCGGATCGTAGTTCATTCACGCTCGGTGGCGAGCGCTACTCGCTGCGGATGACCGGTGAGTTCAACGTGCGGAATGCGGCGATGGCCACGGCGGCCGCGCTGTTCGCCGGGCTGTCCCCTGAGATGATCCGCGAGGGGCTGGAGTCCTTCGATGGTGTCGCCCGCCGTCAGGAACTGCGCGGCGAGGTCGGCGGGGTGAAGATCATCGACGACTTCGCCCACCACCCCACGGCCATCAAGTATGCGGTGGGCAGCATGCGCCAGCGCTATCAGGATAGCCGCCTCTGGATCCTTTTCGAGCCGCGCTCAAACACCACGCGTCGCGCGGTCTTCCAGAACGAACTGGCCGAAGCTCTGGCTCTGGCCGACCAAGCGGTGGTCGCGGAGATCCCGGACCTGCACAAGTTCCCTGAGCATGACCGCCTGAATCCCGAGAAGCTGGTGGAGGACATCAGTCGCCATGGTGGCAATGGCCGCTACATCCACACCGTGGACGAAATCGTCGCCACGGTCGCAAAAGAGGCCCGTCCGGGCGATGTGGTCGCGGTGCTGAGCAACGGCGGCTTCGGTGGCATCCACAAGAAGCTTTTGGAGAGCTTGGCCTAAGTCCGGCTCACTTCAGCGAGGAGAGATACTCCACCAGATCGCGCAGTTCGCGCGGCTTGAGAATCGCCCCCATCGGCGGCATCGAGGAAACCGGATCGGTCTTCGTCGCGATGTCGGTGGCGGCGATCTCGATCCTAGTCCCGTCGGCTTGTGCCAGGATCAGGGCGCCTACTTGCTCCTCCACGAGATTTCCCGCGACCATTCCTCCGTCCTTTTTTGTCACGCTCATGGCACCGAAGCCGGGAGCGATGCTGGCTTGTGGTTCGATCAAGGCTTGGAGGAGATAGGTTCGGTCCTTGCCCCCGATCTTCCCGAGTTCAGGTCCGACATTGGAGCCTTCCTTACCGATCCGATGGCAGGCGGTGCAGTTCGCGGCAAGGTTCTGCTCGAAGACCTTCTTTCCTTCCCCGACATCGCCACCGGCGAGTGCATAGGACCAAGCTCCGAGCGGGCCGCTGGCGGCGAGTGTTGCTTTGATCTTGGCCAGCTCATCGGGTAGCAATGTGGTAGCTGCCTCGATCGTTTCGAGCTCCAGCTTCGGGTCGAGCTTACCCCCGGAGAGACTGTCTAACAGGCCTTGGAGCAGCTCCTTTCCTTCCGGCATGCGCCCGAGGAGTCGGACGGCGGCTTGCTTCTCCGCGAGGTCCGGAGAAATGAGGGCCGAGGTGCCGATGTAACGGATCACTTCGTTGTTCTTTGCTCCGGTCAGCATGCCTGCGGCTGCGGTGCGGAGGGCGGGGGAGGGGTCCGCGAGGAGGGAGATGGCAGTGTCGACCACGAGCGAATCACCGGCGCTTTCCAAGCGACGGAGCGCGGCGATGCGGAGTGATGGATCGAGCGCCGGATCGAGAGCTTGGCGGGCGAGACTCGAAGGATCCTGCTTGGTCCCCGTCGCCTCGATTGCGGCGGCAACGGCGCTCGTCCAAGCGGTCTCTCCGCTGAGAGGAGAGAGGATGCCGGTGATTTCGGCCGCCGTCCGGGGAGCGATCTTCAGGGACGGTGTGGGTGCATGGGCTCCGTCCACCGGATCGAGGTCCACGGTCGACTTGATACTCGCGAGGGCCTCGAACGCCGCGGTCCGCAAAGTCGACTCCTGCCGCGGATCGGCGGCAAAGCGGGCTAGCCTGAGAAGGCATTCGTTATCTCCGATTCTGCGGTTCGCGGCGATCGCACGTCGAAGGCTTGAGGGCCGCAGTTCCCGGGCCTGATCCAGCAATTCGGAAAGGGGGAAGAGCGCGCGCCCTTGGATTGGCTTTTCGTATAGCGCCCGCGCGACCTCCGCGACCACGGTAGGATCCGGATCTTTCAGCAAGGGAGTAAGCTGGGCTAGAATCCTTTGTGCCCTTCCGTCCAAAGACCTTGGGTTGGTGCCTTCGGTGACTTGGCAAGAAACGTCCTGGAGCATGTTGCGGAAGGCTTGGGCCAATCCGATTCGGACTGCGGGCGAGGGGTGTGTTAGAAGCGGCTTCAGTTTCTCCGGTTGGTGCTGGTAGGCACGGAGGGCGAAGCTTCCCGAATGGGAAAGGAAGGCGTCCTTGCCCCCGTTTTCCGCGAGCATCTTCCCGATCGGTTCGATCTCCCCGGGCAGTGATACCTTCCCAATGGCCATCGCCGCTTGGAAGCGGACCCTGGAGGACGGATCGGCCAACAGAGAATAAAGGGCGCCGGTGGAGCTCTTGCACTCGCCACACCATTTGGCTGCCTGAGCCCGCAGTTCGGGGTCCTTTTCCTTCGCCAGTGAGATGAAGAGCTCAGGGTCGAACTTTTCTCCTTGGGAGAGGCCCCACAAGGCATGGATGCGAGCAAGTGGAGAATGCTCCGGGGAGGCTGCAAGCTGTTTCAGTTCATTCCATTTCTCCCGGCGCACGAGTTCCCACTGTGCGTCCAGCCGGACCCGTTGATCGGCATGATCGAGCCGCTTGAGCAAGGCCTCATCGCTCTCATCCGCGGCGCCTAGCTTGAGGATCCGCGACACCTCTTTGCGCACTTCGCTTGATGCTTCCTTCGGGTCGTCGATCTTCCAGACCGCGCCTTTCTCCTTCAGGGGGTAACCACCCTGCCAGTCCGCCACGTAAAGCGCTCCGTCCGGACCGAAGTTGCAACCGGTGAAGGCCGTGCCGCTGGCCATCAGGTGGTCGCCCGCCATCTTGTAGGCGGCCCCGTCCGGCTCGAGTTTGAAAGCATTGATCTTGCCCGCCGGGAACTGGGTGAGGAAGAAGTGCCCTCGGTAGCGTTCGTTCAGAGCGGTTCCCGGATTGTAGGCGAAGCCGCTGGGGCCATCGAGATACAGCGAGAGGGGAGGGAGGATCGAAGCAGGCCGGTCTTCGCCACCGGGGAAGGCAATGCGTTCATCCATCCATGGGTTGTACTTCCCGCCACGGTATTGGTAGTAGCTACGCCAGCCGCTGTCCGATCCCTCCACGATGTAGAGCAGGCGCTCTTTCTCGCCCTTCTGGTCCGAATCATTGTCGACGCCGAAGATGTTACCGTAATCGTCGAAGGCGATCTCCTGCACATTCCGCAGTCCGCGCGCGAAGACCTCGAACTCGCTGCCATCCGGATTGCAGCGCAGCAGTGCGCCTTCGTGCGGATAGATCCAGCGCTTGCCCTCCGAGACGACATTTGTGCCCTTGTCGCCGATGGTCCAATAGACCTTTCCGTCCGGGCCGAAGGTCAAGCCGTGCATGTCATGCCCGGCGTAGTTGATGTGCACGCCGAAGCCGCTGGCAATCGCCTTGCGCTCGTCCGCCTTGCCATCGCCATCCGTGTCGCGGAGCTTCCACACGTCGGGTGCGATGGTTGCATACACTTCGCCGTTCCGGGCCAGCACGCCGGCAGCGATACCGGTGACTTCGGTATTGAAGCCTTCGGCGAAGACCGTGGCTTTGTCGGCCACACCGTCTCCATTCGTATCCACCAGCTTGTGGATCTTCTCGCTGTGAACCGTTAGGTCCTTCCAATCGATCGTGCCGTCCTGGTTGTGATCCTTGAGGGAGGGATGCTTCCTGAAGCGCTCGGGGGTGATCTCCTTGCGGAAGAAGTCGCGCTTCTGCTCTACCGAGATGTGGGAGAGATCCTCCGTCACCCAATCCATGACCTCGCGGATGTCGAGGTCCGCCACTTTCCTGCGGGTGGTCTCGGTGACATAGATCGAGCCATCGGTATCCACCGCCACGGAAACCGGATTGATGAACATCGGTTCGCGAGCCACGAGAGACCGGACCAACCCGTTCTGGCATGGATAAGTTTCCGGTGCCGCCACTGCGGCGGTTAGAAGGGAGAGCGGCAAAAGCTGTCGGACAAGCTTCATGGAGGTTTGCACTACGCAGCGTGGACGAGCGTGCCTGTCAATCCAGTCCGGAGATATCCCCGTTTGAGGGCATCTTGCACCTTATGGAGCTTCCCTCCATTCCGGTGAGGGTGAGGGCCCGCCGGGGCCTGTAGGGGAAATCCCGAATCGTAGCTATTCCGGGGTTTTGCCATTGAATGCGAGGGGGAAAGGGGGCTCATGCCTATCCATCCGCCCGGGCGCTCGATCCCGGACCTCCTACCCCACCCCCCGACTTCTCGTCGTTCCCCCGCGCATGAGATCTGCCTTCCCCTTTTTCCGCACCTTCGCGTTCCTGCTGTCCGTTTTCGCTTTGCCCGCCGCCCGGGCCGTAGGGGTCTACTCTTCGAATGTGGTCATCAGCGAGTTCGTGGCTTCGAACAGCAACGGCCTGTCCGACGAGAATGGCTCGAAGGAGGACTGGATCGAGCTTCACAATCCCACTCCCTTTCCGGTCAGCCTCAACGGATGGTATCTCACGGACGAGGCGGCGAACCTCAAGAAGTGGAAGTTCCCGAACGTAAGCCTGCCCTCAAAGGGCTATCTCGTCGTCTTCGCTTCCGACAAGAATCGTCGTGTCGCCGGCAATCCTCTGCACACGAACTTCAAGCTCACCACGGCGGGAGAGTATCTCGCGCTGGTGAAGGCGGACGGGACCACGATTTCCTGGGAGTATTCACCGTCCTTCCCCGAGCAGCTCCAGAATGTCTCATACGGGGTGACCCCGGTTCCGGGTGCGCCGGTTTCCTTGATTGCGCAAGGCGCCGAAGCCCAGGTGTTCATTCCCGAAGGCCCCTTGCCGCCGATGTGGAACGGAGAGGGATACTCGCCTGGAGCCGCTTGGTTCACCGTGCACAGCGGGATTGGTTACGATGACACGCCGCCTCCGGTGGGGGCTGCCAAGATTCTCTATGTGGGCGAGGTCCCAGCGAGCGGCGTGGCCTCGGCAGGTGACCAGTCGGTGATCAACCGACTCACCACGGTCCTCGGGCACCGCGTCACCTTGATCGATGACGACGCCGTGCAAGCAGCGAACGCCGCGGGGATGGACTTGGTCATGGTTTCCTCCTCCGTGAGTTCGACGGCGGTGAACACGAAACTGAAGGACGTGGCCGTGCCGGGGATCAACTGGGAGCGGGGACTCACCGACGACTTCCAACTCAGTAGTTCCGGCAGTGCGGTCAACCTTCAGACCGACATCCAGCTTACCACGCTGGGCTCGACGCATCCGCTCGGCGCCGGGCTTGCTGCCGGGCCGCTGGTCGTTCGCCAAACGGCGGGGACCTTCAATGTCGCCTCGATCAGCAACAATGCCGTCGGGTCCAAGGTGATCGCCACGGCGTCCACCGGGGAGCCCGCGGTGTTGGTGGTGGAGAAAGGCCAAATGCTGCGTGGGAATGTGCCGGCTCCTGCCGCACGCATCCACACCTTCCTGGGGGATGACGGGCTCGCGCCACTGACCCCGGAGGGTATCGCCTTGTTCGATGCGGGGGTCGCGCACGCCTTGGCCTACTACGTTCCGCGTTCGCCTTACGACGAGGTGATCCAATCCCAGATCGGCGCACAGATGAAGGGAGTCTCGGCGAGTGCCTTGGTCCGTTTCAATTTCATGCCCGAAACGGTGAACGACTTCGATTCGCTGGTCCTGAAGCTCCGCTATGATGACGGATTCGTGGCCTACTTGAATGGGATCGAAGTGGCGCGCCACAATGCCCCGACAAATCTGAGCACCTCGTCCGTAGCCACGTTGCACCGTGAAACCAGCGCCGGGCTTACGGCCGAAACGATCGATATCAGTGCCCATCTCTCGCTGCTCCAGGCAGGCCAGCCGAACGTTCTGGCCTTCCATGCACTCAATCATTCGGCAGCGGACGACAACTTCCTGCTGCTGCCGGAGCTCATCGCAGGGGGCGAGGTGCTGCCCTACTACCAGTACTATACCACGCCGACGCCAGGCGGGGCGAACGACACGAGCACCTTGGGTCTGGTTCCGGACGTGGTCTTCAGCGCCGAGCGTGGCTACTTCACCGAGCCCTTCTCCCTTACGCTCAGCAACGAGATGTCGCAGGCCCAGATCCGCTTCACCACGGATGGCTCGGCACCCACGGCGACGACGGGCACCATCTACACGGGGCCGATTTCCATCACGACCACTGCGGTGGTGCGTGCCGCGGCATTCCGCTCCGGTTACAGTTCGCCCAAGCCGGAGACCCGGACCTTCCTCAAGCTGGACGATGTCATCCGGCAGCCCGCGACCATTGCCGGTTGGCCGCAACCGACGATTCCGGTGGGGGTGGGCTCCCGTATCCACGACTACGAAATGGATCCGGAGATCGTGAACGACCCCGCCTATGCGGCAGATCTGACCGAGGGCATGAAGGAGATCCCCACCATGTCGCTGGTGGTGAACAAGACCGATATGTGGAGCGCCACGGGGGGCATGGGTTTCTACCGCAACGATGACCTCAAGAAGCCGGCGTCGATCGAGTACATCGATCCGAATGCCCCGGCCAACAATGTGCAGGCGGACTGCAGTGTGGAAGGTCACAGCCACGACCGGATGAAGCGCTCCCTGCGGCTCTCGTTCTCCAGCGCTTATGGTGAGTCGAAGTTCGATTCCAAGCTCTTCACCACCGGTCCGCTATTCCCGGGGAAGGGGAATGAGAGTGTGGACAAGATCGTGCTGCGAGCGGGGAACAACCATAGTTTTGCCCGCAGTTGGAATCCGACCCGTAGCACCTACACGGAAGATGAGTTCTACCGCACCACGCGTGTCGCGATGGGCGGGCCCGGGGCACCGGGTCGCTTCGTCCACCTCTTCATCAATGGCATCTACTGGGGACTCTACAACCCGGTCGAGCGTCCGGACGGAGCCTTCGCCGCGAATGTCTTGGGTGGTGAGAAGGAAGATTGGTTCAGTGTGAACCACGGCGGCACCCATGGCGGCGACGCCACGCGCTGGAACTACACGATCGGCGAACTGGTGGCGAAGAACATGTCCGTGCCCGCCAACTACTCCGAACTGAAGGAGTATGTGGATATCCCCAGCTTCGCGGATTACCTGCTCTGCGCATGGTATACCGGCATGAACGACTGGCCGGTGAACAACTGGTGGGGTGGCAATCGCAACAATCCGGCGGGTGCCTTTCAGTTCTTCAACTGGGATGGCGAAGCTTCATGGGGCACGGGTAACAGCTCGAACCTCACCGCATGGGTACACCCCGCCTTTCGCGTGAGCTCGGCAGACCTTACTTCTCCGTCCGGCAAGATCTGGCACGCAGCCCGGGTGAACCCGGATTTCCTGATGACCGTGGCGGACCGGCTGTACAAGCACATCTCCACGGGAGGTGCGCTCAGCACGCCGCAGGTGCTTTCGCGTTGGGATGCGCTGGGCAATCACCTGCGCAAGCCCATCGTGGCGGAGTCCGCACGATGGGGGGATACGATCCAGGAGCCCCCGGTTCGCCGTGACGTCGAGTGGCAGGCAGAGATCTCTCGTATCCGGAATATCATCGCCACCGGAACGGTTGATGGGACCGGCCTGAACGACAATGCCACCATCCTGCGGAACTTCATGCGCGGGCAGGGCTACTATCCGACCATCGATCCGCCGACTTTCAGTCAGGAGGGCGGTCTGGTCCCTGCACACTATGCGCTTCAGATGAGCAATCCGAACACGGGTGGCACCATCTACTACACCTTGGATGGATCCGATCCACGTCTGTCGGGTGGTGGCCTGTCGCCATCGGCCCAAGTCTACTCGTCCGCAGTGACGATCGACTATACGCTCGAGGTGAAGGCGCGGGTCCGCAACGGCTCCACATGGAGTGCCTTGAACTCACGCAGCTTTGTTTCAGATACCCTGCCGCCGCTTCGCGTCACGGAGATCATGTACAATCCGGCCGCTTCCACGGCGGCAGAAGTGGCGCAAGGCTTCCCGGAGAAGGAAGAGTTCGAGTTCATCGAGATCCGTAACATCGGCACCGTTGGCATCGACCTCAGCGGCGCACACTTCACCAGCGGGCTGACCTTCACCTTCGGCAGTCGCATCATCCAGCCGGGCGAAACCATCCTTCTGGTTCACAATGCCGCCGCGTTCGCGGTCCGCTATAGTAGCACCATCCCCGTCGCCGGCGTGTATGAGGGAAGCCTCGACAATAGTGGAGAGCGCATCCGCTTGAAGAGCCAGGCTGGAGAGACGCTGATCGACTTCGTCTATGACGACGCATGGCACCCCTCGACGGACAATCAGGGTCACTCGCTCGTGGCGCTTCACCCGGATGGCCCGGCGGAGCTTTGGAATACCGCGGAGGGCTGGCGACCGAGCACCCATCCCGGCGGTTCGCCCGGTGAAGAAGATCCGCCGCCGAACGATGGTGGCACAGGCATCATGAGCTTCCAACAGTGGCGCGAGCTGCACTTCGATGCCGCGATGCTGGCGGACCCGGACCTGAGCGGGGCGGATGCCGACTGCGATGGCGATGGCACGGTGAACCTGCTTGAGTATGCCTTCGGCTCCGATCCGCTGCTCTCGAATGTCGATCGCCTGCTGGTGGAGGAGGGTGCGCTTGCAGTGCGGGGGCTTTCGGCTCTGGATCTCGATGGCGAGAACGGTCGCCGGGTTCTCTTCTGCCGCCGCAAGGGCATTGAGACCAAGGGCTGGTTACTCAAGCCGGTTTTCAGTGCGGATCTGTCCCGGTGGGACGAAGCGGAAGGGGAGCCCGTGGTGGTGGCGGACGATGGCGAAATCGAAGTGATCTCCATACCCTTCCCGGAGGGTGGGGATCGCTTCTACTTCAGAGTGCAGGTTACGGAGAGCCCCTGAGTCCTCAGCATGGAGACCGCGGGGCTCCGAGCCTCGCGGTCAATCCCTACGGGTGAGCTCGACGAAGACGTCTTCCAGAGTCGGATCTTTCCGGTGCAAGCTCCGCAGCGGCCAGCCATACTGGGAGGCCAGCTCATGGATCCGCTCGCGGGCATCCGTGCCGGAATCCACGAGGATCTCGTAATGCGACCAGTCTCCCTCGACGATTTCGTGGGTCACGCGTTTCACGTGGTCCATCCGCTGGAGGGCAGGGGCGATCACTCCGGAGTCCCCGGAGATCTCGGCATGCACCCGTCCGGCGGCACGCATCCCGGCCACCAGGTTCTGCGGGGTGTCCTGGGCCTTGATCTGGCCGCCGTCGATGATGATGACCCGGCCGCAGGTCATTTCGACTTCGTGAAGGATGTGGGTGGAGAGCAGGATCGTGTGATTCTCGGAGAGCCGCTTGATCAGATCGCGGATCTGCCGGATCTGGTTCGGGTCGAGCCCGTTGGTGGGTTCGTCCAGAATCAGGAGCTGCGGCTCGTGGACCAAGGCATCGGCGAGGCCAACCCGCTGCCGGTAGCCCTTGGAGAGCACTTTGATCATTTTCCGGCGCACGCCTTCCAGTCCGCACGTTTCTATGACTTCGTTGACCCGGCGTTTCGCGTCCCGATTGTTCAGGCCCTTCAGGGAGGCACGGTAGCGCAGGAATTCCCGTACCCGCATGTCTTCGTAGAGCGGGACGTTCTCCGGCATGTAGCCGATGCAGCGCCGGGCATCCAAGGATTGGCGGAAGATATCGAAGCCGGCGATGGTCGCGCTGCCGGAGGTCGGAGGCAGGTAACCGGTCAGCATCCGCATGGTGGTGGTCTTACCAGCGCCGTTCGGCCCGAGGAATCCGACGATCTCGCCCTTCTGGACGCTGAAGTCGATGCCTTTGACCGCCGTGTGGCGGGCAAAGCTCTTGGTAAGTTCCCTGACTTCGATCATTGGAAATACGATGTATTGCTAGAATGGCGACGATTACTGGAATTACCGGAAAAACCGGCCTTGTGCGTTGACGGTTTCCAGACGGCCTCTTACCTAAGCGCTGCGCGCGAGGGGCCAAGCGGGAATTTCCGCGAACTCCAGCCCACACCCGAATCTACCGTCCATGAAATCGTCGGTTTCCGCCCGCTTCAATGCGGACCTGCTGGAGGAACAATACGCGCTGTGGTGCGCGGATGCCCGTTCGGTCGACCCCACGTGGGCGGCCTTTTTTGAAGGATTCGAGCTCGGGGTCGCCCAGCTCCGGCCGCGAGGGGAGGCAGCCGCCGCTCCCGCCCCGGCAGCGGCACCTGCGGCCGCGCCGGTGGAAGCCCCGCCGAGCGAGGGCCAGCTCGCCTTCTATGGCAAGGTGGTGAGCCTCGTTTACAATTTCCGTGCCCTCGGCCACACTCAGGCGCACATTAACCCGCTCAGCGGCCCGGAGCGAAATCCGCGGCTGGCGCCTTCCCAGTTCGGTTTTACCGAGGAGGACATGGACAAGGAGGCTTCCAATCCGCTCTTCCGCGAGGGCGCGAAGATGAAGCTGCGCGACATGCTGGGGGCTCTGGAAGCCACCTATTCCGGCTTCATCGGCTTCGAGTTCACGCATATTAATAACACCACCGTGCGCCACTGGGTGCGCCAGCAGATCGAGGCCCACGCGCTGCGTGCCGAGGATCCGGCGGACCGCAAGGCCCGCGCGCTCGGCTGGTTGATCGAGGCGGACAGCTTCGAGAATTTCCTCGGCAAGAAGTTCCTCGGTGAGAAGCGCTTCTCGCTGGAAGGGGGCGAGGGGGCGATGGTCTTCCTGAATGCCATCCTCGAAAAGTGTCCTTCCGAGGGGGTTTTGGAGATCGAGATGGGCATGGCCCACCGCGGTCGCCTGAACGTGCTGGCGAACTTCGTCCGCAAGTCCCTGACGACGATTTTGTATGAATTCACGCCGAATTACATGCCCGACCTCGTGGCGGGTGATGGCGACGTGAAGTACCACCTCGGTTACGAGAGCGTCCGCGAACTGCCCGATGGCAAGGTCCGCGTGAGCCTCGCCGCCAACCCGAGCCACCTCGAAGCCGTGAACGCGGTGGTGGAGGGCAAGGCCCGCGCCCGCCAGCGCCTGATCGGCGACGACGGCGTGAAAACCGACCGCAAGCGGGTGCTGCCGATCCTCCTCCACGGGGATGCCGCCTTCGCCGGTCAGGGTTCGGTGGCCGAAGTGCTGAACCTTTCCCAACTCCCGGGCTACCGCACCGGGGGCACGATTCACCTGATCATCAACAACCAGATCGGCTTCACCACGATGCCGGCCGATGCCCGCTCCTCCGCCTATGCGACGGACGTGGCCAAGATGATCGAGGCACCGATCCTGCACGTGAACGGGGAGGTGCCGATGGAACTCTACTGGGCCGCCCAGTTCGCCCTCGAATTCCGCCAGAAGTTCGGTCGCGACGTGGTGATCGACATGTATTGCTACCGCCGCCAGGGTCACAACGAGACCGACCAGGCCGCGTTCACCCAGCCGCACATCTACAAGCACATCCAGGAGCGCGAGACGATCGGCCAGATCTATAAGAAGCAACTGGTGGGTCAGGGTGTCCTGAGCCAAGAGGAAGCGGACAAGATCGAGAAGGACATCTGGGACCGCTTCGAAGCGGGCCACGCCAAGATGGTCGAGATGCAGGCCAGCGGCGACCGCAGCGTCTTCAGTGGCTCCACCGCCGTCGAGCAGGAGGACTACAATCACGCTCCCGTTCCGACGGGCATCTCCCGCGACCTGCTGCAGCATGTCGGGAAGGTGCTCACCACGGTCCCGGAAAGCTTCAATCTCCACCCGACCCTCGCCAAGCGCTTCATCCCGCGCCGCCAGGAAGCTCTTCAGAACGGTGGCCCGGTGGACTGGGCCTTTGCCGAATCGCTCGCTTGGGGAGCCCTGCTCACCGAAGGTCATCAGGTCCGCCTCTCCGGTCAGGACTGCCGCCGCGGCACTTTCTCGCAGCGCCACGCGGTGTTCTACGATTCCGAGTCCCGCGCCCGTTACATCCCGCTGGAGCACGTGAGCCCCACGCAGGCCAAGTTCTGCGTCTACAACTCCTTCCTCTCCGAGTTCGCCGTGCTCGGTTTCGACTACGGCTATTCGATCGGAGCCCCGAATATGCTGACCCTGTGGGAGGCCCAGTTCGGCGACTTCTCGAACGGTGCCCAGGTCATCATCGACCAGTTCATCGCCTCCGCGGAGTCGAAGTGGCAGACCCCGACCGACCTCGTGCTGCTCCTGCCTCACGGCTACGAAGGCATGGGTCCTGAGCACTCCAGCGCCCGCCTCGAGCGCTTCCTGCAGCTATGCGCCGGGAAGAACATGATCGTGGGCAACTTCACGACTCCCGCCCAGTACTTCCACGCTCTGCGCCGCCAGAAGATGCGCAGCTTCCGCAAGCCACTGGTGCTCATGACGCCCAAGAGTCTGCTGACCCGCCCCGAAGCGGTTTCCACGGAGGCCGATTTCCTCGAGGGTTCCTGCTTCCAAGAGGTGCTGCCGGATCCGGTGCACCACGAGGATCCGATGCAGGTCACCCGCATCGTCTTCTGTTCGGGCAAGGTCTACTACGATCTGGCTGCCTATCGTCAGGAGCACAACATCACCGACACGGCGATCCTCCGCATCGAGCAGCTCTATCCCTTCCACGATGAGCTGGTCGCCGCTCTGGTCGCCCAGTATCCGGGCGCTTCGAAGTTCGTCTGGTGTCAGGAAGAACCGCTCAACATGGGCTCCTGGTCCTACATCTTCCCGCGTTTGGAGAAGGCGCTCGACCGCCGCGTCCGCTACGCCGGGCGCACCCGGGCCTCCAGCCCCGCCGCGGGTTCAAAGGCCAGAAGCTATGCCGAACAAAAAGCCCTGATCGAAGCCGCTTTCAAGGTTGTCTGATTCTCCTACAGCACGGACCGGTCTGAAAATTAGCGCTTAGTCATTAGTCCATTTCTTCCTCATGTCTCTCGAAGTCAAAGTCCCCGCCGCCGGCGAATCCATCACCTCCGCGAATGTCGCCCGCTGGCACAAGCAGAACGGAGAATCCGTCCGCAAGGGCGATGTGCTTGTCACTCTGGAGACCGACAAGGTTTCCAGCGAACTTGAAGCCGCTGCCGATGGCGTCCTCAAGATCGTGGTAGGTGAAGGGGAGGAAGTGGCGATCGGCACCGTGATCGCACTGCTCGAAGATGGAGCCGCTACCGGTGGCTCGCCTGTCGCCGCTCCGGCCGCGGGCGCGCCTTCTCCTTCGGCTCCTGCCGCCGCCTCGCCTCCACCGCTGCCCGCCTCCGGTGCGCAGGTGATCGACGTGAAGGTTCCCGCGGCCGGCGAATCCATCACCTCCGCAAATGTCGCGCGCTGGCACAAGGGCGACGGCGCGGCCGTCTCCAAGGGTGAGGCGCTTGTCACCTTGGAAACCGACAAGGTGTCCAGCGAGCTCGAGGCTGATGCCTCCGGGACGCTCAAGATCCTCGTGGCCGAAGGCAATGAAGTCGGGATCGGCACTCTGATCGCTCAGATCATCGTGGGGAATACCACCGCCGCTCCCGAGCCTGCGGCTCCGGCTCCGGCCGCGCCGGCACCTGTGCCTGCCGCCGCGGCGCCCGCACCGGTGACCGAAACGCCGAAGCCCCGGACCTTCGAGCTTCCCGCTGCTCCGGCCCCAGCTCCTGCGGTCGCTGCCGCTCCGGTTTCGGACGGCCGCGTGACCCGTAAGAAGATGAGCATGCTGCGCCGCAAGATCGCGACGCACCTGGTAAATGCCCAGCAGACCGCCGCGATCCTCACCACCTTCAACGAGGCGGACATGACCGCGGTCATGGAGCTCCGCAAGGCGGTGCAGGAAGACTTCCTCAAGAAGCACGGCGTGAAGCTCGGCTTCATGTCCTTCTTCGTGAAGGCCGTGGTCCAAGCTCTCAAGGACGTGCCGCAGGTTAATGGCATGATCGATGGCCAGGACATCGTTCAGAACCACTTCTACGATATCGGTGTGGCGATCGGCACCGAGAAAGGCCTGATCGTTCCGGTGATCCGCGATGCGGACAAGAAGAGCTTTGCCCAGATCGAGCAGGACATCATCGACTACGCCAAGAAGGCGAAGGAAGGGAAGATCGGCATCGAAGACCTGCAGGGTGGTGTCTACACGATCTCGAACGGCGGCACCTACGGCTCTCTGCTCAGCACGCCGATCCTCAACCCGCCCCAGAGCGGCATTCTCGGCATGCACACCATCCAGCAGCGCCCGGTGGCCCTGAACGGGCAGGTGGTGATCCGCCCGATGATGTATCTCGCCATGAGCTATGACCACCGATTGGTGGACGGCAAGGAAGCCGTGACCTTCCTGATCCGCATCAAGGACTGCATCGAGAATCCGACGCGCCTGATGCTGGAAATGTAATTTGATCGGCTCTTTATAGATGTGATTTGATTCGGGGGAGAGTAATCTCCCCCGAACTCTTGTACGCTCATGGTGACGGTCGCTCGTTTTCAAACGCCGGAAGAAGCCCATCTTTTCCGCTCCTTCCTTGGATCACGCGGGATCCAGGCAGAGGTCTTCGACGAGCACGTGGTTCAGCTTTTCTGGCACTATAGCAACGCGATCGGTGGCGTTAGGGTAGTGGTGGCTGCGGAGGACGAGATGGATGCAGCCGAGGCCCACCGCGAGTATCTGGAGGTCCTGAGATCGGAACCGCGCGAATTCTCCGGGGCTCGGGTTTGGCCGGTGGTCCTGCTGCTTTCCATCGCTTTAGGTGCTCCTTTCCTCGCTTTCGGGAGGCGCCTGGCTGCAGGTGCGCCGAAAGAGGGGTGAGCACGGCGAGATGAGGCGCAGGCCCGTCGGGTCTAGCAGCTTTCACTTTCGCGAAGGCCACGATTTCAACTTCTTCCAGCCCCATGATTGTGGCATCGGATGCGGCTTTTCGGCCTTGCCAGACCCCTTTGGGCCCTCTAGTTAGAGCCCCGGCCTAGCGGCCAACCGAGTTCTTTTAGCTGGACATTACCTTTTGGGTTTCTTAACTAGTTGCCCGATAGGCAGCGTCCGTCATGCTGTAAGGCACGCGGTTCGCAGCAAGCCAAGACCTCTCCTCAAGCCGGCGAAAGCGGGATAGAGAAGGGGTTGCAGCAACCGAACAACCGAATACCAAGATGCGCAAACACACCAAAATTATCGGCTCCCTGGCCGCTGCCTCCGCTCTCGTGGCTGGCTACGCCTCGGCGGAGATCGAAGGGGAAGTCCACGTCGGCTACAGCAACATCTACGAATTCCGTTTCGTGGATCTCGGCAGCGATCTGATCGAAGCCGGTGCTGACGTGTCTTACGATGCCGGTTTCGCCGCTCTGAGCGCCGGTGCCTGGTACGGCTCCGTCAACGATTCCCAGACGATCGGCGGTAACTTCAACGAGCTTGATCTCTACGCCGCCATTTCGAAGGAAGTCGGCCCGATCGATCTCGAGCTCGGCTACATCTACTACTACTTCCCGGACACCCCGGGTACCGTTGACACCCAGGAAGTCTACCTGTCCGCCAGCTACGAGATCGCTTGGGGTCTCTCCGCCAGCGCGACCTACTACTACGACTTCGACTCCAACAACGGCTGGTACCTGCAGCCCGAGCTGTCCTGGACCAAGGAGTTCAACGACTGTCTGGCCCTGACCCTGTCCACGGGTGTCGGTGTTGCCGATGGCCACGGCCTCCAGGCTCGTGCCGGTCGCGCGAACCCCGGTTCCACCGCTGACGGCTTCCAAGGCTGGTTCGTCAAGGCCGAACTCCCCTGGGAGTTCCGCGAAGGCGTGACCATCGCTCCTTACCTGAAGTACACCGATGCCGACAACAAGCTTGCTGCCGACATCAACAACCTTCAGGGCGGCCAAGAGCACCTGATCGGTGGCGTGAAGCTCTCCGTTGGCTTCTAAGCCGACCGAGTTTCATCCCTACGAAACACTTCGGGCGGCCGTGGCAACACGGCCGCCCTTTTTGTGCACGCGATTCTGCAGCACTCCGTGAAAATTCCGTGTAGGGCCTCTCGGCGCTTGCTCCTTGAGGCCTCCATCGGACACTACCCGCAGCAATGATTGGCAGGGCGCTTCAGGCATGGATTCTGGGCTGGCTCGTGAGCTTCGCCGTGGTGATCTCGCCTTATGTGATTGAGGGCATTGTCCGGAATGGATCACTGCGTGGCGTGGGAGTCCCCATGTTTGCCTTTTGGACCTCCGCGGTTCTTCTGGTGGTCTTCTGCGTGCTCATCCTTCCGCTCTATCTCTGGCTCCCGGACAGCGTCAGGGAGCTGAGGCCCATGGTTCGGGCGATGATCGGTGCCGGGGTGGCTTGCTTCGTCTGCGTGGCTTGGCCGCTGTTTCTGGAACTGCCTTCGGTGTTGCCGGCGGCGCTCGCGGCAGGCGGGCTGATCGGTTATATGGTGCCCAGGAATACTGGGGCGGAGGGATAACAAAGTCCTGGATGCCCTGATTCAGGTGGCACGGGGATGGGCCGCATCGTAAGCCTGCCGCAGCCGCTCCTTCGTCACGTGCGTGTAGATCTGCGTGGTCGAAAGCGAAGCATGGCCTAACAGGCTTTGCACGGATCTCAGATCCGCCCCTGCGTCTAACAGATGGGTGGCGAAGCTGTGCCGCAGCTTGTGCGGGGAGATTTTGAAGGGAATCGAACTCAGCTTGAGGTACTTCTTCAGCAGCAGATCGATCGCCTGCTGGGTGATGCGCGTGCGCCGCTTTCCCAAGAACAGCGGACCGTTGGTCACGGCGGCTTCGCGCTGGTAGCGCTGCAAGGCGGAGAGTGCAGGGCCTCCGATCGGCACGATCCTCTCCTTCGCGCCTTTGCCCGTGACCTTCACGTTCTCGCCGAGGAAATCGATGTCCCTCACATCCAGCCCCCTCAGCTCGGAGATCCGGAGCCCGCAGGAATAGAAGAGCTCCAGGATCGCAGCATCGCGCAGGGGCATCCAAGGCTGGGTCTGCTTGTGGATGGGGGCTTGTAGTGGCAGAGCCAGCAGTTCGTCGATCTGTGAGGCGGTGAGCACCACCGGCAGCTTCTTCTCCGGCTTGGGGAGTTGCACCTCCGCCACCGGGCTCTTGATGAAGCCGCGGCGGTGAACCAGGAATTTGTAGAAGGACCGCAGAGCGGCGAAGCGGAGACGGATCGTCGACTTCGACAGATCCTGCTTCATCATCTCATAGAGCCAGCGCCGGAAATCCTCCGCGGTAGTCTCCCGCCAGCCGGCGAACTTCGCGCCGAACCATGTGCGGCAGCTCTCCAACGCGAGCCGGTAGTTCTCCAATGTGCGAGGCGAGGCGGTCCGCTCGACCTCCATGAATTTCAGGAAGCCGCTCTCCAGCTCCTCATCCATCGCTGTCCAGCTTCTGCTGCCTGCCTTTGATGATCGCGGCGATGATGAGGCCGATACCGGCCGCGAGCATGACGCCCACGATCCCCATGCCGATGTAGACCATCTGGAACTCGGACTCCGCCATCGGGTTGTGGGTGCCTCCTCGAAGGCTGGCAGCGGCTTCCTTCGCCCGTTGCAGACGCTGGAGGACTAGGAAGATCAGAATAGAGGCCGAGATGAAAAGAGTAAGGGCGATGCGGACAAGGCGATTCATACGCAGGCGGGGCAGGTGCCGAAGAACTCGAGCTCGTGGTAAAGGTTGCGGAAGCCGGTCTTCTCGCGAATCTCTTCTTCCAGTTCGTGGACAGGGCAGGGGGCTTTTACCGCCTCGATGCTGCCGCACTCCGTGCAGATCAGGTAATCCTGATGACGTCCCGGTACCAGCAGCGTGAAATAGGCAGCGCGCTCGTGCAGGCCGAGCCGCCGCACCACGCCCTTTTCGGCGAGACGTTGCAGCAGGCGGAAGACGGTTGCCTTGTCGCATTGATCACGCAGCCGCGGGGATGCGGCCAACTCGGACAAGGTCATGGGCCGCGAGGACTCGAGAAGAGTCACGATGAGTTCTTCGAGGGCCTTCGTGCGGCGCAGTCCCGCCGAGCGGCAGCGGTCAATGAGTTGGGCGACAATTTCGGACATCCCGGGGCGAAAGTAGGACGGGAAACAGGGTTGGGAAAGGGGATTCGGGGTCTCTCAGGCCGTGGTGAACTGGCTCCGGTATTTCACGAAGGCGGTCTTGGTATCGCTGGCAAATCCGCAATGGCGGAAAAATGCATGGGCTCCGTGACGGCGGACGCTGCTCAGAAGCATGATCTTGGTGCAATCGTGCTCTTTCGCCAAGACCTCGACCTGGGCCAGAAGCCGTGTCCCGATGCCCTGTTGTCGTGCTGCCGATGACACCACGACATTCTCGAGAACTCCGAAGGGCTGGGAACGGAACATCACGTCGTTGCGGAGGTTGAACAGCACGGTGCCGAAGACCGAATCACCGGACTCCGCAACGAGAAGGAAGGTCGAAGCGCTCCGGCCCATGGTTACAATCTGCTCCGGAAGAACTTGGATCAGGGGATCCCCGACGAGTTCCTGATACAGATGCTGGATCGCACCCGCGTCTTCCGGATTCGCCCTTCGGATCACGCACGAGATCATGATCCCTTAGAGAAGGGTCGGCTGTCCGTCCGTTGGTGGAGGCATGGACGCGCCGATCTTGGTATAGGCGGCAGGCAGGGCGATCCGCCCCCGCGGCGTGCGCTGGAGGAAACCCTGTAGGATCAGAAAGGGCTCGTGCACCTCCTCGATCGTCGCGGCATCTTCACCGACCGCGACGGCCAGCGAGCCCACGCCCACGGGACCCCCGTTGAACTTGTAGATCAGCGCCTCGAGGATGCGCTTGTCCATCTCGTCCAAGCCCTGTGCGTCGATCTCGATCATTGCCAGTGCTGCATCCGCTACCGGACCCGAGATCGTGCCGTCACTTTTCACCTGAGCGTAGTCGCGCACCCAGCGCAGCAGGGCATTCGCCACGCGCGGAGTGCCACGGGAACGAGCCGCGATCTCCAGCGCCCCTTCATGCAGGATCGGGATGTCCAGCAGGCCTGCCGAGCGCTCGATGATCTGGGCGAGTTCCGTCTGGGTGTAGTAGTCCAGACGGTTCACCAGTCCAAAGCGTGAGCGCAGGGGAGCCGTCAGCATCCCGGATCGGGTGGTGGCTCCCACCAGCGTGAAGCGCGGCAGGTTGAGTTGGATCGAGCGGGCGGAGGGGCCGGAATCGATGATGATATCCAGCCGGAAGTCCTCCATGGCGGGGTAGAGATACTCCTCGATCGCCGGGTGCAGGCGATGGATTTCGTCGATGAAGAGCACGTCGCCCTTCTGGAGATTGGTCAGAACTCCGGCCAGATCGCCTGCCTTCTCGATCTGCGGCCCGGAGGTCACGTGGAGCTGCGAGCCGGTGGCGCGGGCGATGATATTGGCCAGCGTGGTCTTGCCCAAGCCGGGAGGGCCGGAGAGCAGCACGTGATCCAGCACGTCCCCGCGCTGGCGGGCAGCCTCCACCATCAGCAGCAGGCGGTCCTTCACTTTCTCCTGCCCGATGAACTCGGAAAACACCGGCGGACGCAGCGAAACGTCGAAGGAAGTGGTAGGGGCGGAGGTGGTTTTCTGGTAGAAATTCTCGCTCATCCGGTGCGCGCCGAGAGAACATCATGGCGGCGCTCGGATGAACACGATTTTTCACGCGAGAATCGGCTTTACAACTTCGCGCGGTTCCGTAATTTCCGCGGCCCCGCAACGCAGCGCCATTTTTCCCATGAAAGTTCTTTCTTCGCTCTCTTCCGCCAAACGCCGCCACTCCGGATGCCAAGTGGTGAAGCGCAAGGGCACGCTCTATGTGATCTGCAAGGCCAACCCGAAGTTCAAGGCCCGCCAAGGCGCGACCAAGGGCACCCGCCTGTCGAAGAAGGGCGTGAAGTAATCCTTCGGGACCCAGTCCAGTTTGAGAAAAGGCGGCCTTAGGGTCGCCTTTTTATGTTCCCGGGTGGCGACTCAGTCCCCCGATCGCTCCCGCGCTTCGATCTCCAGCGGTGCTTCAAAGTAGCCATGGACCAGGCATTCACGGATGTAGAGCCGCATGAAGGGCTCGATTCCGCCGAGCCGCTGGTACTGCGCCACGTGCACCAGTTCGTGGGGGATGACCCACTCGTGGCCGGGCAGGATGTAGATTCCACGACCGAGGGTCATCCCGGCGGGGTTCATGACCGGCAGGCCGCATTTCCGGGCCAGATTCACCACCGGCTGCGGGACGGGCATCGGCACCGGGTTCACCGTCAGGACCCGGATGCCCTCCGGATCTTGAATCTCCATCGTCCGGGCGAATTCCAAGGCTTCCGCCGTGAGCGGCACCCCCTCAGCCAGGATCTTGCGCTCCTGCCCCTGCGCCCATCTGGCGGTCGCCGGAGCCACTCCGGAGACGAGCGTGAGCGCCAGGCCGAGCGGGACGATCATGCAAGCTGCTCGGCCAGCATGGCCTTCCCGTAGTCACGGTTCATCCGCGCGATGTGATCCACGCTGATCTCCTTCGGGCATGCGGCCTCGCATTCGTAGTGGTTGGTGCAGTTGCCGAAGCCCTCGCTGTCCATCTGCTTGACCATCGCGAGCACGCGCTTGTCGCGCTCCGGTTGGCCCTGGGGCAGGTGGCCGAGGTGGGAAACTTTGGCGGAGACGAAGAGCATGGCACTGGCATTCGGGCAAGCGGCCACGCAAGCCCCGCAGCCGATGCAGGCGGCGGCATCGAAGGCGGCGTCGGCATCCGGCTTCGGAATCGGGATCGCATTCGCGTCCACGGCGGAGCCGGTGCGGATGTCGATATAGCCGCCTGCCGCTATGATGCGGTCGAAGGCATTGCGGTCCACGATCAAGTCGCGCAGCACCGGGAAGGCATTTGCGCGGAAGGGCTCGATCCAGATGGTGTCGCCATCGCGGAACTTGCGCATGTGGACTTGGCAGGTGGTGGTGCCCTTTTCCTTGCCGTGGGGCACGCCGTTGATCGTCAGGGAGCACATCCCGCAAATGCCTTCGCGGCAGTCGTGGTCGAAATGGATCGGCTCGCCGCCATCGCTGATGATGCGCTCGTTCACGATGTCCAACATTTCCAGGAAGGAACATTCTTCCGGAATTCCTTGGGCGGGATAGGTTTCGATCCGGCCCTTGTCCTGCGGGCCATTCTGACGCCAGACCTTGAGCGTGAGGTTCATATCGTGGGAAAATTGGCTGCCCGCGCGGTTCCACCGGGCCACGCGCCGGAAGGTAAAGGGTGCAGCGGCGGGCGCTAGTCGAAAAAGCCGGTTTTCCACGCGAATCCGCTCAAGTCGGCTATGAGCGCGATCCCTAGCATCCGTCTCCTGCCGAAAGACCCGTTGTGGCGAAAACGTTGCTACGCATGGGACGGTCTCGTGCCGCACGATCACCCTTTTACGAAACCTCATGCAAATCCGCCATTCCGCATCGTTCCTTCTCACCACCCTGCTTTGCCCGGTCCTTTCGCTTTCCGCTGCGGAAGAGAAGCCGAAGCCCTTCCATTTCGCTCACCGCGGCGGAGCCCACGAGTTCGAGGAGAACACGCTCTTCGCCTTCCGCAGCAGCTATGACAAGGGCCTCCGGGGCTTCGAGACGGACATCCGCATGACCAAGGACGGCAAGCTGGTGATCCTTCACGACGATTCCTTGGATCGCACCCACAATGGCAAGGGGCCGGTGGAGGAATTAGAGTCTGAGTCCGCTAGGAGCATCACTTCCAAGAAGCAGGGCGAGCCGCTGCTCTTCCTCGAAGCCCTGCTCGACTACCTAGCCGACAAGCCGGGCCTCTACGTCGAGTTCGAGATGAAGACGAGCAACAAGAAGCTCTATCCCGACGAGGCCATCGATACCTATGCGCGGGCGATCTACGATCAGGTGAACGCCCGCAAGCCGGAGAACTCCACTTGGGTCTTCACCTCCTTCGACCAACGCCCGCTGAAGGCGATAAAGAAGATCAATCCGGACGCGGACATCATGCTGATCAAGGGCGGCCCGCTCGACTCCGCACTGATCGACTCCGCCAAGGCGATCGGCTCGAAGCGCATTGCCTGCAAGATGGAGGGAACCACCCGGCTGGCCGTGAAGGATGCGCAGAAACAGGGCCTGATCGTCACCGGTTGGCCCGGGCATACCCTCAACGACTACTTCCTCGGCCTCGGACTCGGCGTGGATGCGATCTGCAGCGATGTCCCGGTGATGTGGCAGAACTACATCGAGAGCAAGAAGCCCTGAAGCGGGGGCGGCTTTCCCGTGGCCATGGTCGTTTCGCCTGAGGATTTTCTCCACCGGGCATGAAACGAGCTTTTCACCCGAACACCTCGGGTCTTAATATCGAACGATCATGGCCACCCTTGAAACCACCGTCGACGGGCTGAAATTCGCGAATCCCTTCGTGATCGGTTCCGGTCCTCCGGGGACGAACGTGAAGGTGATCAAGCGCGCCTTCAAGGAAGGGTGGGGGGGCGTCATCGCCAAGACCGTCAGCCTCGACGCCTCCAAGGTGGTCAATGTTGGCCCCCGCTATGCCAAGCTCATGGCCGGCGATGGCAAGGAAGTCATCGGCTGGGAGAACATCGAGCTCATCAGCGACCGCAAGTTCGAGATCTGGCTCGATGAGTTCAAGGAGGCGAAAGACGAGTATCCCGACGGCGTGTTGATCGCCTCCATCATGGAGGAGTATAACAAGGATGCCTGGTGCGAGATCGTCGAGCGCTGCCAAGACGCCGGGGTGGATGCCTTCGAGTTGAACTTCTCCTGCCCGCACGGCCTGCCCGAGCGCAAGATGGGTGCCGCCATGGGTCAGGATCCGTCCATCCTCGAGGAAGTCTGCGGCTGGGTGATGGGCGCTGCGAAGATTCCTGTCTGGGCCAAGATGACGCCGAATGTCACCCACATCGAGGAGCCCAGCGCTGCCGCCCTGCGCGCCGGCTGTCAGGGGGTCAGCGCGATCAACACCATCCGCAGCGTGATGGGCGTGAATCTGGATACGCTGCGGCCAGAGCCGACCGTGGAAGGCTACACGACCCCCGGCGGTTATTCGTCAAAAGCGGTGAAGCCGATCGCCCTGCGCATGTGCATGGAGATCGCCCAGCTCATCAAAAAGGACTTCCCCGGCCGCACGCTCTCCGGCCTCGGCGGCGTGGAGACCGGTGCCGACGCCGCCCAGTTCATCCTGTTAGGCAGCGATACCGTCCAAGTCTGCACCGGCGTCATGAAGTTCGGCTACGGAATGGTGAAGGATCTCAATGCCGGGCTGCTCGCCTTCATGGACAGCAAGGGCTTTGAGACCATCTCCGACTTCAAAGGCCTCAGCCTGCCCTACTTCACCACCCATGCGGAACTCGTCCGCATGCAACTCGCCCGCAAGGCCGAGGAAGCCGCTGCGAAGGAACGTGCCGACATGGTCAAGAGCGATGCCGAATGGGATGGCGATGACTTCGTTAAGCAGTCGGATGCTCTGGCGCGGAAGCCGAATTCTTAAGAGAAAGTCGGCCTCTAACTGTCCCAACGGGACCGTGCAACAGAGCCAAGGTGTCGCCGACCGAGGAGGCTACTCCGGGTTGCCGATCTAATGCCTCCTGCCTCAACAAGGTTGTGCACGTGGACGTCCTCGCTAACGGAAGAACATCTCGCGAAGTCTTGACCGGACACGGCGCTTGGGAGGCTCATCGCGCGGCCCGGTTCTTTTGCGGCCCCTCCACCGCATCATCCGGCTCTCGCTCCATCTCTTCAGTGAAGAACGTCAGAACGACACGTACTTCAGATACAGGATCAATCGGCCGTCCTCCCGGACTAGGCGAGCATCGAGATAGGAGCTTTTCCCAATCGCTTTTCTCGAAACAAGCGTGTTTTCGAAGTGCTTTGGCCACCATGCACAGCGGTCGTTTGCCAAGTCGTCGGAGAAGTCCTCGCTCGCTTGGAGGCGCCCGATCTCAGCTTCCAAGTCTTTCTGTGAAGCCTCAGGGATCTCGATTTTTGCGAAGTAGATCGGGTCCACCGGAGGAATGTAACGAAACCGCAGCCCTTCGGCTCCCTCCGGGATGTCGATCTTTGCGGCGTCCTCAATCAGCCTCATGGCCTTCAGATCAAACGAGGCCTCATCGAGATCATGTACCTCAAAATCCCTCCCGCAACCGGAGAGTGCAAGGATCAGGGAGCAGATTGCGGCATGTGCAACTCTTGTAATGGCAAGGAGATCAGTCTTAACAATGGGACTGTCAATGCCTTGAGAAAATCGAAGTGACTATCTTCACTCTCAACTGGAACCGCCCCGATGATTCCGGACTTGGTAAGGCATTACCGGGTCAGGCGTTAGCTTTGCTCACGGCACCACAATCTCCCCATAAGACTCCGGCCGCCGATCCCGGTAGAACTGCCAGGTATTCCTCACCTCCTCGATCATCTCCAGATCCAGATCCGCCACGATCAGCTCCGTCTGATCCCGGCTGCCGACCGCGACCATCTGCCCGCGCGGATCGCAGAAGTAGGACTGCCCGTAGAATTCACCGATGCCCCAAGGTTGTTCCGTGCCGACCCGGTTGATCGCGCCGACGAAGTAGCCGTTTGCCACGGCGTGTGCAGGTTGTTCCAATTTCCACAGATACTCGCTCAGCCCCGCGACGGTCGCGGAGGGATTGAAGACGATCTCCGCGCCATTCAACCCGAGGCATCGAGCGCCCTCCGGGAAGTGCCGGTCATAGCAGATGTAGACGCCGATCTTCCCGACCGCCGTCTGGAACACCGGATAGCCGGTGTTGCCGGGGCGGAAGTAGAACTTCTCCCAGAAGCCCGGATGGCAGTGGGGGATGTGATGCTTGCGATACTTCCCGAGGTAGGTGCCGTCCGCATCGATCACCGAGGCGGTGTTGTAGTAAACGCCCGTCTGCTCGACCTCGTAGATCGGCACCACCAGCACCATCCCCAGTCGCTTCGCCGTCTCCATCATGAGCTGGGTGGTCGGGCCGTCCGGGATCGATTCGGTGATGGAATACCAGCGCGTCTGCTGCTCCGCGCAAAAGTAAGGACCGTAGAATAGCTCCTGCAGGCAGAGTACTTGCACGCCCTGCTTGGCGGCCTCCTCGATCATCTCCATGTGCCGCGAGATCATCGCCTCGCGGATCACCTTCGGGTCGGCGTCGCCGGGGTGGGTGGAGGCTGCTTGGATGAGGCCAGCTTTGACTATTCGGGGCATGAGCGTGAAACGGTTAAGGTCTTGCCGGAGCGGCACGGAATCCGCTAGAAAAGCGATTGGCATGCCAATCCGCATGCTCCTCAAACCATGAATGCGTCCGTGGATCAAGCATGCCCGCTCTATATCGGAGGAAAGTGGAAGGAGGTGGGAGGAAAGGCGGGCAGCACGGTCTACAACCCCTCCCGCGGCAGTGCCATCGCCACCGTGCCCATGTGCGGGCCCGAGGAGGTGAACGAAGTGGTGGCGGCGGCGAAAGCGGCATTTCCGGATTGGCGCGATACCCCTCCGAACGAGCGGGCACAGGTTCTCTTCCGCCTGAAGATCTTGTTAGAAGATGCCTTCGAGGAACTCTGCCTCGGCATCTCCACCGAACACGGCAAAACCCTCTCGGAAGCGCGTGGCGATCTGCGCCGCGGCATCGAGGTGGTGGAGTTTGCCTGCGGCATCCCGACCCTTCTGATGGGCGAGTCGCTGGAGAACATCGCCCGCGGAATCGATTGCCACACCGACCGCCATCCACTTGGCGTGGTCGCTGGTATCTGCCCTTTCAATTTCCCCGCGCTGGTGCCCATGTGGATGTGGCCGATCGCCATCGCCTGCGGGAATACTTTCGTCCTCAAGCCGAGCGAGAAGGTCCCGCTTACCATGCAGCGCGTCGTCGCCCTGCTGGAAAAAGCCGGGCTGCCACCGGGTGTGCTCAATATTGTCCATGGCGGCCGCGAGTGCGTGGACGCTTTGTTAGAGCACCCGGATGTCGCCGCGATCTCCTTCGTCGGCTCTACTCCGGTGGCCCGTGAGATCCACCGCAAGGGCTCGCTGGCGGGCAAGCGGGTCCAAGCCGCTGGCGGTGCGAAAAACTTCGTGATCCTGATGCCCGATGCCGACGTGGATCGGACGGTGGAAGCGGTGAAGGACGGTGCCTTTGGCTGCGCGGGTGAACGCTGCATGGCCGGATCCACCGCCGTGGCGGTCGGGGATGCGGGCGACAAACTCCTGCCCGCCCTCGCCGATCTCGTCGGCTCCATGAGAGTCGGCCCCACCGATGTTCGCGAGACCCAGCCCGACATGGGCGCGGTGATCTCCGCCGAGCACAAGACCCGCGTCTCCGGGCTTATCGATGCCGGTGAGCGCGCGGGTGGCAAGGTACTCACTGATGGCCGCAAGACCAAGGTGGATGACGCCCCCGAGGGATTCTTCCTCGGCCCCACCGTGATCGACCAAGTCACTCCAGATAACCCACTCATGGAAACGGAAGTCTTCGGTCCCGTCCTTGCCGTCCTCCGTGCCAAGACTCTCGACGAGGCCATCGCCCAGGCTAACAAACAGGCATTCGGTAACGGCGCCGCTATCTTCACGAACTCCGGTAAAGCGGCCCGCGAGTTCCGCCGCCAGGTCAGTGCCGGCATGGTCGGCATCAATGTGGGCGTGCCCGCACCGCTCGCCTACTTTCCCTTCACCGGTTGGAACGACTCCTTCTTCGGCGACCTCCACATCCAAGGCAAAGAGGGCGTCGAGTTCTTCACCAAACGCAAGACCACTACCACCCGCTGGTTCTCCTTCGGCGATGGCGAGGTCTGGGCCAAGTAAGCATCTCTTCATCTTTCTACGGATCACCCGGCACTTTCATGACCCTACTCATCCGCAACGGCGACATCATCACCTCCTGCGAGCGCCGTACCGCCGACATCCTCTGCGAGAACGGGCAGATAACCGCGATCGGCTCCAATCTCCAAGCACCCGAAGGAGCCGAAGTCATCGATGCTTCCGGCAAGTATGTCTTCCCCGGCTTCATTGACCCGCACGTCCACATTTACCTGCCCTTCATGGGCACCTTCTCGAAGGACGATTGGGAGACAGGCAGCAAGGCAGCTCTTATGGGCGGCACCACCACCCTCATCGAGATGTGCTGCCCCTCCCGTTCGGAGGATCCGCTGGAGGCTATCCGTCTTTGGAAGAGCAAGGCTGCGGGTCTCGCTTCCTGCGACTACACCTTCCATGCCGGTGTTACCCGCTTCGATGAAACCACCACTGCCGCCCTGAAGACCGTTGTCGAAGAGGAACAGATATCCTCTTTCAAAGTCTTCCTCGCTTACAAGGGCGCTTTCGGCATCGAGGACACCGAACTCTATCAAATCCTCGCCCTTGCCAAGGATCTCGGCGTCGTCGTCACCGCCCATTGCGAGAATGCCGATCTCGTCTCGGAAACACAGAAGCGCTTAGTCGCCGAGGGGAAGACCGGCCCCGAATGGCACGAACCCTCCCGCCCGATCACCGTCGAAGCCGAGGGCTGCCACCACCTCATGACCTTCGCCGAGATGACCGGCGCGGAAGTCTACGTCGTCCACACCAGTTGCCAACCCGCCGTCGAAGCCATCACCGCCGCCCGCGAACGGGGTGTGAAGGCTAGTATCGAAACCGTCGCTCCCTACCTCACCCTCGATAGCTCCTATGCTGAGCAGCCGGACTTCGAGGGCGCGAAATACGTGATGAGCCCGCCCATCCGCACCAAGGAGCAGCAGGACTACCTTTGGCAGGCCCTCGCTGATGGCGTCATCGATACCGTCGCCACCGATCACGCGCCCTTCGACTACGCCACCCAGAAGCACATGGGCCACCCTGAAGCCGGCAAGGCCGTCGATGCCTCCTTCGATCCCACCGGCCAGCCCGCGAACTTCACCCTCATCCCGAACGGCATCCCCAGCGTCGAGGAGCGCGTGAAGCTTCTCTACACTCACGGTGTCGCCACCGGTCGCATCGATCTCCATACTTTCGTCCGCGTGGCCAGCACTCGTGCCGCCGAGATCTTCGGGCTCTATCCGCGGAAGGGCGAGATCGCCCCCGGCAGCGATGCCGACCTCGTGATTTGGGACCCCGGCTGGTCCGGCATCATCACCGCCGCCAGCCACTCCATGGCCACCGATTACTCCGCCTTCGAAGGCTGGCCGATCCAAGGCCGACCGGAAACCGTCACCGTCCGCGGCAAGCTCATGGTCAAGGATGGCCAATGGTGCGGCGAGAAAGGGTGGGGGGGCTTCCTGCCCCGCAAGCCGAAGGCCTGACGCCATGCACGATCCCGATCTCACCAACGAAGATCTCGCCGCGGTCCCGCCGGAGAAGCGGACATGGATGATGTGGAACTTCGCCGCGCTGTGGATTTCCATGGCGGCGTGCATCCCCACCTACATGCTCGCCTCCTCGCTCATTGATGGCGGCATGAACTGGTGGCAGGCGGTGCTCACCATCTTTCTCGGGAATGCCATCGTGCTCGTTCCGATGATACTGAACGCTCACGCGGGCACCGCCTACGGCATCCCGTTCCCGGTCTTCTGTCGCGCCTCCTTTGGCATCCTCGGAGCGAATATCCCCGCACTGCTCCGCGCCCTCGTCGCCTGTGGCTGGTTCGGCATCCAGGCATGGATCGGCGGTGAAGCGATTCACAAGATTCTCGCGGTCTTCTTCCCGGCATTCTCCTCCGGAAGCGCCATCGCGGGTTTGGGCATCACCGGCACGCAGCTCATCTGCTTCCTCTTCTTTTGGGGCATCAACATGTGGGTCATCCACCGCGGCATCCACACCATCCGTCTTCTGCTCTCGATCAAGGCTCCGCTCCTGATCATCCTCGGCTTGGCCCTGCTTGCGTGGGCCTACAGCGCGGCAGGGGGATTCGGCCCCATGCTCTCGAAGCCCTCCGCCTTCGACCCCGGGCAGCCGAAAGCGGGGCAATTCACCGCCTTCTTCATCCCCGCTCTCACCGGCATGATCGGCTTCTGGGCCACGCTCTCGCTGAATATCCCCGACTTCTCCCGCTATGCCCGCTCGCAGAAGGACCAGATCCTCGGCCAAGCCATCGGCCTCCCGCCCACCATGGCACTCTACTCTTTCATCGGAGTCGCGGTGACCTCTGCCACCGCCATCATCTACGGCAAGACCCTCTGGGACCCTGTCGATGTCCTCACCCGCTTCACAAATCCACTCGTTCTCGTCGTCGCGATGCTCGCTCTTTGCATTGCCACCCTCGCAACAAACATCGCGGCGAACGTTGTAAGCCCCGCGAACGACTTCGCTCACCTCGCGCCTCGCAAGATCTCTTTCCGCACCGGCGGCTACATCACCGGTATCATCGGCGTCCTCATGATGCCCTGGAAACTCGTCGCCGATCCGTCTGGCTACATCTTCACCTGGCTCATCGGCTACAGCGCCCTGTTGGGGCCTATCGCCGGTATCATGATCGCCGACTACTTCGTGCTCCGCCGCCGCAAGCTCGATCTCGACGAACTCTACCGTGCTCACGGAATCTACCGCTACACGAGTGGCTTCAGCCTCGCCGCCATCGCGGCTTTCCTCCTCGCCGTCATCCCGAACCTTCCCGGCTTCCTCGCCCACGTCAAAGCCGTCGATCCCGCTTCGGTTCCGGACTTCCTCGAAACCCTCTACCAGCAGGCGTGGTTCGTCGGTTTCGCTCTTGGCTTCATGCTTTACCTCTTCTTCCGCAAGCTCGCTCCGGCGAAGGTCACGGCGTCGTAAACGCCACTGCTCACTGCTCACTCGGCACCAGCCTTTCCTTTTACCTGTATGGCCACGCTCCCACCCTTCGACTACGCCCCGCTGCCCTACACCGGTCCCTCGCCGGAGGAGGTTCTCGCCCTCCGCAAGCAGCACGTCAGCCCCGGCATCTTCCACTACTACAAGAAGCCGGTCATGATCGTGGAAGGGAAGGGACAATATCTCTTCGATGAAACCGGCCGTCGTTATCTCGATGGCTTCGGCGGCATCGTCACCGTCAGCGTCGGCCACTGCCACCCGGAAGTCGTCGCCGCCGCGAATCTCCAGAACGAGACGATCAATCACACCACCACCATCTATCTTCACCCGAATATCGCGCTCTACGCGCAGGAACTCGCCGCGAAGATGCCCGGCGATTTGAAGGTCTGCTACTTCGTGAACAGCGGCTCGGAGGCCAATGACCTCGCCATGCTCATGGCCCGTGCCTACACCGGCAACTACGACGCCATTGCCCTGCGCAATGCCTACCATGGCGGCAGCCCTTCCGCCATGGCTCTCACTTCCCATCACACTTGGAAGTTCAATGTCCCGCACTCCCACGGCGTCCAGCACGCCCGCATGCCGGACACCTACCGTGGACCCTTCGGCAAAGACGATCCCGATGCTGGCAGGAAATACGCCGCCGATATCGAGGAACTCATCCGCTTCGGCAGCTCCGGTAAGATCGCCGCCTTCATCGCCGAGTCCATCCAAGGCGTCGGCGGCACCGTTGTCTTCCCCGATGGCTACCTGAAGCATGCTTACGCCCATGCCCGCGCCGCCGGCGGCCTCTGCATCGCCGACGAGGTCCAGGCTGGCTTCGGCCGCACCGGCACGCACTTCTGGGGCTTCGAAACCCAGGGCGTCATCCCCGATATCGTCACCATGGCCAAGGGTATCGGCAATGGCTGCCCGCTTGCCGCCGTCGTCACTACCCCGGAGATCGCGCAGACCCTCGCCACCCGCATCCACTTCAACACTTTCGGCGGCAACCCCGTCTCCATGGCCCAGGGCCGCGCCGTACTCAAGGTCATCGAAAAGGAAGGCCTTCAAGCCAACTCCCTCGCCATCGGTACCCGTCTAACAGACGGCTTCCGCCGCCTCGCGGAGAAGCACTCCCTCATCGGCGAAGTCCGCGGCCTCGGCCTCATGCTCGGCATCGAGCTTGTGAAGGACCGCATCACCAAGGAGCCTGCCCGCGAGGAATGCGCCGAGGTCTTCGAGCGCTGCAAGGATCTAGGCCTCCTCATTGGCAAGGGTGGTCTCTGGGGCAATGTCCTCCGCATCAAGCCACCGATGTGCATCACTGCGGCCGATGCCGACTTCATGCTCGAGGTCATCGATGAAGCGCTGGCCAGTGCCTGAGCCGCATTCTCACACCGGCATCACCAGTCCTTTCAATCCATCTACTCGGACCCGGCTTCCCGGTTCGAGCAGGCTCAGGCATTTTGGCACGGACATCACCGCAGGGATGCCGAGCTCGCGCGCGGTCACGGCTCCGTGAGACAGGGGGCCGCCGCTCTCCGTGATGACGGCTGACGCGAGGTGAAACAATGGTGTCCACGCGGGATTCGTCGTCCTGCTCACCAGGATGGCTCCGGCAGGAAATGCCGCGAAATCACCCGGTCCGCGCACGTGGTAGACTAAGCCTTCGGCGATTCCCGGGCTTCCCGGCATGCCCTTCAGAAGGTCCTCTCCATCGGTTCAAGCGCGCGGTGTGGTAGTGCTCCAAGTCGTCGAGCTGGGTGTAGACCCGCGCGAGCCGCAGGATCTCCGAGAAGAAGAATCTCCACGAGTGAGGCGCGAGATGGAGGAACCTCTGCTCGGCCTGATGAGCCGCCAGCTTCGCCTGATGTTCGCTCCCGTCCCTTGGTTCGGAGTCCGTGGTGCCTGCGATAGCCCGCAGGTGATCCAGAACGATCGCGGGCGGGTCGCCCCAAGGCGCATGATACATATCGAAGTCCGTCTCCCGATGGCCGTGGTCGTTCAGGAACTTCGCCAGCCGCTTTTCAAACAGCGGATATGAGTTCAGCCCGCCGGCTAGCAGTTCCTCGGACGGGAGCTCCGCAATCAGAAGAGACAAGCCGGCGTCCGCACGGATCATCCCGGCGATCTCCTTGAGTTCGCGATTGATCTGCGATGTCTTCGTGTTTCCCCACGCCAGCAAGGCTTGGAACATGCTGGCGACCTCGTCCTGATCCACGACGAATCCCACCAGCTTATACAACAGACGACACAGGAGACCGTGGGTGATCGAGATGGCAATGTTCGGCAGGAAGTAATCCGAGCCGTGCTTCACCAAGTTCTTCGTATGCTCCCAGAGTTCCCGCTCGCTCATGGCTCCGAGGTCCTTGGACTCGGCCCTACCGATCCCGATCAGGTAGCCATCGAGATCCCGCATCCAATCGACCGGTAGCTCCTGCACCCAGCGGAACTCCTCCTTCATCCGCGGGATCACCGCATCGAGTTCCTCCAGGCTATCCGCGTGAAAGGGGAGCCGGCAGTAGTGCTCCGCCAGATTCTGATTTCCATAAATGTAGTGATCGAAGCTCGCGAACCACCGCCCCGGGGCAGGGCGGCATTCCCATCAGCTTCAGGGACCATGCGAGCGAGTCGTGGAAGCCTGCCTCAACGAAGTCCCAAGTCAGCGGGCTGATCGGTGTCGGGAAGCGCTCGGCGGATTCCTGCCGCGTCCATCGCTCCGGCAGCGTGGTGATGGGGCGTGCTTGCAGAAGCCAGAGTTCGTCTCCCGCAAAGCCCCATTCGATGTCCTGAGGGAAGGCTGCCTTGCGCTCCACTTCCAGGACGAGCTTCGCCACCTCTCGCGTTTGCGCTGCGGTGAGGGATGGGGCGCGTGCTTCCTCGCCGCTCAGTTCTTGGTGGCGGATCCCGTTCTCCGCCGGGATCGTTCGTGAAGTCTTGCTCGCGATGGACTCCTCGATCACACTCAATCCATCCCGCGCGATCACCCAGTGATCCACCTGGGTCTCTCCTCCCACTACGGATTCGCCCAAGCCCCGGTTCGCATCGATGAGGATGCGCCTGGCATCCCCGCTTACCGGATCCAAGCTGAAGGCCACGCCGGCGGAGTCGCAGGGAACAAGCCGCTGCACCACCACCGCCATGCTCGCGGAAGCTTCGTCCATTCCGCGCTGCTGGCGATAGGCCACCGCTCGTTCGTTCCAGAGCGAGAGAAAGCAATCCGTCACCCGGAGCAGGATCTGCTCGGTCCCGCGGATGTTCAGGTAGGTCTCATGCTGTCCCGCGAAAGCGGCATCCGCGGAGTCTTCCGCGGTCGAGGAAGAGCGCACGGCGAAGGCCTGATCCCCGTAGTGCTCCAGGTGGGCCCGGATCTCCGCGGTCACTTGCAGGGGTAGCTCTCTGCCGCCCGTGGAGAATTCCTTGAAGGATCTCGCGGTGACGACGAAGCCGTCGGGCACGCGGAACTCCGCGCGGTGGAGCTTGGCCAGGCTAGATCCCTTGCCGCCCGTCAGGGCGGGGTTCGCGGCCGCTGGATCTTGAAGTCGAATGACAAAGGGTTCCGTCATGATGATGTTTGCTCGAATGTCGGAAGATCGTGAGCCACCACACTGCCGCACCCAGCAGGGTGCCTGCGGCCAAGTCGGCAGCGTAGTGATATTGCAGGCCGATGGTGGCGCAGATGATCAGGATGCAGGGCATGGCGAGCCATGCCGCGAGGCGTTGCGACCAACTCCACGCGGCGAGGAGAACGAAGACCGTGATCGCCGTGTGCAGACTGGGAAAGACATCCACTCCATTGCAGCCGTTCATCACCACCGCATCGTTCATCCGGGTGAAGACGCCGCCCGCAGTGGCGAAGCCCGCCTGCTCCGATAGCGGTGGATAGCGGAAGGGGCCCGCCGCCGGGAACAAGATGTATCCCGCAAAGCCGACTACGTAGATGAGATACAGGCCGGTGAAGAAGGACTGCTGGTCTTGTCGTCCCCGCCATTGGGCGAGCGCGAGACCGCCCAGCCACAGCGGGAAGAAACTCAGATACGCCATGGATAGTATCTCCCTTGCCCAAGTGGAGACGAGAGGTGCGGCCTTCAAAGCCAGGCAATCTCCGAACACGGCGCGGTCCAGCTCAAGCAGCATTGCATCCGCCCGCCATGGGTTCAGGCGGGGAATCGCATCACCGAGCCAGAAGTAGGTCACATTGAGCGCGACCAAGGGTAGCCACATCCGCACCTGCCACCACAGGCCTCGCTTTCCCACCTTGACCAAGCCCAGCAGTGCCAACGCTTGTCCCCCGGCCACGGCGTCGGATGGCTTGGCCATGCCCTGCCATGCCAGTGCCGCGCCGAGGGAAATCCACAGCAGCAGGTAAGCCCGCTCGTGCCACATCATGCCGGATTCTTCACGCATGGTTCTCCAGCAATGTCCTCAGTTCACGCACCTCGTCCCGCCTTCGGCGCGGTGCTGTCAGCCAGCGTAGGGCTCGACCGGTTTGGCGCAAGGGTCTCCTCAGGGCGAACCCCAGAAGAGTGCTCGCCGTGTAGGAGGCCAGCCCGCGGAGGCCGCCGCCAAGACCGCAGGCCAGCGCCATGGCTGGGACCCAGATCGCCGCCGCCGCGCTTGCTCCCAGAATCTTCCAGAGTGCCACGACGTTGGGGCCGTCGGCCATTCGCTTGGCCGCCAGATGGGAGGCCATGTATACCGGTGCATTCAGGACATAGCCCGGCAAGGCCAATGGTAGCAGCAGCGAGCTCGGAGCGAAGCGACCACGCTTCAGCAGCTCGCGGGATGCCGGATCGGAGTGCCGCCATAGGTCCGCCAGATCTGTCGGAGTGTTTGCCTCCCATCGCTTCAAGGTCTGGTAGCGGGTATCGGAATCCATTGCCGCAGTTTCCGAGATGTCTTGATGGAATTCGCTTTCGAAGTTCGCACCCACTTCCTTCAAGCCCACCTCGATCGCCCGCTTCAGCGCGACGATCCGGCGACCTCGTTCTTCGATCCGCAGGGGCTTTCCAATCACGACCTCGACTCTGGAGCGGAAGAGTCCGGGCTCTTCATAATGCAAGCCGATCGGGATGATCTCCGGCAGCCGCCCGTTCTCCTCCTCATAGGCCGCTGCCAGTCTCGCAGCTCCGGAGTGGGAGGTGAGATGACGTGGTCCTAGGGAACTCGTTCCTTCCGGGAAGACGCACAGGACACCACCTTCACCGAGATGTCTCACACAGGCGTCCATCGCGCTACGGTTGTCTCGCTCGCCATCTTTGGCCCGCTCGACCGGAATGCCACCGAAGAAGGCCCTTTGCCACCACCGCTTCACCAGACGACCCGCAATCATGAACTCCAGCCGGGGGGAGACCGCATCGAGCAGGAAGCCATCGACCGCCCCATTTCGGTGGCAGGAAACGAGCAGGAGCGGTCCCTCGGCAGGTAGCTGCCCGGACACTTTGATCTCATCGAACCAAGCCGCCGAGATCAGGCGATGAAAGAAGCGATGCCAAGCGGTGCTCCGGGTCGGGGAAAGGACAGGGCGGTGCTTGCTCACGAACAATCGATAGCCTCGTCACGCCTGTAATCGAAATCGATAGATTTGGAGCCATCATCGATTAGATCGATGATTGGCTAGCTGCCTCTCAGCCGATGCCAGCCACGAGTGTCCGGTTCCAGCAGCCACTCCACCGGTTTCTCTTTCAGGTCGAAGCTTTCCACAACGTCTTCTAACAAGATCAACGACGCCGCGGCGTCGTATAGGGCGTCGTGCCAGCGGCGGCTCGGGATCATGGTGGCCACCCGGGGGCTCAGGCCCCGTGCTTCGCATAGGGCGGAGAGGGAATGATCGCTCAGCTCCGGCCAAGCGGCGCGTGCCAGCAGGAGGGTATCGACCCAAGGGCCGAAGCCGTGGCCGGGGAAGGCACGCAGGAAGCGCTTTTCGGTGCCCTTGCCATGGGCCACCACCACCGCGCCAGCCAGATGGCGCTTGAGCTCGGGCCAGAGGGAGAGAAGGCCCGGTGCTCCAGCCAGATCCTCATCGCGGATACCGTGGACCTTCCGGGCCGACCACTGGATGGGCGCATCGGACGCCAGATAGGAGACGAAGTTCTCGCCGTGCCCTGCGGCGAGGGACCAGCGTGCCAAGCCCACCTGCACCGGCACATCGGTCTGCCCGCGCGCGGCACCCGCCGATTCGAAATCGATCGCCGTGAACTGGCATTCCCCGATGAGCACGCGCCACGGCAACACGGCCCGGCCTCGCCACGCCACCGAAAAATCCCCGGCACTGCCTAACGTCCCGGGCTTGCCTTCGGCGGAAAGCTTGCCGAAGGTCCGGCCCCGCGAATGCCGGACCGCCGCACACCACTCTGGCTCTGGCCGAATCTTCTAAGCCTCGACGCCCCCGCTGTCGCGATGGCGTGGCTTTTCATGTTCCAGAAGATCTGGCTGCAGGTGCTGCCGTGGGGCTACTACGCCGCGCTGGGCTTGGCGGTCTGGGGGATCTACATCCTCGACCGGATCATCGACGTGAAGATGCTCAGCCCGGGCGATCACCGCTTGGGGGAGCGTCATGAGTTCCACCAGCGGCATATGAAGTTCATGTCGATCCTGGCGGTGGTGACTCTCCTTGGGTCCGCCTTCGTGGCCGGCGGGCATATCTCCTTCGGCCCGCTCGTCGACTATGGGAAGCCGGTGATCTTCCTGGTGGTGGTCTTCTTTTCTCTGACCATCTTCTCGAAGCAGGACCGGGAGATTCCCCATCTGAGGAATCTGTTCGCAGGCTTGGCCTTTTCCTACGGTACCGCGATGGGTGCGCACATGTGGTCGTGGAAACCGGGGATTTTCGATGCGATTCACCCGCCTTTCAATCTTGCACTCTCGCCCGAGATGCTCGCCTTCGCCGTGCTCTGCACCCTGAACATCTCGGCCATCCACTTCTGGGAGCAATCGGCCTTCACCCGCGACCGCGAGCGGGGTGCTGCGAACGACTTGTCCCTGACCATCCCGCTCACCGGCCTCGCCGCAGCCGCCATCGGCTTGGCGGTGCTGGATGAGGAGAGCCGCAGCCGCCCTTTCTACTATGCGGTGCTGATTTCCTCCGCGCTCATCTATGTGCTGAACCGGGTCCGTTCGAAGTATTCGGTCGATGCCCTGCGGGTGATGGCGGATGCGGCCATGATTGCGCCTCTGCCTGTTTTCATCGCTTTATCGGCTAATTTGTGATCGTGCTTGCTGGAGGGCACTCGAATCTTAGCATCCTTTCCCATGTCCAAGGCACTCGACGTCAAACGCCCCGCCTTCCTGATCCTCGGCGCTCCCGGTGCGGGGAAGGGGACTCAAGGGAAGGTTCTCGGCTCCATCCCGCGCTTCTTCCACTGCGCCTGCGGGGATGTCTTCCGCTCCCTCGATACCCGCACGACGATCGGACAGCGCTTCGTCTACTACTCGAGCCGGGGCGAGTTGGTGCCGGACGAATTGACCATCGAACTCTGGAAGGCGCAGGTCGACAACTGGGCGGATTCCCACGTCTACAAGCCGGACATCGACTTCCTGGTGCTCGACGGCATTCCGCGGAATGTGCCTCAGGCCGAGATGATCACCAGCTTCCTGGACATCCATCAGGTTTTCCACCTGTCCTGCCCGGATCGCGAAGAGCTCGCCCGCCGCATGCGCAAGCGCGCTCTGAAGGACAACCGGATCGACGATGCCTCCGACCGTGTGATCCAGCAGCGGATTGCCACCTATGAGGCGGAGACCAAGCCGATCCTCGAATACTTTTCGGACCGGCTGGTAACGAATATCGATGCCACCCAGCCGCCGGTGAAGGTGCTGCATGATATCATCGGCAAGATCGTGTCGCTGCCGGTGTTCGCCGCATCCGCCCAGATTGTCGCCTGATGTCAGAGGATTCCCGGATCATCTTTTTCGGCAGCGGGGAGATTGCGATCCCTTCCTTCCGCTGGCTCATCGAGTCGGGCCCGCGGCCGTTGGCACTGATAACGCAGCCTGACAAACCGGCCGGGCGCCATCGCAGCACGCTCACGCCGCCGCCGATCAAGCGGATCGCGGTGGAGGCCGGGATCCCCGTGCTCCAGCCGGAGAGCGTGAGAGAGGAGGGGAGCCTGATCGCGCTGCGGGGGCTGCAGCCGGACCTGATCGTGGTGATGGCCTACGGCCAGATCCTGCCGAAGGCTCTTATCGCGATTCCCCGCATCGCCTGCATCAATCTGCACGCCTCGCTGCTGCCGCGCTACCGCGGCGCCTCATGCATCCAATCCGCGATCGATGAGGGCGATGCTGAGACTGGCATCACCGTGATGCACATGGTGCCGAAGCTGGATGCGGGGGATATCATTCTCTCCAAGTCCACGCCGATCGGCGTGGGCGATACCGGTGGGATTCTTCACGACCGGATGGCGGATCTGGCGGCGGGGGCACTCGGTGCCGCACTGCCCTTGCTTCTGGATGGAAGTGCCTCGCGTACGCCGCAGGATCCGGAGCTGGCTACCTATGCGCCGAAGCTTGAGCGGGATCACGGCCGCTTGGACTGGACTTGGGCCGCGCCGCGGCTTGAGCGGAGGATCCGGGCCTATGAGCCCTGGCCCGGGACTTGGAGCGAGATTGTGGAGGAGGGGAAACCGCCCAAGCGTTTGAAGGTCTATCCGGTGCAGGGCATTGTCGATAGCGGCGATGGATCGCCGGGGAGCTTGAGCTTTTCGCCTGACGGTGGATTGCAGGTGGCTTGTGCTGGAGGACGGCTTGTCCTCGGTGAAGTGCAGCCAGATGGGTCGCGGCGGATGTCGGCGGTGGAGTGGGCCAATGGCTTCCATGGGAAGCCGCTGCCGCATTTGCGCTGACAAGGGCCTACTGCAGGAAGACCGCAAGGCCGTGGGCGGTCCCCGCTGTGGGCTACTGAGTTTCGCAGCCTGGAGAGAAACGGAAAAGCCGCACCCGTGAGGAGTGCGGCTTCTTCGGAAAAGTCTCCAATTAGCGCTTGGAGAACTGGAAGCGCTTGCGGGCGCCGGGGCGGCCGGGCTTCTTACGCTCCTTCATGCGCGGGTCGCGGCGAAGCAGGCCGTGCGGCTTGATCACCTTGCGGAGCTCGGCATCGAAGATGGTGAGCGCGCGGGCGACTGCCAGGCGGATCGCACCGGCTTGGCCGTGGATACCACCGCCGTTGGCGGAGACGACCACGTCGAACTTGTTCAGCAGGTTCGCGTGTTGGAAAGGAGCCAGCACGGTGTTCTGCAGGGGCAGCGTCGGCAGGTATTCCTCGAAGGAACGACCGTTGATCACGATCTGTCCGCTGCCTTCCGTCATGCGGACGCGGGCGACGGCGTTCTTACGGCGGCCGGTGGCGCTGAGATTCTTGACTTCGCTCATTTTAAGAGAGGTTCGGGGCTAGCCGGATCAGGCGATTTCGTAGGTTTCCGGCTGCTGGGCTTCGTGCGGGTGCTCGGCACCGGCGTAAACCTTGAGCTTGCCGTATTGGGCGCGGCCCAGACGGTTCTTCGGGATCATGCCCCAGACGGCGTATTCCACCATCAGCTCCGGCTTGCGCTTGCGGACCATGCGCGGGGTCTCGACCTTCTGGCCACCCACGTAGCCGGAGAAACGGGAGTAGATCTTGTCGTGCTCCTTGGTGCCGGTCAGCACCACCTTGTCAGCGTTGACCACGATGACGAAGTCGCCGGTGTCCACGTGCGGGGTGAAGATCACCTTGTGCTTGCCGCGCAGCAGTCGGGCGGCTTCGACGGCGACCTGGCCCAGGACTTTGTCCTTGGCGTCGATCACATACCATTTGCGCTCGATGTCGGTCGGCTTGGCAGAAAACGTCTTCATGAGATTGAACCTGATTCCCTCGGCAGCACGCCTTCAGCGTCTCGCGGCGGAGGGGCGCGCAAGCTAGTGAGCGGGGGAAACGGTGTCAATCGGAAATCCGCTGGAACTTTCAGGGTTTCTCAAGGGGTCTTTTCCAGACCTTAATGAATCCTTTCGCCACGGAGGCACGGGGGATGCTCGCGAGCTGCCGCCCTTTGCCTTTCTTTCCTTGTGAGAGCACGCTTGAGCACACAAGATCCGCACATCCGATCCTCCCCCAATGGTAGATCAAATCACGCTCCAGCCTTTCTTCGATTCCCTGGGACAACCTGTCTCCCCGCACGCCCCCGCGGTGAATGCTGCCGCCACCGCCCGGATGGAGCGCCTGCTGGCCTCCCCCGTGGATGCGCCGGGGCGCGGGATCCTGCTCCTCGCTCCCCGCGCCGGTTTCGGTAAGACTCACCTCTTGGCCCAAGTCCAGCAGCGGCTCGGGACGACTCATGAATTCCTGCCGCTGAGTCCGCCGGATGGTTCGCGCATCGATGCCCCCGCGGCGATCGAGACGGCCCTGCGGCGGCTGACCCGCCAGCTCCCGGCCGGCGGCGGGCTCACCGCGCTGGATTTGCAGGCGCGCCGGCTGTTCTCGCTGGCACTTCAGCCGCTGGTGAATTCCGGCGAGGTGCCTTGCCAAGATCGCGAGGCCGCCCTCACCGCGCTGCGCCAGCGTCCGGTCGAGACCTTCGATTTCCACCACTCGCAGGCCGTCACCGCGCATTGGACCAAGGAAAACTTCGAAGTGCTGGGGCCCCGCCTCGCTCTCGAGCTGAGCCGCCGCACGGGGATCTCCCTGAACGAGGCCTCTTTCTGGTTGGCCTCGCTGTTCCGTTTCGCGATCGCCGTGCCGGAGCACCCGGGGCGCACCGGGATGATCATCCAGTCCGCCATTTCGGATGCTGGTGTAGAGCGCTACGCCGCGCTGCTGGCGCTGCTCTCGCTGATCGGGCGGGTGGTTGTGGCTGCCGACGATCTGGAAGGCCTGCATTCCGACCCGGCGGCCGCCCTGCGTTTCGCAAGCTTCCTCGCCTCAGCTCGCCAGGATGCTCCGCGCGTGGATGTGGTGGTCTCCCTGAACAACGATATTTGGGAGAGCGCCTTCCTGCCCGCATTGAGCGGTGGTCTTCAAGATCGCCTTAGCGAACTTGAAATCCGCCTTGAGCCACTCGATCAAGCTGGCGCGGTGGCCTTGCTGGAATCCCGCATGCCGGGGCGGGCTGCGGCTCTAGGCTCCAAGCTCGGTCTGTCGACCGGGGAATTCTATGCCCGCAAGGTGCTGAGGAAGGCAGCGGAGCTTGAAGAAGACTCGGTATCCATTTCCGCGGCGGCTCCTGCTTTGATGGAGTCACCGGTCGAGGTTCCTGCCCCGGTGCAATTCACACCGGAGCCGGTAATTGTTACCGCACCGCCGGTTCCGGAGACCACGCCGCCGCCGGTGCCTCAAGCTCCGGGAGAGCCGATCATGGACGCCCCCGTGGCGGCTTTCGGCGAAGCCCCGCAGAATGGAGCTCCATCTTCGCCCTTCAGCTTTGCGCCACCGGAAGAAGAGGGGGAGACACCTGTGGTTTCTGCTCCGCCCGTGGAGCCTCCGTCTTTTCAAGAATCAGTCCTCCAGGAATCTGCCGCTGCGCCGACTGCCGTGGAGTGGCCTGCGCCGGACCCGGAACCTGCCAAGGAATCGCCGGAACCGGTGGCTGCCGCCCATTCCGGCGGAGATCGGATCGACGACTTGCTGCGTCAATTCCGGGAGCGCTACGGTCGGGAGTAAACTTCCTTAAGGAAGATACATTTTTCCCTTGCCAGTGAAGCGTGGGGCATCCCATCTTCCGCCCGCCCCGGTTCCGGGGTTGGTCTTCTGAAAATCCGGCGTAGCTCAGCGGTAGAGCGGGTGGCTGTTAACCACTAGGTCCTAGGTTCGATCCCTAGCGCCGGAGCCAGATGAAACAAGCAATCGCGAGGTCCACGGTATGTGCTGTGGGCCTTTTTTGTGGGCACGTTTCGACAAGGGGCCCGTGGGGCAACCGTTATGCCGGTCTATTCGCCAAGATGGGCGATGATGCCACCGACCACGAGGCAGCTTAGCAGTAAGGGTCCGAAGATAAGGTTCAGCATGATGATCCAGCGTGGTGCCCGGGCTCTGTCTTTACCGATGAGCCGGAGGGAATAGACGATGGCGGCGAACACACAGACGGTGAAGCCGAGTTCCAAGGGGACATGCACCTTCAGGAATGTCTGGCGGCCCCCCAACTTCTCGGTCGAAATTCCAATAAGCAGGACGAGCAGTCCCGTGGGTGCTGGCCAAAGGTATTTGAGGTAGGGGCGCGGGATAGGGGGATTCACGTCGGCGTGTCCGGAAGATGGGGATGATAAGGGTCGATCAACGAGGCCTCGCGTGTGGAAGTGTTGAAGAGGTGGTGCTGA
Source organism: Luteolibacter rhizosphaerae (assembly GCF_025950095.1). Lineage (NCBI taxonomy): Bacteria > Pseudomonadati > Verrucomicrobiota > Verrucomicrobiia > Verrucomicrobiales > Verrucomicrobiaceae > Neoluteolibacter > Neoluteolibacter rhizosphaerae. The sequence continues at coordinate 230,297 of NZ_JAPDDR010000010.1, read as the reverse complement.
AGTATGCAATCTATAGTTTCAGCTGAGTGGCGAGAGTTGGGGTGAATTCCTGGTAAAGACGGAATCTGGCGATGAAAACCCGGTCTGGCGCTGGGCCGTGAGTGCAAAGCCTCAAATTGGGGCGGGGCAGGCGCATGTATGCAATTCTTAGCAATCCGGTCCGTGGTCGCCACTCGCCCACCGGAGTTTCGCGGAGGTGCGCTTCGCGGCGGATGCTGTCTCGAAAAGAGGGAATAAAAACCAAAGGCCTCACTAAACTTTATTTCACCTGAGGCAGTAGAGCAGTGCGGGAGAACCCAAATCCCGTACTAAAAAACCCATGAAAACCCCATCGATGATACCCCTGCGGGGGAGGGGGGCTTTTGCCCTCGTCCTGCTCACTGCCGCAGCCTCCCAAGTCGAAGCTGCCCAGCAAACCTACCGTTTCTTCATGTTCGAACCGACGAAACTGAGGAGCGGTACCGCAAACAGTGCCTCCATCTCGGAGTTCGATTTCAAGTTCGCCGGAGCGGACTTGAACCTGACCTCCGTGACGGTGACGAATCCCGGAGGAAACAATCCCGCCAGCGGGAACGAGAGTCCGGACAAGGTGAAGGACAACCTGACCACCACCAAGTGGCTGGACTTTAACAAGAAGGCCTTGGTCTTCGACTTCGGTGTAGGCAACACGGCGACGATCGACGGCTATAATTTCGCGACTTCCAACGACGCCCAAGAGCGTGATCCGGTGAGCTGGATCCTTTGGGGCGGAGACAACGGGACGACTTGGACTCCGATCGACATCCGCAACAACGTGGCGGTGACGACCACGCGGCAGACCTTCCAGACAGCCTTTGCCCTGCCGAGCAGCGTGCCCCCATACATCGCCTCCTACAGCACGAGCAAATCGGTGGCGATCAACGGGGATACGACGCTGACGGCAAACTGGAGCACGCTGGTCACGGACAGCGTGACCATCACCAATGTGGCGGGGACGCTGCCGGCATCGGGATCCACGCCGCTCACGCCGCCGAACAACGCGGACACCGTCTACGCCCTGACCGCGACGAGTGGGCAGGGGACCTCGAATGCAACTGCCACCTTGCGCACGGTGGTAGGCGGTTCCGCGACCTACTCGTATGTCCGTTTCACCCCGGTGAAGCTAAGGGAAGATGCGCTGGCCAACAGCGTCCAACTCTCGGAATTCCGCATCAAGAGCGGGGTGACGAATATTCCGATCGTTGGCGCGTTCAACGAGGTCGATGGGAATAGCCCGGCGGCCGAAGGTCCCGACAAGTTGTTCGACAACAACGTGGCAACGAAGTGGCTCAATTTCAGCAAAGGAGCTGTGATCCTCGACTTGGGTGGAAGTCCGGTAACCTTCGACTCCTATGGTTTCACCACCGCGAATGATGCGGACGTGCGCGACCCGGTTCGTTGGATTCTCGAAGGATCGGACAGTTCTTCGGGACCGTGGAATCTGATCGATAACCTCACGAACTTCGACTTCCAGACGCCGGTAACCCGGCAGGTCCAAACACAGGATGTGCCGCTGCCGGGAACCTCGATCGTCCCCTTCGCGACGCTTGCGGGTGAGACCACGGTGGTGGCCGGCGAGCCGATCACTCTGGTGTGGAAGACGAGCGGTGCGAGCAACGTGACCATCAGCGGCATTCCCGGCACGCTCGATCCGGAAGGGTCGATCAATGTCGTTCCCGCCGCGGATACCACCTACACGCTGAGTGCGACCTCCGGCGGGCCGGTGGTGACCGCGAACGTGGTGGTGGATGTCATCACTCCGGCGATCACCGAGATTGCCTACGAGAACTTCAACGGTGCGGGTCCGGAGCTCGCGATGATGGGCCAGGCTTCCGTGATGAACGACTTTGCCAACCTTCCGGCGCCGGCGGATGCGAACCGCCTGCGCCTCACTCCGGATGTGGGCAGCGTGAACGGCACCGCTTGGTTCCGGAAGCGGGTGGACACGGGCGGCGGCTTCGAAACCGAGTTCGATCTCCATCTGGTGCGTCTGGGTGGAGCGCCGGATAGCGGTGCGGACGGGATGGCCTTCGTGATCCACAATGACCCTCGACGCACCCAAGCAGTGGCTGCCGCAACCCAGGAGAATGGCTTGCCCTCGAATGCGGTGAACGTCTGCTTCGACAGCTACAACAATCCCGGCGTGGATTTGAGTGCCGCCTCGATCGCGATTCGTGAAGGAGGCATCACCAACGCCAAGGTGGATCTGCCGGCGATCCCGAAAATGCGATTGGGCGGCACTGCCACGGTGCCGGATCTGACGCAGACCAGCGGCTCGGCGGCACCTTACCGGGTGCGGGTGGGCTACAAGGCACCTGCTGTCGAGGGCGATCCCGGAAAGATGTATGTCATGCTTAACGGCGTGGTAGTGTTGGAAGATGTGGACGTGAATCTGTCCTCTGCCCAAGCGGCCGATGAAAACGGTTTGTCCTACGTCGGCTTCATGGCCCGCACGGGTGGCCAGTTCGAATCCCATGATGTGACGCGCTGGTTCTATACCGAAGGTGAACCGGCGCCGGCCTTCAAGGAGATCGCCTCCGTAATCACTCCCGGCAATCCGCCATCGGTAAACCTGCAGTGGACCTCGGGCGGCCAGCACACCTACCGCATCGCTTACTCCACCGACATGCTGAACTGGAGCACCCAGATCCAGGGCAACATCCAGCCGAGTGGTACCGGCGTGAATAGCGCCACCGTGAACTTCCCGTCCGGAGATCGGGTTTTCATCCGGGTCGAGGAAGAGTGAAGTCCGGTCCGCCGGATGAGCTCGGCGCGGAGGAAATTTCTCCGGGGAGATTCCTCCGCGCAGATCGTTAGAAAATGCCGGTCGCCCTGCGCAGGGCGACCGGCATTCGCGTTTAACCTTTCAGGGCGTGCCGGTATTGGCTCCGGGCACGCGGAATGCCACCTTGTAGAATCCCTTGGTGGCAGGTGCCGCGACGTAGACGGTCAGGCTGCCTTCGGCGGTGGCAACGTGCTTGTGCCGGTCCAAGGTTCCCGTTTGCGTGAGCGAGAAAGGCAGGGCCCTCCACTCCAGGTCCGCCAGCGTCGGGTTACCATAGATCTCGTAGCAGTAGTTGGTGTAAGCAGGGATGACGATCTTGTAGCGGACGGTGTTGTTTGGTCCCACCACGGGTTCGCCGCTCGCGACAAAGCCGCCGGGCGCGGGATAGGTGGGTTCCACCGGGGTGTAGCCGCTCACGAAGTCCCAGTTCGCATACACCTCGCCGGTGGTCGTGCCCTCCACCGCCGCGAAGTTGAGCAGGATGGCTGCTTTCTGTTCGGTTGTCAGGGAGGCAAAGACATTGTCGTTCGAGTTCTGCGTGGCCCACACCGAGCCGCTGTTCGCGTAGGCGATCTCGTTCCAACCGGTCTGAGTGCAGGCCCGCGTGGTTCTTCCCGGCAGCGTCACGCCCCAGTGGAAGTGGCGGGTGCGGCCGGTGTAGAGACCCGCCTTGATGGTACGGAATTTGAAGTATCCGGAGGAACCGGTAAGGAACTGACCGAATCCGGCGAAGTTCGCATCGCAGGCCGAGTTCCGCCCGGTGCCGGTCGAGTAGACGTAGTCGCCCTCGTGGTCGGCATGCCAGCATTCCACCAATGCGTTCTTCACAGGGTTCCCGCTGGAATCCAGCACGCGGCCGGTGATGTAAGTGACGACACCGTAGCGGCTGTTAGGCTGTCGCCGAGTTGGACAAGGTCGTTGTCCTTGTCCAAGGGGATGTCGTCCGAAAGCGGATAGTAAGGGCCTTGAGTGACGATGGGGGACTGTGTCAGGGCCTCCGCCAGGAATCCCGGCAGAGTGAAGCCCGCGGATGCAGTAGCCATGCTCTTGAAGAAGCGGCGGCGGTTCACCGGGATATGCACCGGCAGGGGTCGGGTCTCTTTCATATCGTTGCGGAATGAAGAGCTGCGTCCGCCCGCACAAAGAGGGGCGGGAAGAGGGGGCCGCCTGCTCCTCCGCCACTCGCCTACTCAGCTCGTGGCCAGGCGGCCCCCGTATTCCAGGAAATCCTGTTAGATCATTGAGCCCGCGGCTCCGGTGGTGGTCCACCGCGGGGAGGGGGCGGAGGTCCGCCTGCTCCTCCGCCAGGGCGTAAGCGACCCCGGCCAGGCGGACCTCCAAATCGTCGTGCTTCGGCTTTGCCGATGCCTCCTAAAAGCTTGTGATCGTCTCCCTCTTCCAAGGTGCGACCGATGATGAGGTCGAACTTCGCCGTGAGTTCACCCAGTTTGGAGCCGGGTATGGGCAAGAAGTCGACGAGGATGGTATCGCGGGCCTTCGCGTCGGCGATCTCGCCGAGCACGTGGTCGCGGGCGTTGTCGGCGTGGCCCTTCACCATCATCTGGGTGGTGAAGATCCGGCGTCCGTTGCGGCTTATCGCGAAATGGATGTGCGGCGCGCGGAACATGCCGTTCAGATCATAGGATACCGGCTTGATCGTGCGGAACTGGTAGCGGCCGGTGGAGTCCGTCTGATAGCGGCCGTAGCCTTGGAAGTTGCCGTCCAAGCCGTTCTCGTTGCGGCCGCGGCTGTGGATGTAGCTCGACTTGGCATCGCACTGCCAGATCTCGACGGTGGCGTTGCGGAGGGGTTGGCCGCTGGCGTCCATGACGCAGCCGCTGACCCAGGAGATCTCACCGACGGCGGGGGTGATGGCATCGTTGATGATGAGGAGGTCGTTGTCCGTATCCAGCGGCATCTTGTCCGGATAGTAGGGCCCCTCCGTCATCTCCGGCGTGGCGATCCGCCCGGTGGCCCTGTCGAGTTCCTCGGCCATCAGGCCGCGGATCCCGAAGAAGGCCACACCCATCCCGGTCAGGAATCCCCGGCGGTTTGGTGCGAGTTGGTGGCGGAATCGGCTCATCTGTTTCCTTTCGATGAGCGCACCTTAGCGCGGGGTCGATTAAGCCTTGGTTAAGGGACGGAAAATCATCGGAAAATTTTGCGGTGTGGCTTTCATCTTCCCTTAATCCAAGCCGTGCTATGCTGCCTTCCGCGCATCATGCGCGCCTTTGTAGCTCATGAGGTTATTGATCGTAGAAGACGAACCCCGCTTACTCCGCGCCTTGGCGAAAGCCTTGCGGGAGGAAGGCTACGCCGTCGATACCGCGGAGGACGGCGAGGATGGGTTGTTCAAAGCCAAGAGTTGCGATTACGACGCCATCGTTCTCGATGTGATGTTGCCGGGGATCGACGGATGGGAAATTCTCGGGCGCTTGCGCGAATCGAAGAGCACGCCCGTGCTGATGCTTACGGCGCGCGATTCGACGAGTGACCGGGTGCGTGGACTCGATGGCGGTGCGGATGACTATCCCGTGAAGCCCTTCGAGCTCGACGAGCTGTTCGCGCGGATCCGCTCGATCATCCGGCGTCATGCAGGACGCTCGCATCCTACCGTGATCGTGGGTAATGTTGAGATCGATACCCGCTCCCGTCGCGTTTCGCTCGGCGGCAAGGTGGCGAATCTAACAGCCCGTGAGTATTCCATCCTCGAGTATCTCGCGCTGCATCGCGGTCAGGTCATCAGCCGCACGGAACTCTACGAGCATCTCTTCGATGAGAACGAGGACACGCTTTCGAACCTGCTGGACGTGCATGTGCACGGCATCCGGCGCAAGCTGAGATCGGATCTGATCGCCACCCGCCGTGGTGAGGGGTATCTGGTCGAGTGACGTTATGATCACGAACTCCATCCGCTGGCGTTTGCAGATCTGGTTGGCCGTGTTGCTGACCGGATTGCTGGGCGCATTCTGCGTGGTGTCGTGGCAATTGGAGAAGACCCATCGGGTGAGGCGTCTGGACGAGGAGCTGTCGAAGCGGGCCGCGGCACTGGGAGTCGGGATCCGGGGTGGGAAGGAGTCTCCTTCTTTCGGGCGGATGCCGCCGCCGCGGTTTGGTTCCGGTAGGCCGGATGATGGACCGTGGGGACCGCCGGACGGCGGGCCGCGGCGTCCGCCACCGAGCCGCGAGTGGAGCAAGAAGGAGTTCGACGGGTTCCCGGACGAACGGATGCGTCCTTGGTTCGGGGACGAGCCGCCGGGGCGGCCGACGAATCCCGTTCCCGCGGACGTCGCCGCGATGTTCCCGGGGGAGGCGGGGGAGGATTACTATTATGCCGTGTGGACCGGCCGCTCCGACCGGCTGTCGAAGTCCGACAATGCTCCGGAGGATATCGGCATTCCCGGTGCCGAAGGGCGTGATACCCAGACGAAGTTCCGGGACCGCGGAGCTTATCGCGAAGCCTTCCACTTCACCGAGCGCGGCGAGTGCGTACTTGCCGGGCGTCCGGTGGCGGCAGATCTCACCGGCATGAAACCTTTTACCTTGCGCCTTTCGCTGACCGGCCTCGCCGTGTTCGCGGTCGGGCTCGGCGGCGGATGGTGGCTGACCTCGCGCTCCATGCGTCCGATCGAGGATATCGCCAGCGCGGCGCGGCGGATCTCGGATGGCAATCTCTCCGAGCGGATTCCGGCTACCAGTCCGGGCAGCGAGCTGCATGAACTCGCCACGGTTCTGAACAATACCTTCTCGAAGCTTGAGGACAGCTTCGCCCAGCAGAAGCGCTTCACCTCGGATGCTTCCCATGAATTGCGCACACCGCTCGCCGTGCTCATCGCGGAAACGCAATCCGCCCTTTCGCGCGAGCGCAGTCCGGAGGAGTATCGCGAGGCTCTAACAGGGAATCTCGATACCGCACGGCAGATGAAGCGGCTCGCCGAATCCTTGCTGGAGTTGGCCCGCTTGGACGCCGGGGATGCAACGGCGGCAGGAGAACCGCTCGATCTCGCGAATACCGCCCGCGAAACGCTCTCGCGCCTCAAGCCCTTGGCCTCGTCGCGCTCGGTCACCTTGGCTCAGGAACTTCTATCCGCACCTTGCATCGGGAGTGAAGACCGGGTGGCCTTGGTCATCATGAACCTGGTCGAGAACGCGATCCACCACGGACGTCACGGTGGAACGGTCACCGTCCGCGCGTGGCAGAAAGATGGGCGTTCGCATGTCAGCGTGGCGGACGACGGGCCGGGAATCCCGGTGGCGGATCTCCCGCACATCTTCGACCGTTTCTACCGTGCGGACAAATCACGCAATGCTTCCGGCGGCCGCTATGGCCTGGGTCTGGCGATCTGCAAGGGCATGGTGGAAGCAGGGCGCGGGACGATCGCGGTGGAAAGCCGATCCAATCGAGGCACCACCTTCACGGTGAGCTTTCCGAGTTCGGTCGAGTCGGGGACCTAGTCTCCCATGTATTCGTAAGCGGGCTCGCGGAACTCGCTCTTGATTCGGGCAATGATCTCATCCCGCCGGTCCTTGGCCCATTCCGGATAGCGCTGCCATGCCTCCGCAGAGCAGAAGAAGATGAGGTGATGAGGAGCACTGCTCATCAGCATTTACCCATCAATATCGAGCCGCTGCCAGGTTCCGTCACGAAGCTCTTCGTAATACATGCAGTCCCGACCTCGATGGCCGACGCGCCATGTGCTTCCGTTGGAAGATTGCGCAGCAGACATCCGAGACGAGCTTGTCTCCGAAAAGGAACTATCAGGGCTGCAGCACCACACCTGCCTCTTCCAAGGCCAGCGCTGCGGCACCCACCATGCCGGCCTCGTTACCGAAGCGGGCGGGCAGGATCATCAGGTGCTCCTTGAAGGGGGCGGAGAGCTGCGCGTAGAGGTGCGCGGTGAGCGGGTTGAAGAGGATGTCCCCGGCCTTGGCCACGCCGCCGCCGATGATGATGGCCTGCGGATTGAGCAGCCAGCAGCAGTTCATGATCGCGGTGGCGAGCTTGGCCGCCACGCTGTCCCAGATGCCGAGGGCGATCTCATCTCCGAGCAGGGCTGCCTTGGCCAGCGCTGCGGGAGTGCATTCGGGGAGATGGCGTTCGATGCCCGCATCCAGATACACTTGGCGAGCATCGGCCGCGATCTCGTTGTTACCGACGTAATCTTCCAAGGCACCGAGATTGCCATAGGCTCCGCGGCGGCCTTGCCAGTCGATCGACATCTGCCCGATTTCACCTGCGCCGAATTGGGCCCCGCGCACCATCTTGCCATTCGCCACCACGCCGCCACCCACGCCGGTGCCGAGGGTGAGAGCCACGAGGTGGTTCAGGCCGCGGCCTGCGCCTCGCTTCCACTCGGCGTAGGCCATGCAGTTGGCGTCGTTCTCCACCACGACCGGCAGGCCGGTGGCGTCCGCCAGCTTCTTCTTGAGCGGGATGGCGACCCAGCCGGGCACGTTGGTCAGGTTGTGCACGATACCCTTCTCGAAATGGACGAAGCCGGGGACGCCCACGCCGATCGCCTCGATCCGCGGGTGTCGCTCTCGGAGATCCCCGATCACACGCAGCATGGCGTCGATCAAGGCGTCCGGCCCGTCGAAGTCCGGCGTGGAAACCGGAGGGGCTTGGTCGATGATGTTGCTCCGATAGAGAACGCCGAATTTGACGGAGGTTCCGCCGAAATCGACACCGATTGCGAGAGGGGTATCAGCCATGGCTTAGCGATTACTTTGTATCCACTTCAAACGGGCTTGGCACGTACTTTTATGCAAGATTCATCAAAGCTGCCAAACGGAGGCCTTCCAGAGTGAGGTCCGGATCGACGGCCCCGATCTCCGGAAGCCCACGTGCAATAAGGCCTGCATCGCCTCCGGTGGCCACAATGACAGGGTTTCCACCCATTTCGATCCGGAGCTTCGCGACAATTTCCCGGACCAGCCCGCGGTAGCCAAAGACCGCTCCGGCGCGCATCGCCTCCACGGTGGACTTCCCGATCGCCGAGGCAGGCTCTTCCAGCTCGATCTGGGGGAGAAGGGCGGTGCGCTTGCCGAGGTAGTCCTGCATCGCGCCGAGGCCGGGGGCAATCACGCCGCCACAATAGGCGGGACCGGCGGAAACCACATCGAAGGTCACCGCGGTGCCGAAATCGATCACGATGGCCGGCGCGCCGTGGCGTGCGGTCACGCCGATGGCATTGGCCAGCCGGTCGGCACCGATCTGTTCGGGATTCGGATAGTCGATCTCCAAGCCCATGGCGCTCTTCCATGTAAGCGGATGCACCGGCCCATGTTTCACCAAATGATCCCGTAGGATGCGGGCTTTCTCGGGAACCACCGAGCAGAGCAGGGTGCCTTCAAACTCCCATCCGGCGAATTTCGTCTCCAACACGGCGGCGGAGATCTCCGCAGTGGGGATCCAAGTGCGGGCCTCGAGCAGGCCGCCTGCATCACCCAGAGCGAACTTCGTGCGGGTATTGGAATTATCGACCAGGAGCCAAGCCATCGATCACCAGCGGGTGGAATTGAACACACGGAAAGCGCCGTCCGCCATGCGGGGCAAGGTGTCGCCGCTGCGGATCGACAGCTTGCCGTCGTTGATCTGGAGACTCAGCGGCCCCGCGAAATCCTTCTCCTCCAGCCAGAAGCGGAGGACGATCGTATCGATCGCGCGCTCGCTGCCTTCGCGATCCAGCTCGGCGATCGCATGCGTGCGGCCGTCTGCCGTGACGAGCTGGAGCGGCTTCATGAAGTCGATCTCCTCGCCCTCGTTCGATCTCAGAAAAATCCGCAGCCAATAGTTGGAGTGGCTGCGTTCCACCAGGCATCGGGTGACGTGATGGTCCGCCCCGCTGTCCGGGCTCCATTCATAGGGCCGGAGCCACTGCCACCCCGCAAAAAGCACCGACACTACCAGTGCCAAGAGGAGGAACTTCATGCGGCGCGTCACCGCCGCAGGCTGGAAAGGCGGGGGAAAATCATCAATCATTAATCCTTCAATCATCCATTGAAGTGCATTCCTTGGAGAATGCTTCGGCCGTGATTGACCCATCCCCGCTAAGAAAAACGGGCGGACCCGTGAAGGTCCGCCCGCTGGAGTGAGACGTTGTCGGGAATCTTTAGTGCTCGTAACCTGCTTCGCCGTGGTCGGCGAGGTCGAGGCCGGCGGTTTCGGTTTCAATATCCGGGCGGAGGCCGAGGATCGCCTTCACGATCAGGGCGATGACAGCGGTGGCCACCACGCTCCAGACGACGGTCAGGCCGACTGCCTTGAGCTGGTTCATGAGGAGGCCGGGCATGAGGTCCATGCCGCCAGCGTCCTTGGGACCGAGCACCGGGTGAACAGCCGGAGAGGCGAACACGCCAGTGAGGATTGCCCCCATGGTGCCACCGATGCCGTGAACACCGAAGGTGTCGAGAGCGTCATCGTAACCGAGGGCCTTCTTCAGGTAAGCGCAAGCCACGAAGCAGACCACACCGGCGAGGACACCCATGATGACGGCTGAGGTGGCGGTCACGAAGCCCGCGGCCGGCGTGATGACCACCAGGCCGGCGACGATACCGGAGCAGAAGCCGAGCACGCTGGGCTTGCCCTTCAGGATCCACTCGGCGAGTGCCCAGAAGAGACCGGCGGTGCCAGCGCAGAGGGTGGTTGTCACGAAGGCATTGGAAGCGATGCCGTCGGCACCGAGAGCGGAGCCGGCGTTGAAGCCATACCAGCCGACCCAGAGCATGCCGGTGCCGACCATGCAGAGCACCATGCTGTGCGGGCTCATCGGCTCCTTGCCCACGTTGTGGCGCTTGCCGAGGATGATGCAGAGCACCAGGGCGCTCCAGCCGGAGGTCATATGGACCACGGTGCCGCCGGCGAAGTCGATCGCCTTGATCGCGGCGTCTCCGTTAAGCGGACCGCACATGAGGCCGGTGGTGGACCAGACCATGTGGGCGAAGGGGAAGTAAACGGCGAACATCCAGATGAGGATGAAGACCATGATGGAGATGAACTTCATGCGCTCCGCGATGGCACCCACGATCAGAGCCGGGGTGATGATCGCGAAGGTGAGCTGGAACATGGCCCACATGCTGTCCGAGATCCAGACGAAGCCTGCTCCAACGTTGTTAGGCTCGACGCCCTTGAACATCGCGTAGGACATGTCGCCGATGAAGGCGTTACCGGCACCGAAGGCGAGCGAGTAACCGCAGAGCCACCAGAGCGGGGTGATCATGCACGCGCAGCCGAGGCACTGGGCCAGGACGGAGAGCACGTTCTTGCGGCGGACGAGACCACCGTAGAAGAGGGCGAGACCGGGCAGGGTCATGAAGAGCACCAGCGCGGTGCTGACCATCTGCCAAGCGTTGTGGCCGGGGCCGGGGCCCGCGACCAGCGATTCCGCACCGCTGGCCTTCTCCGGGCGCGGCACGTTGTTCATGTAGGCTTCGATGTCGGCCAGGCGTTCTTCCACGGTTGGCGTGGCGGCGGCCGGGGCCTCCGCCGCTGGTGCCTCCGCCGGGGGCGGGGCAGGGGTTTCCTCCTGCGCGCTGGCACTCGGGGCCAGTGGTAGGACCATCATTGTTGCGGCAGCAAACGCACAGGCGCCGCGTACCAATCGTGTTTTCAGGCTCATGTCGACTCGGTTTCGGATGGATTGTACAGCGGGGGTCCGAATAGGCCCTAACTGCTGGAAGCCCGAAAAAGCAGTCGGCGTGCCAAGGGCTATTTGTGGTGTTTCATCGTTTAGGTTCAGTTGGTTGCTGAAAATATTCGGTCCTTCGCGTCGTTTGAAGTGCAGACCACGACTAGGGGCTGGGTTGGAACTCCTGATGACTGCCCTCCAACCCTGATGGTTTGGGGCTGAACATGTGATCGTGTGGCGTTGTCGAAGACTTTTACGGCAGATGATCGGAGGGTCCGTGACCTTGGGATTGCTTTGGATTTGCTAATTTTTCCGGCTTTTCGGGCCACTCGTTTTCGTGGTAGGGCGTAGCCACATGAAGTTTCCTTTCGTGGCGGCGATGCTGGTGTTCTCGCTGGCCTGCTTTCACTGCACACAAGTGGAACCGCTGCCGGGGCATCGGGATGAAGTGGTAGGACTCCGCGGCGGTTCGCCCTTGGTTTCCGGGCAGACCCACGCCGTCTCCACGCCCTCCGGCGGAGGGACTGTCAATTTCTCGCGGCTGAACCTGAAGGTGGACATGGTCCCGCGCGGCACCCACGGCCGCAAGGTGGTGCGGCCGATGCGACCGCAGTATATCACGATTCACTCCACCCAGAATTACTCGGCGGATGCCGAGCGTCACTCGGTGGCGTTAAAGCGCGGTGCCCTGCGTTCCCCGAAGCGCAAGGGTGGCAACCGCATCGGCTATTTGATCTGGCACTACACGGTGGATGACCGCGTGGCGATCCAGCACATGCCGGTGACCGAGCAGGGCGAGCACGCGGACTTCGGCGGCCCGGGTAACCGTCTCTCGATCGGTATCGAGATGTGCGAGCATCGCGGCAGCAGCCGCTCCACCACCATCGAGCGCACGGCCATGCTCACGGCGAAGCTGATGCGCGAGAATGGCATCCCGCTGAGCCGCGTGGTGCCGCACTACCATTGGCCGCGGGCCGGCAAGAATCCGGCTAACAAGAACTGCCCGCACTTCCTGCTGGATAACGGCCGGCCGGGCAGCAAATGGCGCTGGTTCCTCAGTCGGGTGAATCACTACTACAAGCAGTCGCAGCCGACCTATGTCTCCCGCTGAGGATGGGGGCCCGAGTCGCGAGCCTTCCCATGGCAGCCCGGGCAACCGCGATACCTTTTTGGATCCGGATCACTTCTACGTCTGCCAGCGCTGCACCGCCTGCTGCAAGTGGCCGGGGGACGTGAGGATCGAGGAAGATGAGATCGCGTCTATATCCGCCTCCTTGGGGATGTCGGAGCAAGACTTCATCGCCACCTACACGCGGCTCCGCACGAACCGCAACGGCCTCTCGCTGATCGAGAAGGAGAATCACGAGTGCATCATGCTCGTGGATGGCGGCTGCCGTATCCATCCGGTGAAGCCGGAACAGTGCCGGGGCTTCCCGAACAAGTGGAGCTTTCCCGGCTGGCGACAGGTATGCGAGGCCAAGCCGATCCCGATGGCGGAAGCGCGGGCGAGAGGGCTGGTGCGCTGAGCGGGCAAAAGAAAACCCGGGCCGCGGGTTGCGGACCGGGTTTTCGGAAATTGTCCAAGCGGATCAGCCGCGGCGGCGGCGCAGCAAGGCGATCAGACCGATCGAGCCGAGCAGGGCGGCAGCGGGTTCGGGAACCGCGTTGATCTGGATATTGTCGATGCGGTTGTTGCCCGCATTGCTGGTTGCGCCGGTTAGGGTTAGCCGGAAAAAAACAGTGGCTTGGTTCTCGATCTCCGAGATGGCGGAGAGGTCGAAGCTTTGCACCGCGAACGAGGTCGCCGGGTTGTAGGCGGTCCCGAAGTCCGTGAAGGTGGTGCCGTCCGTTGACCAGGCAAGTTGGTTCAAGTTGAAGCCGGTGCTGGTGCGCTGGGTCGCGAAGCTCAAGATTATGTCTTCGAAGGAAGTCAGGTTGACCTCGATGGTCACGGTCGCGCCGTTGTTCTCGACCGGCGTGGTCGTTTCCAAGGCACCGCCTTGGATGGTGAGCGCTTGTCCGTTGGCGTCACCGGCGATTGCGTTGACTGCGGTTCCCGCGAAGGAGTTGATGCCCCGGTTGCCACCGGCTTGGTCCGAAGCCGTGACCCCTACTGTCAGAGTGCCCGCACCGCTTGAAGCCGAGTAGGTAGTTCCGTTATTGGTTGCTGTGGTCAGGGTGTTGAAGTTCCAGCCCGCAACCACGGCGGCCTGTGATTCGGCGGCCAAGCAGGCCACGCCGATAGCAAGGAAAGAGCAGAGTAGTTTCATCGGGGAGTGCAGGGACAAAGGGGGTGAGATCGGGACGCGAGTCCCGAAAACTAATGTTCATTAAAGCAGTGCTGATGCCACGGCGGAAGGAAAAACCGTGCTTTGTGACGAAAGTGTTGATCCCCGCAGGCACGAAAAAGGCCCTCTGCCGGACGGCAGAGGGCCTCATGCAATTGAATGTAAACGTTGGCGTCGGATCAGGTCGCCTGCTCGCCGCGGGCCATCACGACCTTGCCGGTACGGACGGTCTCGATGATCTCGAACTGGGAGAACATGCCTACTGCGGCATCCACCTTCGGGCTGTCACCGGTGATCATGACGATCATGGAAACCGGGGTGAGGTCCACGGTCTTGCCGCCGAAGTGTTCGGTGATCTGGAGCGCCTGCGAGCGGTCTGCCGGGGAGCACTTGATCTTGATGAGGATCATCTCCTTGGTCACGGAGTCCGCGGAGGTGTGCTCGAAGCAGTGGATGACATCGATCAGCTTGGAGACCTGCTTGATGATCTGGTCGAGACCCTGCGGGTCGCCGCTGATGCCGATGGTCATGCGCGAGAAGTTCGCGTTACGCCCTTCGGAAACGACGAGCGAGTCGATGTTGAAACCGCGGCGTGAGAACACCTGGCAGATGCGCATGAGCACGCCGGGCTCGTTGTTCACGAGGATGGACAGCGTGTGAACCGCTCCACGGCGCGGGATGAAACCGGTGCCGGGTTCTTCGGTGGTAACGATGGTCTGAGACATTTCGAGATGGTGGATGGAAGATGGTAGATAGTCGGTGAAGGCTTGGGGACGGGAGGCAGCGGTGATGGCTGCCATCCCGATCCGCGTTCAGCCATATCACGTGGAGCCCACGGGCTTCTCCATCTTGGTCTTCGGTGGCTCGGTGATCATGTCCTCGAGAGCGGCACCGGCCGGGATCATCGGGAACACGTTGTCGGTCTTCACGCACTCGGCGTGGATGAGGATCGGGCCGTCGTTGTAGGCCAACGCTTTCTCAAGCTGCTTGGTCACGTCCGCCGGGCGCTTGATGAAGACGCTCGGGATGCCGTAGGCCGCGGCGAGCTTGCAGAAGTCGGGGTTGCCCACGAGGTCCACACCGCTCTCGCGGTTTTCGAAGAAGAGCTCCTGCCACTGGCGCACCATGCCGAGGTAGTGGTTGTTCAGCACCACGATCTTGATCGGCAGCTTGTGGATGGCTGCGGTGGAGAGTTCGAACAGGGTCATCTGGAAGCCGCCGTCGCCGGAGATGGAGATGACGGTCTTCTTCGGGTGGGCAAGCTGCGCGCCGATGGCGGCCGGGAAGCCGAAGCCCATGGTGCCGGCGCCGCCGGAGGACAGCCAGTGGAAGCTCTCGCTGTTCTTGTAGAACTGCGCGGCCCACATCTGGTGCTGGCCCACGTCGGTGGAGACGATCGCCTTACCTTCGGTCAGCTCATAGAGCTCGTCGATCACCTGCTGCATGCGCAGGCCGCCCTGCTTCTTGTAGTTCAGCGGGTATTTCTTCTTGTAGCCGTCCAGCTTGGCCAGCCACTCGGAGGTTTCGAGCTTGCCGACCTTCTCGTTGATCTCTGCCAGAGCCGCTTTCGCGTCGCCGACGATCATCACGTCGGGCTGGATCATCTTGTTTGCCTCGGCCGGATCGATGTCGATGTGGATGATCTTCGCGTCCTTACAGAACTTAGCGGGATTGCCGATGATGCGGTCGTCGAAGCGGGAGCCGATGTTGATCAGCAGGTCGCACTCGATCATCGCCTTGTTCGCGTAGGCGGTGCCGTGCATGCCCAGCATCCCGAGCGAGAGCGGGTGGGTCTCCGGGAACACGCCCTTGCCGAGCAGGGTAGAGGTCACCGGGGCACCGAGCGTTTCTGCGAAGTGGCGAAGCTCCTTGTCGGCGCGGGCGATCATGGCGCCCTGACCGGCGAGGATCACCGGGCGCTTGGCCTTGGCGATCAGCGCGGCGGCTTCCTTCACCTTGTCGCGGTCGATCTTGAAGGCACCGCTCGGATCGTAGCCGGGCAGGTTGAAAGGCGGGTTCATCGGGCCGGTGAAGGCACCGGAGGACACGTCCTTCGGGATATCGATCAGCACCGGGCCGGGGCGGCCGGTGGTGGCGATGTGGTAGGCCTCGCGGGCGATGCGGGGCAGGGAGTTGGTGTCCTTCACCAGATAGTTGTGCTTCACCACCGGCATCGTGATGCCGAAGATGTCAGCCTCCTGGAAGGCGTCCTTGCCGAGCATCCAAGTGACGGTCTGGCCGGAGAGCACGATCATGGGCACGGAGTCCATCATCGCGGTCATCAGGCCGGTCACCGTGTTGCCGGCGCCCGGGCCGGAGGTCACGAGCACCGCGGCGGGCTTGCCGGTGGCGCGGGCATAGCCATCGGCCATGTGGACAGCGCCTTGCTCATGGCGGACGAGGATGAACTTCATCTTCGTCTTGACCGTCTCAAGCGCGTCGAAGATGGGAATCGCCGCTCCGCCGGAGTAGCCGAAAATGTACTCGATACCGAGGTCATCGAGCGTTTTGATCAGGGCTTGTGCGCCGTCGAGTTTCTCTTTGCTCATGGCAAAATCGGGGTTGGGGGAGGGAAGATGGGGTGGTTGTGTCTCTTGAGCAATGCGAAAATGTGAAGTTTTTCGTCAAATTTGCAAATCCCTGCCGAGCGTTTGACCGAAAATTGCCATTCTTAAGGTAAAATCGGCATGGTGGCTCCCCGGTCTCTCTGAAAACCGAGCTATCAATTGCTCAAGGTGTCTCGGCGTAGTTTTGGTCCACGATCTTCAGCCGTGCCTTCTCGCGTTCCAAGCGGTCCAGCTTGGTCGTGTCGCTGTCCAGAACCCGGGCCATCTTGAAGAAGAGGTCGGTTTGGTCCCAGGTCCCGGTGAAGAGGCTCGCACCCGGGCCTTCTGCGGAGAGCGGAACGGGTGTGCCGGTATGGTCGTGGGTGCGGAATCCCAGCGAGAGGCGGTAGCGGTTGTCGTTGCGGGGGTAGCCGCTCGCGGGATCGGCTGGGTAGTCCGGGAATCCCCAGACAGCGCCGGTGACCAAGCCGGTGAAACCCGACCCGGAGCGCAGGTTCTCCAAGGCCTCGGGCACGGTGGTGTCGACCATGCCCAAGACTTGCATGGTCTGGTTGTGATCCGCCGTGGCGATGAGCAGGGTCTTCCGTTTCTTTTCCTCCCGGGCGTAGCTGCGGCCCACGCCAATGGCGCGATCCAATTCGATCACGTCCCAGATGGTGCCGGCGGCGTGGTTGCCGTGGGACTGCTTGTCGATCATGCCGCCCTCCACCATCAGGATGAAAGGCCGCTCGTCCTTGGAGAGCGTGGCGATCGCCTTGGCAGTCATCTCTTCCAGAAAGGGCTGGTTCGGGAAGGCCGGATGGAAGGTGGAGAACTCGCCGGGAGGGCGCGTGTAGCCGAGCTTGTCGTAGGCCACGGTCATGGCGGAGGAACTGAAGAGGCCCAGCAAGAGCTCCGGGGGCTCGTTCAAGGCGTTCAGTTCGCCGCGGTCCTTCACCTGCGTGTAGCCCCGGGTCACGAGTTCGTCGATCAGGTTCCGGGTGTCGCCGCTCGTCTCGATGGTCCGCATGTCGAAGTGGTCCTTGCCGCCGCCGAGGATCACGTCGAAGGCCGGGCCCGGCATGAAAGTTCCGTCCACGAATTGTCTGGCGATCACCTTGTGCAGGGTGCGGTAGCCCACGTAGGCGCCTTCCGCTGCCGGAGTGGCATCGGTCACCTCGGTCGTGGTGACAATCCCGGTGCGGTAGCCATGGAGACGCTTGAGATAGCTCCAGAGTGTCTCGAAGCGCGGGTTGTCGAGGAAGGCGGCCTCGGTGCTGCGCCAGTCGTTGTTGTCGGGGAAGACGTTGAGGGCGCCGTTGGTGGTCTTGTTGCCGGATGCCCAGGCGCTGGCCGTGTTCGCGGAATCCGGCACCACCGCATTGTGCGCGTGGGTGAGCACCGTGCCGGTGTAGGGCATGCGGTCCATCTGCAGCAGTTCATCGAAGAAGCCGCCGCGCATGCCGCCGCCGGTGCTGCCCGCCACGAGGCGTCCGGCATCGCGATAGGATTCGCCCATCGCATCGCCGATGAAGAGGATCAGGTTCTTCTTACCCGGCGGACGGGCTTTGAAGCGCTGCACCCCGATCCGGCGCGAGTCCCGGCTGGTGCCGGTGGAATCGCTAACTTCGGCCATCACGGTCTTGATTCCTTCGGTGGCGAAGCTCTTCGCGCGGAAGGTCCAGGCACGGTCGAGGCTGGCGGGCAGATGATCGTTGTCGCTGCTGACTTCATCCGGCGGACCGAAGGCAGCGGTGATGTCGCGGCCCTTCTCGTCGCGAAGTATGAGTGTCGCCTCGGTGTCGGCAAGATCGGTGGCCTCCACCCGCAGGTCGAAGAACTGCCGGGTGAGAAGACGGCAGCGCTCGGGTAGGGCGATGTGGACGCGCGGCGCGGCAAAGAGCGGTGCCGCGGTCGCGAGGAGGCAGGCAAAAGCGAGGGGCCGTTGCATGGGTGGGTTTTGGTGGCGGGAGGCGCGGAGCCCTTTTCAGGATTCCACCGCCTTCCGCCAGCATGCGCCGACCCACCAAGGGGACAACGATAATCTTGGCGCCTTATACCGGGATCACTTGTCCACGATCCGGAGAATCGGGCCGCCGTGATCGACGATGTAAACGTTCCCCGCGGAATCCTCGCCGAAGGAGGAGATCATCCCCATGCGGCCTTTCTCCGGGGTGAACTCGTCGGTGTGGTCCTTGAAGGAAGTCGCCTTGCCGCCCTTGAGGATGAAGGACCAGACGCGGCGGTTGTTATAGTCGCCGAAGATGTAGCGGCCCTCGAGTTCCTTCACGGGGCCGCGGTAGACGTAGCCGCCGGTGACGGAGAGGCCTTCGTCGCCCTTGGTGCCGTGCTCGTAGACATACACCGGCTCCACGTTATTCTCCGGCTTGTCCCCGGCGATGCCCTTGTTAGGGTTCGGCTTGTCGGCTTCGCGCAGACGCCAGCCGAAGTTCGAGCCCGCGCCCTTGCCCTTGGGCAGGTAGTTGATCTCCTCCCACTTGTTCTGTCCGACATCGCCGATCCAGAAGTCGCCGGTCTTGCTATCGAAGGAACAGCGCCAAGGATTCCGCACCCCGAGCGCCCAGATCTCCGGCTTCACGCCGGACTTACCGACGAAGGGATTGTCCTTCGGCACCTCGTAGCCGGAGGCCGGGGAGACATCGAGGCGCAGGATCTTGCCGAGGTAGGTATCCATGGCTTGGGCGCGCTGCTTCGGGTCATCCCCGCTGCCACCGTCGCCATTGCCCACGTAGAGCATCTTGTCCGGGCCGAAGGCGATCCAGCCGCCGTTGTGGTTGTCGAAGTCCTGCTTGAAGGACAGCAGGATCTCCTGGCTCTCGCGGTCGGCCTTGTTGTAGTCCGGGCCCGCCGCCTTGAAGCGGGAGATGCGGGTGTTCTGCTGCTTGTCCACGAAGTTCACGTAGAAGAGGCCGGACTTCTCGAAATCCGGGGCGAAGGCCAAGCCGAGCAGGCCCTCCTCATTGCCACGGCGGCGGACCTGATCCGCGATGTCGAGGAAAGGCTCTTTCTGCTTCTCGCCGCTCTTGGCATCGATCACCCAGATCCGGCCGTCCTGCTCGATCACCCATAGGCGGTCCTTCACATGGGAAGGGGCACCGACCCAGACCGGGCGGTTGAATCCTTCGGCGACGATCTCCGTGCCCGGCTTGGCGGTGGCGGGGAGAATCGTGGAGAGAATGGCAGCGGCGAGGAGCGTGTGGCGCATGGTGTGGGAATCTAGCGAAGCGGATACCGGACGCAATGCGGTAGAACTTTCGCATTCCCGCGCCGGTGACTTAGATTCCGGTCCGCTCGCCCGTGGTCTTCCACACCGGCCCCTCGGGATCGAAGGGCGGTGCGTTATCGCCCGGGAGCTTCGTCGGGACGCTCGGTGCGGTGCGGAAGAGGGGCAGGACGGGCGAGCCTTGAGGCGTCTTCCGATAGGTCGTTCCGACTTCTTCGATCAGGAGTGCGGCGGCGAAGAGTCCTCCCTGGCTCTCCCCGATGAGGATCTCCACGGGATACTTCTGTCCCGCCACGACCTCAAACTCCCTGCCCGCCGCCATGCCGCCGAGGTTGCCGTTCCAATCCACCGTGCTTGCATACTGATAGAGCGTGACAGGGTCGGGCGGCGGAGGGGGATCGGAGGCGATCTCGGGCTGCTTCTGGCCAAACCTCGGTGGGCGGATAGGCGCGAAGGGCTTGGTGCCTTGGAAGTAGCCGTGGTCGAAGACATTCGCGCCATTGAAGCGGACTACCAACACGTCGTCCCCAGCACCCACGAAGCGGAACTTGCCGGACTTCGGCGCGATGATCGTGCCGCGGTAGAGCACGATCCAGCAGGGCTTCTCGTCCGGCACCTGTCCGAAGGCCGCCGGAGCACGGCGCGCTTTTCCGGCAGGGAGGTAGAGCTTCTCCAGATAGAGCGTCCGCGGTGCCTGGAGGTAGGGTTTGAGCTGGGAGCGATCCCAGCCGCCGGAAACGAAGCGGTGCACCAGCTTGTGAAACTCCGGGTAATGCATCACGCGGAAGGCACCTGTCGCGGTGCTATTCATGTCGAAGAAGGTTCCCTCCAAGGCGCTTTCCGGTGCTTCGAGCATGCCGAAGGGATTCATCCCGCCACCCCCGAGGCTGGAACCGATCCCGGAGCCAGACCCTATGCCCTTGCCTTGGCCGGAGCCCTTTCCACCTCCGGCACCGCTACCACCGAGTCCGCCGCTGAGACTCCCTGAATTGAAGGCGAGCGGTTGCGGTGCTTGAAGGGCAGGGAAATTTTCCGGAAGGGTCGTAAGGCTGGCCGTATCCCGCGCTGCCACCCGGCCGAGTTCATGGAGTGTCCTGCCCTGGACTTTCTTCGCCGAGGGTTTGAGGTCCGGCGTGCCACCTCCGCCGCTCTTCGGCAGGAAGGGGAACTCCGTAGGTCCAAGGCCGGGAATGGCCACGCCCGTGATCCAGAAATAGGCGATCACCAGCAGGATCAGGTGAAGGGCGAGGGAGAGCGAAAGCGACAGGCCTCCCGGCTTTCTCCACAGAAAGCCCAAGCGGCTTCTCCAGCGGCGATGGGGGCGCGACATCGATCCTGATGCGGGAATCGGGATCAGATAACTGAATCGATCGCCCCTTCATAGGCGAAAGTTGGGATGGCCTGTCAGCGCCGGCGTTCCGGGAAGCTGTGGTCCCAGACGGTCGCAGCCTGCAGGATCTCCTCGGTCTTGCGGGTCGGGCTGAGTTCCCAGATGATCGGGCAGCCTTCGGGGAAGAAGGGGAGCAGCTCCTTGTAATCGAGAGTGCCGGTGAAGGGCGTGCGATGATCCCGCTCCGGCCACTGCACATCGTGGAGGTGGCCGCCGATGATGTAGGGGGAGATCCGCCGCAGCCACTCGGGGTGGTCTAACAGGCCGAGGTTATGCTTGAGCTGCACGTGGCCGAAGTCGTGCCAGTAGCCGACCCAGGGATTGTCCGCGAAGTGCTCCTGCAGACGCACCATCTCGCGCTCGTTCGGCATGTCCTCGTAGCGCGAGCGGGACTCCACCGCGAGTTTCACGCCATATTCAGCTGCCTTCTCCGCGATCTGTTCGAGCGCCTCGATCGCACGCTGATAGTAGAGCGGGGCGATCTTCTCCCGCTTCTTCACGAAGGCGATCTTCTCCGCGGCATACTCCGGGCCGTTGCGGCCTTGCTCGGCGACGATGGCGGTGAGCCGCTTGGTCCACTTGCGGGTGTTCAGCGGCACCGAGCCCATGTGCAGCACCACGTAGTGCGCCTTGAACTCTGCGGCGAGTTCGAGGGTCTTGAGGGTCATCTCCATCGCCCGCTGGCGATCGAAGGGCCGGTGCGAGGTGTATTCGTAAGCGTCCGGCGCATCGATCATCACCTCCACCGGGGAGGGAAAGTAGTTGTGCACGCCGGAGCAGGTGAACTTGCCCGCGGCATAGGCCTTCCGGATCCCCGGGATCTTGGCCACGGTCATGCCGTGGGAGAGTTCGATATTCCGGAAACCCATCGCTACGATCTCGTCGATCATCGCCTCGCCGTCGTGGTGACGGGAGTTGTTCCAACAGGTCGAGAAGGCTAGCACGTTGCGAAGGTGTCCAGGTTGGGAGGCCGGTTCACTCGGTCTTCACCTTCTCGATTTCCTCGGCGATGCCCTTGGCTTGGTCGGCGTGGCCTGCCTTCACGTAGGCCTGCTGGAGGCGGGTGAGGATCTCGATGTCGTTGGTGTGCTTGCCCTGACCTTCGATCAGGATGTCCACGGCGGCCTTCGCATCGCCCTTGGCCAAATAGTATTCGCCGAGGCGAGCTTCCATCGGGAGCAGGACGGTGGGCGGCATCATCATGGAAGCCGGGGTCTGGCGATCCAGAGCGGCGCGATACCAGTTGAAGGCGGAGCCGATGCCATCCTTCGGACCGGCCATGGCCATCAGGCCGCGCAGCTCGCTGGCGGAAATCTCCAGTGCCTTGAAGGCGCGGATCCATGCCGAGCGCTCGCCCGCGGCGGCGGCGGCATCGCGGTTCTCCGCCATCTTTTCGCCATGCAGCGTGAGGGCGGAAGCGATCTCCTGAGCTTCCTGCAGGTTCTTCTGCTCCACGCGCTTGCGGGATTCGAGCAGGAAGGCGAGGCCTTGATAGAACCAAGAGCAGTGGGTGCGCTTCTCCTTTTCGTAGGCCTTCTGCTTCTCCGGCTTCGGCAGGGCCTCGATGGCCTTGTCGGTATCGCCGGGCAGGTTGCGGCGCATGAGCAGCCGGGTGGCCAGGGTGCGGCCTTCCCAGAGCAGGAGCTGAGCTCCCTCGCGGCGGGCTTCCGATGGCGGCACCTCAATGGCGGCTACGGTCTTGGCCACGGCGAGGGCGCTATTGTAGTCGCCCTTCGAGGCCAAGGCGGCGGCGCGGTAGCACTCCGCCTTTACCCAGCCGGGGCAGTCGCTGTGGGACACGCCGGAGGCCTTCATCCACTGGCTGTAGGCCTCGCCGGATTGGCGGAAGGCCTCGATCCCTTGGGCGATATTCCCGGTGCGCACCTCATAGTGGCCGAGGAGATGGAGGAAAGGAGCATAGCCGGGAGCTACCTCGCAGAGGCGACGGGCCCGGGCCAGATCCCCGCGCAGGTCCGGGGCTTCCGCCCGGATCGTGAGGAAAGCATTCAGGAAGAGCGGGTTGTCCGGATCCTTCGTGAGCATCTCATCCAGCAGCGTCTCCGAGCGCTCCTGATCGGGGGTCGGGCTGCCGGTGTCATCGTAGCCGCCGCGTCCGAAGGCGGCCTGCATCAGCTTGAGCTGGGGATCGTTCGGGAACTTCTCGGAAACCTTGCGGAAGGCATCCGAGCAGGCGGCGGGGCCGTTATTGAAGAAAACCCCCACGGCGTAGGCATAACTCCGCTCCAACTCGGTGCCAGCCTCCTGCTCGACCAGTTCGACCATCCGCTTCAGGGCGGCGGTGCGGATCGGGACCAGTTCCGGTTCCGGGTCGATCAGGGCGATCACGACGCCCCAGTGGGCCATCAGGCACTCGGAGTCGAGCTTCAGAGCGGCTACGAAATGGCGGTAGGCCTCGAAGTCCCAGCCGCCGTGGAGATTCGAGATACCATCCAGCACGTGCTTCTGCGCCTTCGCATCGGTGGCGGTGATCGCCATGGTGAGGCCCTTCGGAATCGGCACCGGGCCGGGCTCCGGCAGCGCTTTCACGCGGGCGGAGATCAGGGCATCGACGCCGGGAATCGTGGATTCTTCCGCTGCTGTCGCGAGGCCGAGGGAGGCGAGGAGCGCCACGAAGTATCTCATGCGCCGAACGATGTCGCTCCGCACCGCCGCCTCAAGGCAAATCCCACGGGGCGGGGGATTCGTATCGGGGACGGAATTTGGGATTTCAGGCGGCGGGGCGGGCGCGATAGCCTGCCGCGACATGAAACTCGGCGTAATCGGTTGCGGGAAGATGGGCAGCGCCCTGGTGGAGGGAGCCATTCGTTCGGGCGCTCTCCAAGCGGAGCAGGTGACGGGATGCGATCCCCACCCGGACGCGGCCAAGGCCTTCGCCGCCGCCACCGGAGCCCATGTTGTCGATACCATCGGCGCGATGGAGGCGGACACCTATTTGCTCTGCACCAAGCCCCAGCATGCGGAGGCTGCGCTGGGCTGGCTGCCGGCGAAGGAAAGCCGCCTGATCTCGGTGGCAGCGGGGCTCACCACCGCTTGGATCGAGGCACGGGTGCCCGCGGGGGTGCGGGTGGTGCGCTGCATGCCGAATACCCCGGCCTTGGTCGGGAAGGGGGCGGCGGCTTTCTGTCTGGGCAAGGCCGCGAACTCGACCGATGCAGAGGCCGCACGCCTGCTGCTAGGCTCCGTGGGGCTGGCGGTCGAGCTGCCGGAATCCCTCATGGACGCGGTGACCGGGCTCTCCGGCAGTGGTCCCGCCTTCGTCTACATCATGATCGAGGCAATGGCGGACGGCGGGGTGCGCGCCGGCCTGCCGCGGGCGGAGGCACTGAAACTGGCGGCCCAGACGGTTCTGGGGGCGGCGGCCATGGTGCTGGAGACGGGCATTCACCCCGGTGCGCTCAAGGACATGGTGGCCTCTCCCGGGGGCACGACCATCGCCGGATTGGCGGAATTGGAGCGCCATGGGATGCGCTCCGCCTTCATCGAGGCGGTGCATGTTGCAGCCCGCCGTTCCGCCGAACTCGGGGGTGCCTGATGCCTGCCGCGTGGATTTGACTTTCCGCGGGCTTCCCGGCCTTCCTATTTTCCCCGCATGCGATTTCCTCGCCTCGTTCTTCCCGCCATGGCGGTGATTCTGGCTTCCTGTGGAGATGATGCCGATCTCCCGCCGCTGGTAGGCCGCTCCGCTCCTAACAACGAGCGTGCTGAAGCGATGTTCAGCCAAGCCCAGTCCGCCGAGCGCGACGGCAAGCGCTCCAAGGCGATCAAGCTCTACGACACGATCGGCGACGAGATGCCGGTCTCCACCCGCGCCCCGGAAGCCCGCTTCCGCCAGGGCGAGCTGCTGGAGCAGGAAGGCGACGTGCGCAAGGCCTTCGACGCCTATCAGGAATTCATCTCCCGCTATAACAACAGCAACCTCTACGAGAAGGCGCTCAGCCGCCAGGCGGCGATGGCGCAGTCCGCGGCGGATGGTCACGTGAAGACCAGCTTCCTAGGCCTGAAAGCCTCGATCTCGAACGAGAAGATCGCCGAGATGCTGGGCAAGGTGCGCTCGAACGCCCCGCGTTCCTCCACCGCGGCCAAGGCCCAATTCACCATCGGCGAAGTGTGGGAAAGCCAAGGCAACTCCTCGGGCTCCGCCAAGGCGATCGCCGCCTACCGCGAACTGGTGATCGAGTATCCCGACAGCAAGGAAGCGCCAGAAGGCCAGTTCCGCATCGGCAAGATCCTGCTGGATGAAGCCCGCCGCGGCAACCAGGACCAAGCGAACCTCGACCGTGCCCGCGAGTCCCTGCAGGACTACGTGCGCCAATATCCCGGTCACCACCGCGTGGGTGAGGCCCGCAAGCTGATGTCGAACATCGGCGGCCAGGACATCCAGCGTTCCTACGAGATCGCCGAGTTCTACGAGCGCAAGGGCGACCACGGATCGGCCCGCTTCTACTACGAGGAAGTGGTGAACAAGGCGAAGTCCGGCGCGCTCCATGACAAGGCCAAGGCCCGTCTCGCCGCCCTCGGCAACTGATCCCCACCGCAGCACTCCATGCGACTCGCCTACCTTCTGCCCATCGCCGCGCTCGCTGCGACTTCCTGCACCGGTTACCAGCTCGGCGGCGCGAAGCCCACCGCGTTGCGCGAGGTGAAGAACATCTGCGTGCCGATGTTCCGCAACGATACCCTGCACCCTCGTGCGGAGGCGCTCGCGACCAGCTCCACCACCGATGCGATCGTGCTCGACGGCACCTACCGCATCACCAACCGCGACAAGGCGGATGCCGTGCTCGAGGGCACGGTGCACACGATCGACTACATGGCGATCCGCTCCACGCGGCTCGACACGCTCCGCCCGGAGGAACTCCAGAATACGGTCACGCTGACCTGGAAGCTCGTCGATGTCACCGACTCGAAGAAGGTGCTGGCTTCCGGTCTCTCCACCGGTAGCAGCCGTTTCTTCGTGGATTCGAATCTCCAGACCTCGCGCAACAACGCGCTGCCGGATGCGCTGCAACGCGCCAGCGACAGCCTTGTCTCGCGGATCGCGAACGGCTTCTGAGCGCAACGTAATGTCTGAAGACCGCGCCGCGGGCCGATTCGTGCTGGTGCCGACCCCGATCGGTAACATGGGGGATATCACGCTCCGCGCCATCGAGGTGCTGAAAGAGGCGAGCCGCATCGCCTGCGAGGACACGCGCCACTCCGCGCCGCTGCTCTCGCGGCTGGGAATCACCGGCAAGCCGCTGGTCTCGCTGCACGACCACAACGAAGTACGACGTCTGCCGGAGTTGTTAGACGCGGCACGGGCGGGCGAGACCATCGCGGTGGTGACGGATGCGGGCATGCCGGCGGTCTCCGATCCGGGCTACCGGGTGGTGCAGGCCTGCATCGAGCAGGGCATCCCCTTCGAGGTGCTGCCCGGGCCATCGGCGGTGCTCACGGCTTTGGTCGGCTCGGGCTTCCCCGTTCATGCCTTCCGCTTTCTTGGCTTCCTGCCGATCAAGAAGGGCCGCCGTCTCTCGGTGATGGAAGAGTCGCTGGAGATCGAGGGCACGAGCATCTTCTTCGAGTCGCCCCACCGCATGCTCGGTACCTTGGAGTTGCTCGCGGAGAAGCACCCCGCAGCGCGCTGCTGCGTGGCGCGGGAGCTGACGAAGAAGTTCGAAACCTACCACCGCGGCACGGCGGCGGAATTGGCCGCGTATTTCAAGCAGCACGCCCCGAAGGGAGAAATCGTCTTCCTGATCACGGGGGATGAAGCCAAGAAACGGCGGGAGGAAGAGGACTAGAGTTTAAGGTATCCTAGTTATATCTTCTTTAATTTGATCGACTTGTGGCACTTCGGGTGCTTTGTTCCCCGCGCTTTTTCCGGGGGGGACGAATGCAGCCGACAACCGAGATCACGGAGGTTCACCGAGCGCGCAGGCTTCTTTGCGCGCTGCTGCCGTGCCTTGCTTGGGCCGATGCGGCGATGGGGTTGGACTACGAGGTGAGTTCCCAGGCCGCGTTCACCGCGCTGAATGCGGCGGACTTCGCGCCGGGCGACCGGATCCTGCTGGCGGGGGGCATGAGCTTCTCCGGGAAGCTGGTGCTAGGGCCGGAAGACTCCGGCACGGATGAGCAGGGGAATCTGATCGCGCCGGTGGTGATCACCAGCAGCGGGAGCGGGCGGGCTACGATCAACGCGGGCGATCAAGGTGCGATCGTGGCCTACAACTGCGGCGGCATCGAGATCAGCCGCCTCAGTGTCCAGGGCTCGGGAGTGACGGCAGAGGGCACTTCCACGAATTCGGGCAGCGGGATCACCGTGTATGCGGACCTGCCGGGCGATCTGAAGTTCCAGCACATCCGTATCGATGAAGTGGAGGTAAGCGGCTTCGGCGACCGGGGAGTGGTGGTGGGTGGCTACAACGGAAACACCGGCTATCGCGATGTGCTCATCTCAGGGGTGAATGCTCACCACAACCGGCACTGCGGGATCGAGACCTTCGCTTATCCGGGTTCGACCCAAGCGCTCGTCGATGTCGTCGTAAGGAACTGCATTGCCAGCGATCAGACCGGCGATCCGGAGAGCAGCGGGAACACGGGCAGCGGCATCGCCCTCGGCGGCGTGAGCGGGGGGCTGATCGAGCGCTGCACGGCGCATCACAACGGGGCGCTGAATCCGCATGACGAAGGTCCGGTCGGGATCTGGGCCTACAGCTCGACGGGAGTGGTCATCCAGCATAATGTCTCCCATTCTAACAGCACCTCGAATGGCGACGGCGGGGGCTTCGACCTCGACATCCAGACCTCCAATTCGGTGCTGCAGTACAACTACAGCCATCACAATGCCGGTGCCGGATACCTGGCCTATGGCAAGACCGGCGCGAATCTGAACAGCGGGAACATCATCCGCTACAACGTGTCCGAAAACGACGGGCGGGATCCGGGGGCCTACTCGGCCTCGGGCATCTGCGTCGCCGGGAATGTCGATGACCTGGCAGTCTTCGGGAATACCGTCTTCTTCGCCGCGGCTTCCGGCACCACCACGATCCCCGCGATCAAGGTGCTGGATACCGGATCGGATCCGGATGACTGCATCGTCTCTAACAACATCTTCCACACCACGGGAGGTGCCCGTCTGGTGGAGTGCGATACCGATGGGAGCATCGTCTTCGCGGGGAATAACTACTGGTCCGGGGGGACGA
Source organism: Luteolibacter rhizosphaerae (assembly GCF_025950095.1). Taxonomy (NCBI): domain Bacteria; kingdom Pseudomonadati; phylum Verrucomicrobiota; class Verrucomicrobiia; order Verrucomicrobiales; family Verrucomicrobiaceae; genus Neoluteolibacter; species Neoluteolibacter rhizosphaerae. The sequence continues at coordinate 202,194 of NZ_JAPDDR010000010.1, read as the reverse complement.
ACTTCGTGATCCGGGATGATGGCAGCAACTACAGCTCGCTGTCCTCCTGGCGGAGCGCGAAGAATCAGGAAAGGCTCAGCGGCAGCCCGACGGGATTGAGCCAGAACCCGCGCTTCCAAGGGACGCCGGGATCGGTGCCGAGTGCGGATGACGAACCCGCGGAACGCTTGAAGGCGCTGCGCTTGAGGGCGGACTCGCCCTTGATCGACCGTGGCTTGGATGTGAAGGCGCGCTTTACTCTGGAGCCGGGGCCTCAGGACTTTTTCGGCGGGGCGCTGAGGCAGGGGAGCGGGCATGAGATCGGAGCGCACGAGTGGGCGCTGGCGGCACCGGTGATCACGGCGCTATCCGTGCAGCCGGATGCTTCCGCAGTGACCCTGCGCTACCGCTCGGAGATCGGGCTGAGCTTCCGGGTGCGGCGCTCGGCCAATCTCGCGGGGGATCCGGCCACGACTTGGGAGGATCTGGGGACCACGGCGCTGGGGACCGGGGAGGAGATGAGCTTCACCGACCAGCCTCCTGCGGGCGGGCGGCATTTTTATGTGCTGGTAAGGGAGTAGCCGGCACCGCTTTCCGCAAAGTCACGCGGCGTGCTTGCGCTGGCAGGCGGCAGCGTGGAGCATGTTGGCATGAATCGCCGGTCTTTCCTGCTTTCGTCCGCCGCCAGCTCGCTCGCCCTCGCTCCGTCCTCCAGCCTGCTGGCTGCACTGGCGAAGGACAATGCCTACCGGGCGAATATCGGGATCCAGCTCTACACGCTGCGGGACGCGCTTTCCAAGGATGCCGCGGGCACGCTGAAGAAAGTGGCGGAAGCCGGCTACAAGCAGGTGGAGCTCTACGGCTTCCCGAATTGCCAGCCGCTGATCGATGGCGCGAAGGCCGCGGGGCTGGCGATCAACTCCGCTCACTTTGAGTGGGACAGCGTGATCAACCCGAAGGACGAGGCGATGAGCGACTTCAAGAAGATCGTGGCCCGTGCGAAGGAGCTCGGCATTGGCAATCTGGTAATCCCTTACCTGCAGGATAACGTCCGCAAGACGCTGGCCGACTACAAGAAGATCGCGGCGAACGCGAACAAGGCCGCGGCGATTGCGAAGAAGGAAGGCATCCAGCTCTCCTATCACAATCACGCCTTCGAGTTCGAGCCGAAGGAAGGCGGCAAGACCGGCTACGATGTCTTCATCGAGGAGTTCTCCGCGGACATGCAGTTCGAAATCGACGTGTTCTGGGTAAAGGTGGCCGCGAAGGATCCTGCCGAGCTCATCACCAAGCTCTCCGGTCGGGTCTCGCAGCTGCACCTGAAGGATCTCAAGAAGGACACGAAGGTGCCGGAGTTCGGCAACCTGCCGGCGGATGCCTTCAAGGAACTCGGCAACGGCATGATCCCGATGGAGCCGATCATTGAGGCGGCTTCCAAGGCAGGGGTGAAGCACTGCCACGTCGAGCAGGATCAGTCGCCGGATGCGCTCGCGAGCATCAAGCAGAGCATCGATTATCTGGCGAAGCTCTAAGCGAGGTCCGCCTACAGCTCCGAGCCCGCTTCCGCGTCGAGGTAGAAGGTCGCGTCGGCGTGCTCCTGCAGGAAGGAGGCGCTGACTTGGTCCGTCACGGGGCCGGTGAGAGCTTCGCGGACGATGGTGGCCTTGGCCTTGCCCCAGGCGAGCAGGGCGATCTTGCGCGCTTCGAGGATGGTGCCGCAGCCCATCGAGATGGCGTGCTCCGGCACTTGGTCCAAGCCACCGAAGGCCGGTGCCGCGTCCTGACGGGTGATGGGGTCGAGCTCCACCTTGCGGGTGCGGCTGTCCCGCGGCGATCCCGGTTCGTTGAAGCCGATGTGTCCCGTGCGCCCGATGCCGAGCAACTGGAAGTCGATCCCGCCTGCGTTCCGGATGGCCGCCTCGTAGGCCGCGCAGTGGGCTGAGAGATCCTCCGGGGACACCGTGCCGTCCGGGATGTGGATGTTCTCCGCCGGGATGTCCACGTGATCGAAGAGCTCGCGGCTCATGAAGGCGCGATAGCTCTCCGGATGCTCGCCGGCCAGACCGAGATACTCGTCGAGATTGAAGGTGATGACTTGGGCAAAGGACAGCTCTCCCTGCTCATGCAGGCGGATGAGTTCCGCGTAGAAGGGCAGGGGAGTGCGACCGGTTGCGAGGCCGAGCACGGCGCTGCGGCCGCTGTCGTTGATGGCGCGTACTAGCGCCGCCACTTCAAGCGCCAGCGTGCGGCTGGCCTCGGTGCGATCGGCGAAAACCCGGACCGGGAGAGAGTCAGTCATGTGGCGACAGTCGGGCAAATGCACGCCCGTCCGTCAAAAGATAAAACGCAGAAAGCGCAGGAAACTAACGAAAAAGAGGTATCGTGTCACTGGCCGTTTTGGCCGATCGACTTCTCCAGCTCCAGATCCGGCGGGGCACCGCGGTCCATCGCATTGCGATAGCTCTCCGCCGCCTGCTTCTTCTTGCCCTGCTTCGCGTAGAGGTGGGCGAGGTTCAGGTGCGACCAATACATCGCATCGTCGTAGGTGACGGCTGACTTCAGTTCCTCCTCGGCCTCGGCGTCCTTGCCCACGTTCATCAGCAGGTTGCCGAGCAGCAAACGTCCTTCCGCGTTGGTCGGCGCGAGCTTCACGCCTTCCTGATAGGCCTTGAGCGCTTCATCCAGATCGCCCGTCTGCATCAGCGAGTAGCCGAGCATGCGGTGGGCGTAGGGGTTGGAAGTATCGAGCTCGGTCGCGCGGCGGAAGGTATCGGCGGCCAGCGCCGGATCCTGCAGGCGGAGCTGCACCACACCCAGCTTGCAGCGCGTGTCGGTATCGCCCGGGTTGCTCTCCAGCACCATCTCGAAGAGCTCGCGGCTCGATTCGAAGCGCTGGTTTATGAAAGCGCGGCGGGCGGCATCCGTGTAGGGCATGTTCTGCTGCTCCAGGCGGGCGACGTTCGCATCCACCTCGCTCTTCGGGCGGGTCACGGGCGAGATGAATTCACCATCCACCTTGCGGCCGCCGATCAGATTCATCTCTTCCGGCGTGAGCACTAGCTCCTCCTCGGTGAGCTGCTTGAGGGCTTCATCCAGCTTCTCGTCTTTCTGCGCCTTGTCGCGGGCCACTTCCATCAGCATGGCGGCGCGATCGCGGTTCGCCTTCTGGATGCGGATCTGCTTCTGGATAATCCCGCGCAGCATCTCCACCTCGGCGGGGTCGCCACCGCTTTCGGCAAGCTGCTGGTCCTCGCCGCGGAGGCGGGCCTCCATGTCGAGCATGCGCTTGTCCTGGGAGATCTTCTCGCGTTTCAGGTCGTTGATGTTCTGCTTAGCGATCGCGAGGTCGCGGGTGGCTTCGATCAGCGCGTCCTGGTTGGCGTTGTTGTCCTGGTTGACCCGATCAAGCTTCTCCCCGGCTTCGCGGAGCTGCTTGCCGAGCGCCATGTTCTGGTCGATCAGCGTCTGGATCTGGCTGCCCTCGTTCAGCTTGAGCAGGGCGGACATCTGATCGCGCTCACGCATCAGGTTGTCGCGCTCGGCGCGGAGTGCCTGGAAGTCCTCTCGCACCTTGCCGAGCTGGTTTTCCAGCGAGGCGATCTTCTGGTTGGCCCCGGCGAGCTTGTCGTTCGCGGTGCGGAGCTGCTCCTGAAATTCACGCAGCTGCTTCTGCTGGCCGGCGATCACGTCGTTCTGGACCTTGCGCTCGGCTTCGAGATTGCGCTGCAAGTCGGCGGTCTGCTGCAGTAGGCGCGCGCGTTCGGCCTGGAGTGCGGCCACCTGTTCCTTCGCCGTGCGGGTTTCGTCCTGGCTGCGGCCGAGGGCTTGGGCCGTGGCGGCGCGGTCGCGCTCCAGCGATTGGATCTTGTTGTGCAGCGCCTGCATCTCCTCCTGCATCGGCGCCGTGGCGAACTTCGCCCGCAGGCGGTTCAGTTCGTCGTTCGCCTGCTTGAGCTGCGATTGGGCGATATCGCGCTGCTTGCCCATGTCGCGGGCGCGGTCGGCATCGCGGCTGGACGAGTCCTTGGCCGGGTCCGGCTTCTGGGCGAGTTGCTTCTGCAGCTCCTGCACGTGCTTCTCCAGTTCGGCGATGCGGCTGGTCTCGAAAGTCTCCACCTTCTGGGCCGGGGGAACCGGCGCGGCGGGCATCCCGCCATTGAGCGGCTTGGGCGGCTCACCGGTGATCACGCCGCCTTCCAGCATGGCCATGTCGCGGCGCTTCTCGTCCTCCTCCTTGATCGCGAGCGGGGCGACCTTGTCGATCGTCTCCTGGGTCTGGGCGCGGCGGCCGCCGACCATCTCGCGTCTCCACATGGGGAAGTAGGTGGCCACGCTATCGAAGAGTTCGCGCGAGCGCTGGAGCTTTTCCAGAGCTTCGGAATACTTCTTCTCCGCCTGCAGCTTCTCGGCATCGCGGGACAGCAGCCAGCCTTGGAAATAGACATCCGCCGGATCGAAATTCGCCGGAGCATCCGTCTTGCGGAGCGGTGCGAGCGGGATCTCCCGCTCTTGCGCCAGCGCGTCGGCGGGCCCGAAGACCACGCCACAGGCACAAGCAAGCAGGCACGCGCGGCCGGTGAAGCGGATCGGGCTCCGGGTCATAGGGGGCGCAAGCTAGGAAACCCCGGCCCGCGCCGCAAGGGGAAATGGAGAAGCGTTAGACCCGGGAAATCCCCTAGGATGGGGGACTTAGGGCGATGCCGGCGTCGCCCAGATCTGCCCCAGCAGCTTGAACATCCCGGGATCGTGCTTCTCCAGCTCCGCCCGGGTGAAGGGGAAGAAGTCGTTCCGGGAGAAGTAGGCCTCGGTGGTTTCGGCGAAGTATTCCTGCGGATTGGTCATCGCGTAGGCCGGGGCGTGGCTGCTGCGGCCCTCGGCATCGCGGCGCTCCACCTTGGCATAGCTGCCGGATTCCTTGGCCTTGGCGTAGGCGGCGGCGATGCGGGCCTCATCGAAGCCGAGCACCCGGTCATGGTAGGCATGGGCCAGCTCGTGCAGGGCGAAGTTCGGCATGCGGCGGGTCTCCGCCTCGAAGATGGTCACGTTGGTGAACTCCACGCCCTTCGCCATCGCCGGGTCGCGGCCGTTGTCCGCCAGCCATTTCGCGCCGGGGTGATACTCGGCCCGCGGCGGGATGCCCTCATACCCGGAGGTGAACCACAGCGGCACCTTGCGCAGTTCCGCCAGCGGTCCGGCAGGCACCACCTTCTCGATTTCCTTGAGCTGGCGCTCCAGCAGGCCCAGCGCCTTCTCGGTCTCCGCTCCTTTCGCGGCCATCAGATCCTCGCGCAGGTGGACCTGCCAGCCGCAGATCTCACGGGTCTGGCAGGGCGCGGCATGGGCGAGGGAAGCACAGAGCAGGGCGAGCAAGAGGAGCTTCATGAGTGCTAGTCTCACGCGGCTCCGCGCGGAATCTTTCACCGATGGCAAGGATCGATTACTCCCTTTATTGATAGTTCCCGGCATCTGCGCTTCGTGCTAGCAAGACCGAACCCATGCACCGTTCCGTCTTGCTCCTCGGCCTCCTGCCCTTGTCCGCACTCCATGCGGAAGCCGCCTTCGAACTCCGCGATGGCGATCGCGTGGCCTTCTTGGGCGATGCCTTCGCCGAGCGCGAGCAATACGAGGGCTGGATCGAAATGGCAGCAACCACCCGCTTCCCGGACCGTGCGGTGACTTTCCGGAATCTCGGCTGGAGCGCGGATACCCCGGCGGGCGATTCGCGCTGCGGGCTGAGCCTGCTGCAGGCCGGGCATGAGCCTGCGGGCGAGGGCTGGCGTCAGCTCCAGAACCAGCTCACCACCTACAAGCCCACGCTGCTGATCACTGGCTACGGGATGGCCTCCTCGCTAGCCGGTGGTCAGACGCCGGAGGAATTCCGCCGCGACTTCACCCGCCTACTGGATCACGCCGCCACCCTGCCGGGCCTGCGCGTGTGGGTCTCCGGTGCGCCGCCGCGCTTCCTGCGTGAGGGCGAGACCGATGCCACGCCGGAGGTCCGCCAGCACCGTGAATCCCTCGCCGCGATCAATGCGGTGATGAAGGAGATCGCCGATCAGCGCCGCTTGCCCTTCGTCTCGCTCGACGGGCTGGCCGCGAAGAAGGGGCTTTCCGACAATGGAATCCACCTCACCAGCGCCGGTTACCAAGCCGCTGCGCGCGAGATCGAGCAGCAGCTCGGCTGGCCCGCGGGCAAATGGGACAAGGGCGACAATGCCGCCGCGCTGCGCCGTGCGATCCTGCGCAAGAACGAGTGGTTCTTCCACCGCTCCCGCCCTGCGAACATGGCCTACATCTTCGGCTTCCGGAAGGCGGAGCAGGGCCGCAACGCAGGCGAGATCGATGCCTTCGACAAGCTGGTGGAAGAGGAAGAGAAGCGCATCGCCCAGATGCGCGGGCTGACCAAGTCGCTGCCGGATCCGCAGCGCCGCACGGAATCCGCGGTGGCCGCGAATACCAAGCAGCCGCATCCCAAGTTCACCGTGGCGGATGACTACGAGGTCACGCTGTGGGCGGAGAATCCGCTGATGCACAAGCCGACCCAGATGAACTTCGACGAGCACGGCCGCCTTTGGGTCGCCAGCTCGGAGACCTACCCGCAGGTGGAGGTCGGTCAGACGGCGGACGACAAGGTGCTGATCCTTGAGGACAAGAACGGCGACGGTAAGGCGGAGACCTCCACGGTCTTCGCGGAAGGCATGCTGATGCCCACCGCGATCCTGCCGGGTGATGGCGGCTGCTACGTGGGCCAGAGCACCGACCTGCTGCACTTCAAGGACACCAATGGCGATGGCAAGGCGGACACCCGCACGCGGGTGCTCAGCGGCTTCGGCACGGAAGACACCCACCACAATCTCCACACCCTGCGCCGCGGGCCGGATGGCAAGCTGTGGATGAACCAGAGCATTTACACCCGCACCGATACCGAAACGCCGAACGGACTGATGCGCCTGAAGAGCGGCGGCATCATGAAGTTCGACCCGCGCGCGGACAAGATCGAGACCGTCTTCTATGGCTGGTGCAATGCCTGGGGCCACCAGTTCGACAAGTATGGCCAGTCCTTCGTGACGGATGGCGCGGGCGGCGGCGGCATCAACTGGGCCGTGCCCGGCGCGATGTACTTCACCTATGCCGGAGCGGAGAAGACGCTGGATAGCATCAGCCCCGGCTCCTACCCGAAGTTCTGCGGGCTGGAGATCATCGAGTCCCCGAATTTCCCGGCGGAGTGGCAGGGGAACATGATCACCTGCGACTTCCGCGCGCAGCGCGTGGTCCGCTTCAGCGTGACGGAGAGCGGCTCTGGCTACGCCGCGCAAGAGGTGGGCGACCTGCTGCGCTCTACGGATGTGAACTTCCGCCCCATCGACGTGAAGATCGGCCCGGATGGCGCGCTCTACATCGCCGACTGGTCGAACCCGATCATCAACCACGGCGAGGTGGACTTCCGCGACCCGCGCCGCGACCGCGAGCACGGCCGCATCTGGCGCGTGCAGAAGAAGGGTGCGACCCTCACGCCCAAGCGTGATCTCGCCAAGCTTCCCGATGCCGAGCTGTTAGGCCTTCTCACCAGCGATCATCGCCACGAGCGCGAGCAGGCGATGGTGGTTCTTACAAGTCGTTCGAAAGATGCGGCATTCGTGAAGACCGCCGAAGCATGGGCCGCATCCGCAAAGGACAGCCGCGCCAAGCTCGCGGCGCTCTGGTTGACCCAAGGCATGGATCGTTCGGACTTCGATTTGTTAGGTCGGACGATGCAGGATGACGACCCCAAGGTCCGCGCTGCGGCAGTGCGCGTGGCAGGCTCTTGGCTTGATGAGATGGGCAAGGCCAAGGCAGGTGCCTTGCTGACGGCAGCAGCGCAAGATGCTCATCCCCGGGTGCGTCTTGAGGCGGTCCGTGTCCTCTCCAAGATTGAGGATGTCCGCGCAATGGATGCTGCCCTCAAGGCCTTGGATCAACCGACCGACCGCTTTCTCGACTATGCTCTCTGGCTGAACGTGCGCAGTGAAGGGAACGCATGGATCAACGCGTTGCTTGGCAGCAAGCTACCTCTCGAAGGTCGCGACAACGCTCTAGCCTTCGTGCTGGCGAATCTGCCCAAGGGCGCAGGTATCGAAGGAGTACGCAAGCTGATGCCGCAGACTCTCCCTCGCGATGGCTCCGGACCGTGGATCGGACTTGCGCTGAAAACCAAGGATCCGCACCTGACGACACCGGTCTATTCCCAGGCACTCCAAGGGGGATTCGAGCCTGCGGTGACAGCAAAGATCTTGAGCGCGATGGTGCGTGACTTCCCGGATGTCGGAGCGCTGCCGGCTGCCGCCGACGCCCTGCGCAAGCTTTTCAATCATTCCGACCCGGAATTGGCTTCAGCCGCATTGCGCTTGGCGGGCGCTGCGAAGAATCAGGCCCTGCAGGCCGATCTGGTCGCGGTGGCAAGCGGTAGTAGTGCTCCGGCAAGACTGCGTATCGCTGCATTGGAGGGCCTCTCATACGATAGCTCCGGGTCGGCCCGCGATGTCTTGTTGGGGGTGGTGAAGTCAGATGCTTCGGTGGATATCAAGGGCAGCGCTGCGCTTGCTTTGGCGCGTTCGCATCGCGGCGATGCCATCGCGGCGATCCGCGAGGTGATTCCGGGTCTTTCGGATAACGCCGTCGCCCGTGCCTTCTGGCAGCAGGCGCTTTCCATCAGCGGGCTATCCGGCGAGCTGGCTAAGTCCTTCGCATCCCAACCTCTCGCCGCGGAGGTGGCCGCGCTGAACCTGCCCGCCGTGCCGGACATCGATGAGCATGCACCGCTGGTGAAGGCCCTGCGCGAGCAAGCCGGTGCCGCCGCGATGAGCGGACCGTCTGCCGATAGCGTCCAGCGCATCGCGAAGCTGGCCGCGGAGAAGGGCGATGCCGCGCGCGGCGAGATGATCTATCGCCAACCCGCGCTGGCCTGTGCCGCGTGCCACGCCATCGGCGGGGCAGGGGGGAAGGTCGGCCCGGACATGACCTCGATCGGTGCGAGCGCACCCATCGACTATCTGGTGGAGTCCGTGCTGCTGCCCGGCGCGAAGGTGAAGGAGGGCTATCACTCCGTTATCTTCGAAACCAAGGACGGACGCACCATCATCGGTCGCCTGCTGCGCAGCGGCGGCGGCAGCCTGGTGGTGAGCGATGCCGCGGGCACCGAGACGACCCTGAGCGAAGACGCGATTCTCAAGAAGACCGACACAGGCAGCCTGATGCCTGCGGGCCTGATCAACTCGCTCGGCGAGCAGGAGCAGGCGGACCTCTTCAAGTTCATCTCCCAGCTCGGCAAGCCGGGGCCCTACGATGCGACCAAGAGCCGTGCCCCGCGCGTGTGGGCGGTGATGCCCGTGAATGGCGAGCCTTCGCAAGCCGTCATGGCGGGTGACGCGGCACAGCCATGGGTGAGCATCACCGGCACTGTGAATGGCACGCTGCTCGCCTCCGATGTGAGCGCCATGACCGGCGCGGCGAATGAAGTGCTGGCCGCCACGAAGCTGGAACTCTCCGCGCCTGCGGAAGTCAGCTTCAGCTTCCCTGCCGATGCGAAGCCGACCGGCTTCTGGGTCGATGGCAAGCCGGTGGAGGGAGGCAAGGTTTCCCTGGCTGCTGGCGCCCATCGGATCGTCCTGCGCGCCCCGCTAGCTGCTGGCAAGGTCCGCTTCGAAGCCTCTGCCGGGACCTTCCTGCCGACTTGGTGAGAAGCATTGATTCTGCGTCCATCCATCCACGAGCCCTAGGGGAAATGGATGGATGGACGGAAACATCAGCGTCAATCGCGCTGTCTGCCTTGCTCAGTAATGCACCCTTTGGAGCCGCAGGCTCTTTGGGAGTGCGGCGATGCTCGCCGCACTCCACAGCGGCTGCGCCGCGAATGGGGTCACCGGAAGGTCGCGCGGCATCTCCTCGGTTGCTGTCCATCCGTTCATCTCCCCCTAGGGGTAATCGGATGGATGGACAGATCCCGTCCGCGTGGACACGGAACCCCGGGCAAAAGTGGATGGACGGACAAGGAGGGTCGCGGCCAAGGATGACGGCGAGACAAGGCAGTTTCACGTGACAGGAATGTCGTTACTATAAATACTATATTAATAGTATTTTATTCACCTCTCCTCCATTCCGCGCGACATCTTACCCTACCTCGGGCCGCCTCGCCCGCCCGATCTCGTCCATCCGTCCATTTCCCCTAGGGCTTGTGGACGGATGGACGGCAGTCACGACCGTTGACCGCAGAAGGAGGCAACCGAGAGGAGTCGCGTCGTAGTGGGTAGGGTGGGAAGAGGATAGTATATAATATTTATTATATACTATTGTATCCTCATTCCTTCACGCGACCCCTCCTCATGCCGCGCGACATTCCCCATCCTGCATCGTGCCGTCCGTCCATCCATCCATTTCCCCTAAGGAAAATGGATGGATGGACGGAAACGATGGCGTGCCGGAATGATGGGAGACATCTGTCCGTCCGTCCGCGCAGCCTAGGGGAAACGGACGGACGGACGGCGCAAATGGCATGTCGAGCAGGCGAGACCCGACCCTCACGGCGGTGGCGTGTGTCCTGCCCCGCTCGGAGCGGCGGGCGTGCCGAAGACATCCAGCTCCCGCCAAACGAAGCCGTGGCCCACCGAACCGGGTACGCGGCCAGCCGTGACCTTGATCGCCTCGATCCCGCGGGCGAGCCGCCCGTCCTTGCCGGTGACCGTGACCTTGGTGGCACCGCCGCCGCTCAGGGGCTGGGCATTCAGCGGCTCGTAGCTTACGGTGGTGAGCGGCATCCAATCGCCGCCCACCGGCTTCACCTCCATGGTCCATGCCTGGTTGCCGAAGCCGACATTCTCCCAATCCGCGATCGAGCGCACCATGGTGAGATCGAAGCCGCCACCCTGCGGGCCCGCGCCCAGTTGATACTCGGCGGTGGCTCCCACCGCGGTCCATGTGCCCTGCACCTTGTCGCCGGGGTTCTTCTCGAAGCCGCCGCCGTGGATGCCATCGGTGAGCTCGATCGGATCGGCATCGTTCTGCAAGCGCCAGCCGCTGGTGACCGGTGCGATGCCTAACAGCAGGTCGTCGTCGCTCACCTCGTTGGCATAGGCATACTGCGTGGTGCTGTATTCCTTGCCCACGATCAGGTTCGATTCCGGCTCTACGCCGGGCAGGCTGGTCAGGAAGCGCGCGCGCCGCACCGGGATGTCGCGCCACTCGCCGCTATCCGCCGCGGCCTGTGCCCGGCCCGCCGGCACGCGGGTGCGATACTTGTGCCCGTGGCGGTTCGTCACCTCGATGCTGCCGCCGAAGACGTGCACCTCCGAGAGGAAGGAGGGATCCGAGATCACGCCGAACTCCGCCGCACCCTCGTCCAGGATCAGGTCCGGCGTGCTGACCTTGAAGCCCGCGGCCTTCTCCGGCACTTGGAACCATGCGGTGCCCTTCTCGATCTGCAGCAGGTCCTTGCGTGCCAGAGTGAAACTGGCCGGGCCACGCACGATGCCGCGCACGCCGGAGGCGAATTGCAGCTCCATGGTGCCGTCCCCGATCTCCAAGCGCGAGCCGGGCTCCAGGTAGGGGCTCTTCGGGTTCGCTTGCGCGGTCTCGAACTCATGGCTCACGCTGATGTCCGTGCCGGGGCTCGCCACGTAGCGTAGCGGCGGGCGCTTCGCGTGACTCCATGCCACGGCCCCCGCGATGGCGGCCAGCATGAGCACCGCCGCCGTGGCGAGGAGCTGCCTGCGCGGAAAGCGGGCGACTGCGGGAGGCGGCGCGGGCTGTTCGGTGCGAGCGGGCAGGGGCATCAACTCCTCGCCCTTGGCGCGGAAGCTCAGGGCATGGTGCAGCAGCAGATACTCGCGGTAGCAGGCGCGGGCGTCCGCATCGCGGCGCAGCACTTCCTGCAGCGCATCCAGCTTCTGCTCCTCCAGCGTCCCGTCGAAGAATGCCTGGAGCTCTGTTTCCAGTTCCTTGCGGTTCATAGGTGCAGATTGGCGAGGGCGAGCTCCGAGGAGATGCACTTGCGCAGCGCGGCGCGGATGCGGAAGAGGCTCACGCGCAGGGATTCCACCGGGCGTCCGGACTGTTCCGCGAATTCATCGAGGCCTGCACCGGTGGCGTAGCGGTGCTCGATCAGCCCGCGTTCCGGCTCGTTCAGGCGGCCCATGCATTTCTCCAGCGCGCGCAGCTTTTCATCCAGCTCCTCCGGTGCCGCCTCGCACTCGCTGGCCAGCATTTCGAGCAGGTCGTCCTCGAAGGAGCGCATGCCCAGTCGCGCGACCTTCCGCCGGTGGGCCATCGCCTTGAAGCGGGCGATGGTGCAGGCCCATGCGCGGAAGTCGGTGCCGTGCTGGTAAGTCTCCCGCTTCTGCCACAGTACCATGTTCGTCTCCTGCAGCACGTCGTCCACCCCATCCAGCCCCGGCATCAGCGAGATGATGAACGCGTGCAGGCTCGCCTGATAGCGGGCGATCAGGCAGACGAACTCGGCTTGCAAGGTATCCTCGGGGGGCATCGCGATTCTAAGCTATTTCAGGATTTCCCGCAGCGGGAGGACGTTAACAAGATTTTGCGGGAATTTTTCATGCGCCGGAAATTGCTGCGAAAAACCTGCTAACGCCGCAGCAGGGCCGGGAATCCTCACATGTTCGGGATTCACACCCCGGCCTCTCCCATGAAACCCAGCAACACTCCCACGAACCGCGCCCTCATCGCGCTCTCATCACTGCTCCTCGGCGCCGCCCCGGCCTCCGCCGCCGTGACCTTCTTCAACGGTTACAGCGGTAGCGTCTCCGAGATCAACAGCACCACCGAGCTGGCCTACACCGGTAATGTGAGCAGCACCGATCTGATCAATGGCATGACCCCGGCCATCAGCGGCTGGAACACGACCAACGGTGCGCACCCGAATGAACTGACCGATGGCATCCATGGCCAGACCTTCGCCGCGGTGGGCAATACCGTGGATGGCGGCTGGACCACCGTGGGTGCCACCGCCACCTACACGCTGGGCAGCGGGGCGAACGGGCTGGGCTATGACATCAGCTCGATCCAAACGATCGCCGCGTGGATCAATGTCGGCTTCGGCAACCAGGCATGGACCATCGCCGTGCGCACGCTGGGCGGTAGCTTCACCGATCTGGCCACGATCGACTACCAGCCGCTGGGAAGCGGCGGTGGCGCGACCCAGGTGAACCTGAGCAGCCTGAATGTCACCGGCATCGATGCCATCCGCTTCACCGCGAACTCGGTGAACGGTGGCGATAATGTCGGGGCCTTCGTGGGCCGGGAGATCGATGTGACCGGCACCTCCACCGTGCCGGAGCCCGCCGCCACGCTGCTGGGTGCGCTGGGCGCGGTGATGCTCCTGCGCCGCCGCCGCGCCGCCATCGCGGGTTGATCTCAGGTCTTGTTAGAAACCCATCCATGAACCGATTTGTCCTGAAGTCCGCCCTCGCCGTGTGGCTGGGCGGCAGCTCCTGTCTGCTGGCCGCGCCTGTCATCGCGACGAAAGCCAGCGGCCCGAATACTCCGTCCACCATCAGCGACGAACTCGCCTTCGCCGCGGATGTCAGCACGTCCGATCTGCTGCACGGCATCACCGGCACCGGCGGTGTCTGGAATGCCAATGGCTCCAGCCCGGACGGACTGAACGACGGCAATCCCGGCGGCGATGCCGATGCGAGTGGGGTGGGCGCGCTCGCGGGCGCGGCATGGTCGCGCGATGGGAGCAACGTGTCCTTCCGCGAGTTCGTGCTCGGTGCCGGGCCGGGCGGTCACGGCTATGATCTCAGCGGCATCCAATCGATCGCGGCATGGCAGGGTGCTGGCTTCGCGAACCAGCGCTACGAGATCCGGGTGCGTTTCCTCGGGGACTCCGCCTTCCAGACCGCTCCGCTGGCCACGGTGAATTACCAGCCCTTCTCGGCCACGCTGAATGAGGGCGGCTCCACGCGCGTGCGCATCACCGATAGCAACGGCATCCTCGCATCCGGTGTGGATGCCATCCGTCTCGATGTGCTGGATACGGTGGGCAATGCGGCGGGCGGCACGGTCTTCCGCGAGCTCGATGTCTTCGGCACGGCCACGCCTGGCAGCACGGATACCGTGGCCCCGCAGGTGGCCGCGCTGGCACCGGAGGACAATGCCACGCTGGTGCCCGCGGGTATCGACCTGCGGGCAAGCTTCCATGAAGCCATCACGCTCGGCACCGGCAGCATCACGCTGAAGGATCTTAGCGCCAGCTCGCAGACGGTGATCACGCTCCCGGACCCGCGGGTGAGTGTCTCGGGCCGCACGCTCGCGATCCGTGCGGGAGTGCTGCTCACGCATTCCGCGCAGTATGCCCTGCGCTTGGATGCCGGGGTGGTGCTGGACGCCAGCGGCAATCCTTTCGCGGGCATCGCCGATGATACGACATGGAACTTCTCGACCGCGCCCCCGGACTCGAAGGAGGTCTCGCCGCTCGATCTGAACTACGCCGCAGAGGCCAGCGCTACCGATCTGCTGCATGAGATCACGCCTCTCACCACCGGTTGGAACACGGGCAACGGCGCGAGCCCGGCAGAGCTTTCGGACGGCGTCTATGGCCGGGACTTCGCCGCCGCAGGCAATAACGTGGACGGTGCATGGACGACCGTGGGTGCCACCGCGGAGTATCAGCTCGGAGCGGGGGTGAATGGCACAGGCTTCGACATCTTCTCGATCCAGTCGCTCGCGTCCTGGGTGAATGCCGCCTTCGGCAATCAAGCCTGGACCGTGGAGGTGAAGCCGATCGGGGGGAACTACACGACCCTGGCCACGGTGAACTACCAGCCGATCAGCGCGGGTGCGAACGGCGCGACCAAGGTGGTGCTCGCCGGTCCCGGGCCGCTGCTGGCCACCGGGATCGAAGCGATCCGCTTCACGGCGAACCAGGTGAACAACGGCGCGAATGCCGGCGCCTTCGTCTGGCGGGAGCTCGACGTCTTCGGCGAACCCTCCGCAGCTCCGGTGGACAATGGCACGCCGCCCTCCCTCACCACGCTCAGCCCGCTGGACAATGCCACGGCGGTATCTCCCGATGCCTCGCTGGTGGCGAGCTTCGATGAGACCATTACTCCCGGCTTCGGCGGGATCCGACTGCGCAATCTGGATACCTCGGCGGAAACGGTGATCTCCGTGAGCGATTCGCAGATCGCGGTGGTGGGGAATCAACTGCGGATCACGCCCTCCCCGAAGCTCTCCCCGAGCACACGCTATGCGGTCCGCATCGATGCCGGGGCCGTGCAGGATCACTTCCTGAACGCCTTCGCCGGGATCGCGGATGACAGCACCTGGAACTTCACCACCGGGGCCAAGCGGCTCCGCATCATGGCGATGGGTGACTCGATCACCGCGGGCTACACCGATAACCCGGTGTGGAACGAGCCGTACTGGTACGGCTACCGTAGTGGTTTGTACAATCGCCTGAATGCCGCGGGCTACGACTTCCTCTTCGTCGGTCAATCCGGCGAGCTGCTCAACCACACCGCGGGCACCCCTCCGGCGGATCTCGCGGCACTCGGCCAGAACGCGCACAATGGCTACGGCGGCCAGACCGCCAGCTTCCTGAATGCGAACATCCTGAGCTGGCTCGCCACGAGCGATCCGGACGTGATCTTGCTCAAGATCGGCACGAACTCGCAGGATCGCAACGGCCTCGAAACGCTGGTCCAAACCATCACCAGCACGAAGCCGGACCTCCACCTCATCGTCGCGGAGATCATGCCGAAGTACAACTACGAGCAGGGCATCGTGGACTACAATGCATGGATCCGGAACACCCTGGTGCCCGGCTTCCAGGCGCAGGGCAAGAAGGTGACCCGCGTGGACCAGTATGCGAACTTCCTGACCAATCCCGCGAACCTTGCCTCGATCGATCAATCGCTGTTTTCGAACGGCATCAACCACCCGGACAACGATGGCTACGACAAGATGGCGGCCACTTGGTTCAACGGCATCGAAGCGCTCGGCTTGAACGAGCAGGGCTTCAGCCAGTGGATCGCGAATCCCGCCTTCGGTATCGATCCCTCCGAGCATGGCTTTCAGGATGATCCGGATGGCGACGGTCTGGCCAATGGAGTCGAGGCATGGCTCGGTAGCAACCCCGGTGTCTTCAACCCCGGTCTCGGCGGTCTGACGGGTGGCGGCACGAGTTTCAGCTTCAGCCATTCGCTGAACCCGGATCCTCCTGCGGATCTTGAAGCTGCCTACGAGTGGTCCTCCGATCTCTCCGCTTGGTATGCTGCGGATGGTGTGGACGGCCCGGCCAGCGGTCTGAAGGTCACCTGCACCGCCATCCCGGCCGGAGGCGGCGCTTCGGTAGCCACGAGCACCAGCCAACCGGTTGGGCGTCTCTTCCTTCGTCTCGCGGTCTCGCCGCTCTGAGTGCCATGTCAGCCCGCCTAGGTCGCGAGGCCTAGGCGGTCGGCGGGTCTCCGGTCTTCGCTCCTGAAAGCAGCCTCGGGATTAGGATCAGCGCCATCAGTACAGCGATGATCCCGATCCCGAATTCCTGAGCCAGTACCCGCCGGAGTCGCTCGCCTGCCAGCCGGCAGCGGAAGGGCTCTGCCGGGTCATAAGCGATGGTCACGGACGGGTTCCTGTCGCGGAAGGGGCCGGGATCGAGTCTCGCGACATGCCGTTCAGAACCGATACTATATTCGACGTAAGGTAGTCCTCCGATTGTGAGGGTCTGTTGTGTGGTGGTCCCATCCCGACCGGTCACCACATGCGTGACGCTCTGCCCCGCTTGCAGGTCGGAGTAGACGGCTTCGATTTCGATCCAGTCGCGGGATTTCGATAGTCCGATCAAACGGCTCGCTCCGGAGTAGAACAGCAGGAGGCCGAACAAGCCCAACAACCCCATGAGCAGGGCGAGCGCCCGTCGCAAGGGACGGCTTCGATCGGAAGGAGACAGTGGCGACACCTTTCACTCTGTTGATCCGCTCGCCGGAAGGAAACCTGAAATGACACCTCACCCGATTAACCGGCCAGAGCCGCCTTTACCGAGTCCGCCAGCGGTGTGGTCGCGTGGCCGATGAGTCGGCTCAGTTCATTCCCGTCGTCGAAGAGTCCGCCCTGCGAGGCTCCCCGGTCGCTATCGGCAATGAGGTCCGCCAGCGGGGCGGGCAGGCCGATCTGTTTCAGGATTGCCGCGTATTCGGCTTCTGGGAGATTGCGATAGGGGAGCTCCTTCCCGCTCTGACGGCTTACTTCCGCGGCGAACTCGGCGAGGGTGTAGGAATCATCTCCCGCGAGTTCGAAGACCCGTGCTGCTTCGATCGGGCGGGTGAGCACCGCGGCGGCCGCCTCCGCATAGTCTTGGCGTGCCGCGGAGGAGATCCGGCCCTCGCCCGCGCTGCCGAGCAGGGCGCCATTGGCCAGTGCTCCGGGCAGGGAGGCGGTATAGTTCTCCGTGTACCAGCCGTTCCGCAGGATGGAGTGGGGGAGTCCGGAGGCGGCGATGAGCTTCTCCGTTTCGTAATGCTCCTGTGCCAGTCCCAGCGGCGAGCGGTCGGCGTGAAGGACGCTGGTGTAAACGAGCTGCCCGGCCCCGGCGCGCTTGGCGGCTGCGATGGCATTGCCGTGCTGGGTCACGCGGTTCCCGAGATCATTGGAGGAGACGAGCAGCACCCGCTCCGCGCCGGCGAAGGCGAGTTCGAGGGAGGCGGGATCGTCGTAGGTGGCGGTGCGGATTTGCACGCCCCGAGCCGCGAGGTCGGCGGCCTTGGAGGCATCACGGACGACGGCGACGAGCTCCGTGGCGGGGACCTGCTTGAGGAGTTGCAGGACGACGAGGCGGCCGAGTTGGCCGCTGGCTCCGGTGATGGCAATCATGATCAGTTGAGGTGATACTTGGTTCCGAAAGCATCCTTGGTATTGAGTTGATGCTTGGTTACGATTTGATACCGTGAGGCCGTAAACCTCGCAAGAGGGGTTGTTTTTGTCACCCGGTTACGCCGCGGTAACCACTGCCATCCGAGCCCATGAAGATCGACCTGCCACCCGTCTGCGCCAGCTCCCAAGCCGAGAAATGTCCGGTGCGCGATGTGCTGGACTGTATCGGCGACCGCTGGAGCGTCTTGGTCCTGACCAATCTTTCGGTGGGGACACTCCGGTTTACGGAGATCAAACGGGCGATCGGCGATATCTCGCAGCGGATGCTATCGCAGACCCTGCGCACTTTGGAGCGGGATGGTTACCTATCCCGCAAGGTCTATCCCACCGTCCCGCCTAAGGTGGAATACACCCTCACCTCACTCGGGACATCCCTCCTCGAGAAAATGGAGCCACTGGTCCAGTGGGCTTTCGAGAACCATCAGGAAGTAAAAAAAGCCCGGGCCGCTTATGTCCCGCCCCCCGCCGCCGGTGCGCTATGATGCGGGAATTCACCCCCGGATAAGTTCTTCCGGAACCTCCAGCACATCCTCTCCGGGGCTGACAAAATAGCGGTCCCCTTCCTCCACATCCATGATCTGACCGCCGGTAAAACTGCCGAAGGCGGGGAGGATAAGGCTATTCTTGCGAAGGAGAAAACAGGGAAGGCGCAGCGAGGTGCGTTTGCCGTCCGCTATCTTCACCACCGGATGCCAGTGCGCGGTGACCGAGATAGCGTCCTTCGGGGCATCCTTGGGATCGTGAACGATGTGTACGCCGCCGTAGGTAACGGAGTCGACCGGATCGAGTCCGTGGGGGATCCGCGGCAGTTTCCGGTCGTGATTGCCGAGGATGAGTTGGACGGGGATCCGGACTTCATCGAGCCACATTTCAATCAAACGCTCGATCTCGGGAGTGAGGCCTGCCGGGGAGTGGAAGAGGTCGCCATTCACCACCAGCCGTTGTGCCTGGTTCCATTTGCAGATCTCAGTCAAACGTTTCAGATCGACCTCGCTGTCACCCTCCGGAATGGCGAGTCCTTTCGCTTGAAATGCACTGGCTTTGCCCAAGTGGAGATCCGCTACGATGAGCGTGCCGTCCTCAAGCAGCGTGCCCATTCCCGGCAGGAGCTGGAGTGTTTGATCTTGGATTTGGATGTTCATTTGGAAGCGGCTTGGTTGAGGTTCTGAAGCATTTGTTCGAGGCGTTCTGCGGCATCTCCAGCAGACAAAGTGGCGGAGAGGCGATCGGCCCAAAGCGGGAATGCCATAGGTGTTAGATTTTTAGTTTCAATCAGATGTATTGGTCGCTTTTTTAGATCAGAGAGAACTTCGTACAATCTGCTGTATTCAAGCTGACGCTCTAAAATTTCACGCTGAGACTGGAGAAGGAGAAGGTTGCCAGGATCGTAGCGCTCCAATACCTCAAACAAAAGCCGAGAACTCGATTGAACTTCACGTTGGGAACGCTGCGGACGGCCGGGCAGGGTCTGAAGAATGAGACCGGCCACCCGGGCGACTTCCCGGAACTGCCGGCGGGCGAGCTCGGCGGTGTTCACGCAAGCGACGAGGTCTTCAAGTAAATTATCCAACGTTAGATTCAAACGAATTGAATCTTCGCTCAGGAAGAGTCCGCGTCGGGAGGTCAAAGAGAAGCCGTAGTCGTTGTAGGTGACGGTGACGGTCTCTTTCAAACGCAGCCGGTAAGCCATCAGAGCGCCGATCCCCTCGTGCACCAAGCGGCCTGCCATGGGGTAAACAAACAAGTGTTCACCTTCCCGGGAGCGGGCGTGCTCGACCAGAAGCGTCCGGTCATCGGGTAGTTCCGACCAGCGCTTCTGGATCGCCAGGATGGGAGCGACGGCCTTCATTTCGGGTGCCGGTTTGCCTTCCCCGCGCAGCCGTGCTGCAGTCGCGTGGGCAAGCTCGGTGGACAGCGGCATCTTGCTTCCGCCCCATACGGCGATCTGTCCCTTGGCGCTTTTCGTTGCTAGCTTAACGGTGGCGACTTTGTTGTGGAGGCGGACGAGTTCTAGCTTCCGTCCCGCGAAGACAAGCAGGCTGCCGGGTTTCAAACGACTGATGAATCCTTCTTCCACGGTGCCGAGGTTCTGGCCGTTGGCGAAGCGGACACTGATGTGGGTATCCGAGGATATGGTGCCGATGGATAGACGGTGCTGCTGGATCAGACGCTTGTCATCGACCACATATTTCCCGCCCTCGAAGCGCGCCTTGCGATATCGGGGATACGCGGACAGAGCCTTGCCGCCGCAGGATATGAAGCCGAGACACCAGTCCCACTCCGTATCGCTCAGGTCGTGATACGCGGCGGCCGATTGTATCTCGCGGCGCATTTCCTCCGGCTCGAACGGTTCTCCAATCGCGCAGGTCACCAGATGCTGAACGAGAACATCGAGCGGCTTACGCAGCGGCTTGCGGGATTCAAGATGTCTTACCAGGGCCGCATCGCGCACGGCGGCGAATTCCACCAGCTCCATCGCGAATGTCGGCACTCCTAGGATACGAGATGTCTTACCCGGCTGGTGGCCCGATCTTCCGGCCCGCTGGAGCATGCGTGCGATCCCCTTTGGCGAACCGACTTGGATCACCTGATCGACCGGCGAGAAGTCCACGCCGAGGTCGAGCGAGGAGGTGCAGACTACGCAGCGCAGCGAACCATCCCGCAGCCCCTGCTCCACCTTCGCCCGCTCCTCCGGATCCAGCGAGCCGTGGTGCATGGCGATCCGGTCCTGCCATTCCGGCCGCAGGGAGAGCAGCTCCTGGCACCAGATTTCCACCTGCGAGCGGGTGTTTGTGAAGACCAGGGTGGTCCGGGCCTTATCCAGTTCCTTCAGCACCTGCGGTGCGAGTTGGGTGCCGATGTGGCCGGACCACGGAAAGCGGTCGATCTCCTTCGGGATGATCGTCTCCACCTTGATCTCCTTCTTCAGGTCCGCGGAGACGGTGATCGCGCCCGGGTTCTTGTCCCCGAGCAGCACCGCCCGGGCCTCATCGAGATTCCCCAGCGTGGCGGAGAGGCCCCAGATCCGGAGCTCCGGGAACCAGGCCCGCAAGCGGGCGAGACAGAGTTCCGCCTGCACCCCGCGTTTCGAGCCCATCAGCTCGTGCCACTCGTCCACGATCACCGCCTTCAGCCCGGAAAGTTTCTCCCGGGTGTCGGCGTGGGTCAGCATCAGCGACAGGCTCTCCGGCGTGGTGACGAGGCCAAAGGGCAGGGTCTTGCGCAGCCGTGCCCGGATGGCCGCCGAGGTGTCTCCGGTACGCGCCTCCACCTGCAACTCCGGGGCGAGGATCTCCAGTGGCTCCCGTAAGGCACGCAGGGTGTCCTGTGCCAAGGCCCGCAGCGGAGTCAGCCACAGGACCGTGCAGCTCTGCGGCCGCTTCTTCGACTTGAGAGTCTCCTCCACCGGACCGAGCCAGACCGCGAGGGTCTTGCCCTGCCCGGTCGGGGCGTGCAGCAGGCCGGACTTGCCCGCCTCATAGGCCGACCAGACTTCCTTCTGAAAGGGAAAAGCCTTCCAGCCCTTGTGCTTGAAGAAGGGCTGGAGCGGGGAGGCGGGCATCGGTCTCTAACTGGAGCGCCGGACCCGGTGCCCTGCAACCGGGAATCAGGCCTTCAGCGCTGGTAGCCGATCTTCCCGGGGAGCTCGTCCTCGATCCTCGAATAGTCCGTCTCGGGATTCAGCTGTTTTACCATCTCCGGCGTGATCGGCTTCAAGTCGAAGACATGCTGCACGATCTCCAAGGGGATCTTCTGCTCGAAGTAGTCCTCCGCGTGCCGCATGTAGCCTTCCGGGCCTTGGGTCAGATCCCACAGCAGGCCGTCCTCGTAGGTATCGACACCCGCGAGCGGCGTCAGGTCGTTCGCCCGCTGCCATGGGGAGTCCCCGCCGGTGTGGAAGTAGCAGATGGTGGTGTTCTCCCAATCGAAAGCCGCCTCTTCGGTAAAGCTCTTGAGCTCCGGCGGGCAGGCAGCCCGGATGGCTGCCGAAAGGCTGCCGCGTTCTCCGGCGGCAAGCGATTCGTGGACGAATCCTCGGAGTGCGGTCCAGCCCTTGTCGCTGAAGACGATGTGCCACGAATCGCCGCTGCCGTCGCGCATGCTGGCCATCTGCGCGTCGGGAGCCCATTTCGAGTCGAAGGAGTAAAAGCGGTCCTCCCATTCCGGAGATAGGATCAGGTCCAGTGCCGCGATGGCCCGGCAGGTTTTGAGAAGTTCCGGCGGAGGCGGGAGGGCCACCGAAGGTTTCGGGGTGGGCGAGAGCCCGGCGGGAGTTGCCGAGGGGACCGCCTTGTCCCTCGATCCCCCGAAGAAGAAGCCGAGCGTCATCGCTGCCACGGCGAGGGCGAGCAGGAGCAGGATGTTCGGGAGCTTCATGGCCGCTCAAGCCATGTCGCAAGCCACGCCGGGGGTCAAGAATCCGGCTCGGTGTTCGGTGCCCGTGCGGGCGTCAAGATCACCGGGATCGGTTCCATCGCCTTGCCGCCGGCCAGCACGCGGTGCGGGAAGGGCATCTCGATGCCCTCGCGGTCGAAGGCTTCCTTGATCCGCAGCGGCAGCTCGTTCTTCACCTTCATCACGTCCGTCTTTACCGTCCATGCGCCGATCATGAAGTTCAGCGAGGACTCGCCGAAGCCGTTGAAGACGATCACCGCTTCTGGTTCGTCGAGCACGGCGTGATGTTCTTCCGCGACCTCGCGCAGCACCTTCATCACGCGGTCGATCGCCTCGTTGTAGGACACGCCGATGGTCAGGTCCACGCGGCGGATCGGGTAGCGGGTCACGGTGACCACGTTGGTCTTCACCAAGGTCTCGTTCGGGATCCGCACCGAGCGATTGTCGAAGGTGCGCAGCGTGAGCGCCATCAGGCCGATCTCCTCGACGGTGCCGGTGAAGGTGCCGACCTCGATGATATCGCCCTTCTCGAAGGGGCGCTCGCCGACGATGAAGAGTCCGGAGATCAGGTTCGAGAGCGAGGTCTGCGAGGCGAAGCCGATCGCCACGCCCGCGATGCCCGCCGCACCCAGCACGGCCGCCAGATTGAAGCCGAATTCCTGCAGCACCGCGATCAGCACCGTGAGGTAGCCGGCATAGCGGACGATGCGGGCAAGGAGATCGCCACCCTGCTGGCCGAGGCGCGGATGCAGGATGCCCGCGACGATGCGCGAGATTAGCAGGACGAGCGGAATCCCGGTGACGAGGATTACCGCCACCCGTGCCGCCTTCTGCAGGGCCGGGCTGCTCCAGAACAAGGCTGTGAGTTCGTCGAGCATGAGGTCAATCGCGGTGAGGTCCGCCGAGGAAGGTGGAGAAGGCCTCCTTGAGCATGCTGCGGCGCACGCGTCCGAGGCGAGGCGGGGTGAGCTCCACCGCGCTGGAGGCATCGCCGAAGGGCTTCTGTCCGAAGACCACGCCGCTGAGCGAGTCATCCTTGTCGCCGGTGCGGACCCGGGCGTGGTTCGACCACAGCCGCCCGAGGTGTTCGAAGACGCCCAGGTGGCCGGTCTCGAAGAAGAGCCGCTCGAAGGGCAGGGTATGGGTGCCGCTGTTCGCGATCTCGATGGTGGAGATGATCGATAGTTCCTGCCAGTCCTCCGGGATGAACTGCCGCCGGGCGCGGGTCTTCACCGAGTAGCAGAGGGTCCCGGAGATGGGGCTGCCGTGCCAAGTGTTCGACGGTGGATCGCTCGGCCATGCGTTCAGCCGCTCGTATTCGCCCTCGCTGTGGGCGCTGAGCTCGATGAAGGCGGGGATGCCGACGAAGAAATTCGCCTTCGCGCGGGGGGAAAGGTGCAGGGGGGCACGGGGCCGGATGATCACGGGTCGATCCGGGAAGGTCGGGCGGAAGCGCAGCTTCACGTCCTTCTCGCCGCGGTCCCAGCGCTGCCAGGGCAGCTCGTCCGGCGGCATGTTCAGGTTGTCCATCACCTTGCGCTGCTCGCCGTAGAGGGCGGCCACCCGCCATTCCTCCAGGATGCTGAGGACGATGAGGGTCAGGTTCCCGAAATCGGCACGCAGCCATTCCCCGTCCTGCAGGGTGCGTTCGTGCCATCGTCCGGTAGCGGCCATGCCGCAAGAACACCGCGGGGGCGGGGGAGCGCGCAATAGAGAATGACGAATTCAGAATTTCCGAATGACGAATGAAGTGTGTTCCGGAACATCTTTTCTCGTCATTCGGGAATTCGACATTCGTCATTTCCCCTTACATGTCGCGCGGATCTTGCGTGCCGGTTGACCGGGCGGGCGCGGCGCACTAGAAATCGAGCCATGGATCTGACCACCACCGCCTACGGGACCTGGAGCGCCGGGCGCTTCATGCACTTCGGAGAGACGCTTTCCGAGGACCGTTTCCTTTCCTGCATCGGCACCGCCTGGGATGCCGGGATCCGCACCTTCGTGACCGCGGATGTCTATGGCAACGGCAAGGCGGACGAGCTGCTCGGCCAAGCGCTGGCGGACAAACCGCGCGAGGAATACAGCCTGGTGGGCATGATCGGCCACGACTTCTACGAAGGCCAGCGCCAAGGCGCGAAGGGCTACCCGCGCTTCACCGATCCTGAACTGCACAAGCCCGCCGGCTACCGCGACTACATCCGCCGCGCCTGCGAGAAGTCGCTGGAGCGTTGCCGCACCGACCGCTTCGACCTGCTGATGCTGCACAACCCGGACGAAACCGGCTACACCAGCGATGCCGTGTGGGACGGCCTGCGTGCCCTGAAGTCCGAAGGTCTCGCCGAGCAACTCGGCCTGGCACCCGGACCCGCAAACGGCTTCTCGCTCGATATCATCGACTGCCTCGAGCGCCACGGCGACGATATCGATTGGGCCATGCTCATCTTGAATCCACTCGAGCCCTGGCCCTCCTGCCACGTGCTACCGGTCTGCGAGGAAAAGGGCGTGAAGGTCCTGACCCGCGTGGCGGATTACGGCGGTCTTTTCCACGGCGACATGAAGAAGGGCCATGTCTTTAAGCCGGGCGATCACCGTTCCTACCGCGCCGAGGGCTGGGTGGACCACGGGCTCGACAAGATCGAGCGCATGAAGCCGATCGCCGAGAAGCACGGCCTGAGCCTGATCCAGTTCGCCTCGGTCTGGAATCTCAGCCAGCCCGCCGTGCAGAGCGTGGTGCCTACCTTCATTCAGGAAGCGGGGGAAGATGCCCGCTCGATCGAAGATCAGATCCGCGACTTCGCCGCCACTCCGGACATCCGCCTCAGCGCGGAGGAATCGGA
Organism: Luteolibacter rhizosphaerae; assembly: GCF_025950095.1. NCBI lineage: Bacteria > Pseudomonadati > Verrucomicrobiota > Verrucomicrobiia > Verrucomicrobiales > Verrucomicrobiaceae > Neoluteolibacter > Neoluteolibacter rhizosphaerae. The sequence goes on along the minus strand of NZ_JAPDDR010000010.1, from coordinate 177,064 downwards.
AGCCGTCCGCCAGATCGGCGACAACACCGGCTGCATGACTCTGAAGGGAGCCAGCAAGCGCCATCAAGTCAGCGAGCGCCCGGACGAATGGCCGATGCGCGAGGATCTGCTGGCTCTCGCCGGACGGCGCGGGCTGGGAGATAACTGGTAATCCGATGAAGGTTGTGGTTCTCACCGGTGCCGGGATTTCCGCGGAATCGGGGATCCGGACCTTTCGTGATTCCAACGGACTCTGGGAGGGTCATTCCGTCGATCAGGTCGCGACCCGTATTGGCTTCGGGCGCGACCCCGGCTTGGTGAATCGGTTTTACAACCAACGGCGGCAGCAGCTTGGCGTGGTCCAGCCGAATGCCGCCCACAGGGCTCTCGGCGAATTGGAGAATGCGTTGGCGGACGACTTCCTGCTGATCACTCAAAACGTGGACGATCTACATGAGAGGGCGGGAAGCGTCCGCCTGATCCACATGCATGGTGAACTACTCAATAAGCGCTGCATCTGGTGTAGTTTCGTGAGTCCCTGCGCGGGAGACATCAGTCCCGAGGATGTTTGTGGCAAATGTAGCCGGGAGATGGGCATGCGCCCGGACGTGGTCTGGTTCGGAGAGACACCCTATGGCCTGGATCGGATTCAGGCCGCAGTGACCGAATGCGACCTCTTCGTGGCAATCGGGACCTCGGGCTTGGTCGAACCTGCTTCCCGACTGGCTACGAAGGCAAAGGTCTATGGAGCCAGATTGGTGGAGATCAACGCGGCGGATACCGCCAGATCCGCAGAGTTTGATGAATGTCTCCGCGGTCCCGCATCTCAAGTCGTGCCACAGTGGGTCGACGGTGTGCTGGGTGGCTTGAGATCAAGCTGATGCCGATTTCGCCAAGCTTCTCAGTTGCTTGGCGAACTCCTCAAGCTCCGCCCAAGTGGGGTGGCCGGTTTCGACCTCCCCATAGTGCTTATCGGCAAAGGTGAGGAGGGCTCGTTCTTCCCCGGCGACCGGGTGGTCGCCCTCGATCCACAGGATCTCCTCCGGATTCGCGGTGACCTGTTGGGAGAGGTAGAGGCGCCAGTCCTTGTGGGTGCGGTGCTTGTTGAAGCGTAGCCGGGTAGCGAGGTCCGGCTTGCGCGGCGTGCCTTCATTCGCACCGAGCAGGATGGCTTGAATCGCCGTGGCGAGTTCCCCGGCGAATTCAGGCGCGACCCGGAAATGGAACCGGCCCGTGAGCCCATGAGGTTGCTCCGTGTGGAGGAAGACGATTTCCCCGTGAGGCCCGGGGTGATCGAGGCGGGTGAAGGGCATGATCCTTTAGCCGGATGGCAGCAGTCCATCCCTGCCTCAAGCCGTGCAGGACCGCTGCCGATGCTCGCAGCCGGTTAGAGATTCGCGATGTCCCGGATCACGTGCTGGGACCAAGTCTCGAGGTAAGGCATGAGCGGGCCCTGGAGTTCGGCGAGTTCGATGAACTCCAAGTTCGCAAGGGCGTCCTCGCGGGCGGCGATGCGGGTGTTCTCCACCTCGATCACGTGCACGATGCCGAGGTGAACGCGGCCAACTTCGTTGCTGTCGTCGTTCAGCAGGGCTGCGATTCGGTTGGTGTGCGCTACCTCGAAGACGAGTTCCTCCTGAAGCTCGCGCTCGACCGCGGCGTGATAGGCGTCCGGGCCGGTGCGGCCGTTGCCGGTGTCCACGGGATTGATGTGACCGCCGACTCCCACCGACCGCTTGGCGTGCAGGCGGTCCTCGCCGCCGGACTGGCCGCGGGTGTAGGTGAGGATCGAGGTGCCGCAGCGAATCAGGCAGTAGGGGATGAGCTGCTTGTGGGTCGGATCGCCCTCGGCTTCGGCGCGGTCCATGAAGAAGTGGTTCTCCGGATCGAGAAGCTTGGCCATGGCCTCTTCCACCTCATGGGTGCGGATGCCTTGGAATGAGCCGATGGCGTCGAAGAGAGGGCGGGGGACGACTAGGACTTGCTCACCGGCGTATTTGGACATGGCCAGAGAAGACCAGAGAGCGCCCGCCGGAGGCCAGATTAAATCCCGCCGCCGCCAGCTTGCCAGCGGTGCAGGGCATGGCTTATCACCGTGGCTTCGAGTGGTTGTTCTTCCGGTCCCGCGCCGAGGTGCAGGACTAGGTAGTTCCGGAAAGCCACGTCCTCGAAATCGGTCAGGTGGATGAAATGGAAGGCCACCTCGTCCGGAGACTCCTTCTCATGCCAGGTGGTCATCACCAAAGGAGCTGCATCCGCGCCGCCCGGTTCATCGGCATTTGCCAGAACGAAGGCCATGTCGACGGCATCATGCCAGTCCTCGCAATCCTGCCCGCCGCAGACCACGTAGCGACAGCCTGCCTCCACAAGTGATCGTGAAATCGCAAGCTCTTCCTTCGGCGGGCAGTCAATCCCGTGGTCCCAGATCAGGCAGGCAAAAGGCGGTCAACCGGCTGCTTCGAGAAGAAGGGGGATGCTTGGCCGGGCCGCCACGCGAGCGCATGGCAGCTTTTGTCCGTGCCCGCGACAAGGAGCCGAGGTGATGGCCGGGTCGCTTCCACCGCAGTCCGTGGCAGGAATCAGTGCTTCAGCTTCAGCTTCTTGAGCTTCGGCTCGATCACCACGCGGCAGTAGCCGTTCTGGGTCTTGTTCTGGAAGTAGTAGTCCTGGTGGTAGTTTTCCGCCGGGTAGAAGGTCTCGGCCTTCATGATCTCGGTCACGATCGGGTCCTTGAAGTGCGGCTGGAACTCCTTCTTGGAGGCCTCGGCAATCGTTTTCTGGGCCTCGGTGTGATAATAGATCCCGGAGCGATACTGGGTGCCCACGTCGGCGCCCTGGCGATTCAGGGTCGTCGGGTCGTGGAGTTCCCAGAACCACTCCAGCAGCTTCTCGGTCGGGAGCTTCTTCGGGTCATAGACCACCTGCACCACCTCGTTGTGGCCGGTATTGCCCTCGCAAACCTGCTGGTAGGTGGGGTTTGCCAAGGTGCCGCCCATGTAGCCGGAGGTGGCGGAGTAGACGCCCTCGATCTGCTTGTAGACGGCCTCCACGCACCAGAAGCAGCCGGCGCCGAGGGTGAGGGTTTCGGCGCCTTCGGGGACTTTCGGGAGCGGGGCGGGCTTCTTGGCGTCTTCGGACATGGCTTTTTCGGGTTCGCAGGAGGCGAGGGTGGGGAGGAAGCAGAGCAGGGCGAGCAAATGACGGCGTTTCATGACTTTGGGAAGCGGCGGTCGTGCGGGATATTCCTCCGCGCCGAAGGGTAAGCGGGATTGTCCCGGCGTAAAGAAGGGGTGGCGGAAGATTTTGCAGACAAACGCGCCGCGCCGAGGCATTTTCTCACCGGATGAAGGTTTGTGTATCCGCAGCATGGAAAGCATGGGTGGCCGAGTTTGGCCCCCGGCTGCTCCTGTTTGCCCGCGGATGGGCACCGACCCGGGAAGATGCGGAGGATCTGGTGCAGGAGGCGATCCTGCGCCTGTGGAACTATCAGCAGGACAAGGGCGGGGGAGTCCCCGATCTGCCGCTGGCCTTCTCCACGATCCGTTTCTGCGGTCTGAACCACCACCGCTCCGAGAGCCGCCGCCGCAAGCGGGAGGAATCCATCATCTACCTGAACGACTTCACCGATGTCTGGCTCGATCCCTCGGTGGAGGATGACGAGGATGCCGTGCGCCTGCGCGATGCCGTGCAGAAGCTCAGCACCAAGCTCCGCGAGGTCGTGACCATGAAAATTTGGGGCGGCCTGACCTTTGCCCAGATTTCCGAAGCCCTCGCCATTTCCCAGAATACGGCCGCATCCCGCTACCGTTACGCGCTGGAACAACTCGCGCAGGACATGCGCCGACTGAAGGAGGAACGCCATGGAATCGCCTGAAGATATCGAGAAGGCGCTCGCCCGTCTGGTCCCGTCCGCCATCAGCGAACGGGGGCAACGCTCGCTGGACGACCTGATCGACAGCCTCGCCGCTGCCGAGGGAGAAGAGGTCATCGTGGAGATGCCGCAGTCACGCCGGGCCAAGCCTTGGGGCTGGATCAGCGGCATCGGCACCGCTGCGGCGGCCATCACGCTGGCGCTGGTGCTCCCGGAGACGGAAAGCGTGAAGTCTGGCGGAGTTGCGATCGCGGATCCTGCTCCTGCGGGCGATGAGGAAAGCTTCGTGGTGCTGGCCCAGAGCCAGCATGTGGAGAGCGCCGAGCCGGAAGGCTGGACCTCCGAGGCGGATGGGGTGACCCACCGTGCCTGGCGCGTGCGCCTGGTGAATCAAGAACGGGTGAAGGATGTGGAGACGGGCTATGAAGTGCTGGTCTCCCAACCGCAGGAGGAAGTGATCCTGCGCCCGGTGAATACTTTCTGATGTCCATGAAGCTCACTACCCTGCTGCTGTTCTCCCTCACCGGTTTCGCCACCGCCGAGGAAGCGCGTCCGCAGAATGCCGCCGCGGCTCCGGTTGCTCCGGAGGTGGCGGTGCCCAAGTCCATGCCTTGGCTGGGCTTCACGGTGGGGCGTCTGGACGATGCCATCCGCGCGCAAGTGCCGGCGCTGCCGCCGGGAATCGGCTTCATGATCACCTCGGTGGAGTCCGGTAGCCCGGCGGAGAAGGCTGGAGTGAAGCCCTACGACATTCTCTGGAAGCTGGGTGACCAGTGGATCGCGAACGAGGCCCAGCTCTTCACGCTGCTGCGGCTGCGCAAGGAGGGGGACGAAACCAAGCTCGCGATTTTCCGCTCCGGCCAGTCGCTTGATCTACCGGTTATCTTGGGCCGGGTTCCCGAAGATCAGCTCCGCGCCAAGCTGGATGCCGGGGAACTCTCCGATGTGCCGATGAAGGTGCTGAATCCCGCGGCCAGCACCGCCGAGATCGAGGCCAAGGATGGCAAGGCGATCCTGACGATCGTGGGCTCCGTGAAGGAGGTGCAGGTGGTTTCATCCGATGGTGCCGCGATCTACCGCGGGCCCCTGCGGGATGAGAAGGGTGTCATCTTGGTGCCTGAGCCTTGGAAGATCCGCGTGGTCACTTTGGAGCGCACTTTAGCCAGCCGCTCTGGCACCCCGCTGCCTTCCCGCCCGCCCCGCGCGCGCCTGACGACGGTGGATCCGGTCGAGGTGAAGAAGTGATGACAGGTGAATTGATGGGAAGGGCCTTGCGTTTTTTAGCCCCGCTTCCCATTTTGCCCGGGCATGCATCCAGATTTGGCGAAATTGCTCGACGCCGGAAGAATCAATCAAGCCGTGGCGGGGCGTCTCGACCAGCTTTCCCCCGGTAAATTCTGTCTCCACAAAGCTTGGGGGGCAGGGAAGATCGTTGAATGGGACCTTCCCTCGAAGAAGGTCACGATCGACTTCGAGCAAAGCAGTGGTCAGGTGATGGACCTCCAGTTCGCGATCCAGCGGACCGAACCGCTCGAACCCGGCGATTTCCGCGCGAAGAAGGTCGAGCAGCTCGAAGAACTGCGCGCCTTGGCCAAGTCCGACCCGGTCGGGCTGGTCGTTCATCTCCTCCAGAGCCACGGCGGCATCATGTCGGTGGACGCGCTTGAGAAGGAGTTGTCCGGCGCGGTGATCCCGGCGAATGACTTCCGCAAGTGGTGGGACTCCGCCAAGCGCGCCCTGCGCGACAGCAAGCGGGTGGTGGTCCCTTCGCGCCGCACCGAGCCTCTGGCCCTGCGTGCCGGTGACATGAGCCCGGCCGATGCGCTGGTGTCCGACTTCGAGCAAGCCCGTGACCTCAAGACGATGTCGAAGGCGTTGGAGGCGATCACGCTCGATCTCGCGCTCTTCAAGGACGATCCGTCCGCGCTGCAGCGCCTGCTCTCCGGCATCAACGAGTCCGCCGCGAAGAGCGTGCGGATCAACCTCGGGCCTGCGCTCGAGCTTCTCTCGGCCCGCGATGAGCTGGTGGCCGCCTTCAAGGGCATCGAACTGCCGCCGGAGTCGCTGCGTCTTTCCGACCTGCTGGCCTCCGAGGAGAACCGCTTGTCCGACGCCCTGACCGCACTTTCGTCCGGTCGTCAGCGTGCGATCTACGAGCAGTTCCCGGCGGCTTTCGGCGATCGCTGGGTGGATGTGCTCACCTCCATCTTCGATAAGGTCGGCTCCCGCGGTGTGGCGGAAATCGCCAAGCTGCTGGAGGAGAAGGGTCACATGAAGACCCTGGAGGCTCACCTGATCTCCGCTCTGGCCCGCCGCTCGCTCGGCACCGACGCGCTGATCTGGGTCTGCCGCGAACGCAACGATACCGCCTCCGGCATTTTCAGCGGCGAGGTGGGTGCCTGCATCCTGAACCTGCTCGAAACCGATCACCTCAGCGACGGCCCGCGCAAAACCACCCGCCTGCAGACGCTGCTCTCGGAGGACAAGAACCTCCTGGGCGACATCGTCGGCAATATGGACGTGAACGAGGCGCGGAACTTCGGCCGCCGCCTGATGGAGTGCCCGGTCTTCAGCGATCTCGACCGCAAGTCCCTGATGGCCCGCGTGATCAAGGCGAAGCCGGAGACCGGCGAGCTGGTCAGCGGCCACGGCGCCAAGAAGGAGCAGGAACTCGTCGTTTCCTGGCCGAGCCTCGAGAAGAAGAAGGCGGAGCTGGACGACATCATTCGCAACCGCATCCCGCAGAATACCAAAGATATTTCGATCGCCCGCGAATACGGCGACCTGCGCGAGAACTTCGAGTACAAGTCCGCGAAGGACCACCAGAAGTATCTCAACAACCGGAAGACCGAGCTGCAGCGCGACATCTCCCGCGCCCGTGGCACCGACTTCAAGGGTTCCGACGCCACCGCGGTGAACATCGGCACGGTCGTCACCCTCAAGCGCGAGGACGGCGACATCGCCACCTACACCGTGCTCGGTGCCTGGGACTCGGATCCGGAGAAGCGTGAGCTCTCCTACCTCTCCGAGCTGGGAGCCGCACTGCTCAACAAGAAGCCCGGCGATACCGTCCAGGTCCGGGACCAAGCGACCGAGGTGATGCACTCCTACACCATCCAATCGATCGCGGCGGTGAACCCCTGAAATCCCGGCGGGTGACGTTTCCGGAAGGGGCGGAGCCTTGCATGTCTATTTTGGAACTTGGAAATCCGGGTTTGGCTTCTAAACCCTGCGCCGCCCTCCATCTGGACCGTCTTCCCGCTTGGAACCTGATACTTAGAACTTCGACCTTTCCCGAATATGGAACATACCACCATCGTTGAAATCCGCGGCCGCGAGATCATTGACTCGCGCGGCAATCCGACCGTCGAAGCCGACGTGATCCTCGACTGCGGGATCGTCGGCCGTGCCGCTGTGCCCAGCGGTGCCTCCACCGGCGAGCACGAAGCCTGCGAACTCCGCGACGGCGACAAGTCCCGCTACCTCGGCAAGGGCGTGCTGAAGGCCGTCGAAAATCTCAACAGCAAGCTGGCTCCCGCTCTTTGCGGCCTGCTGGCCACCGACCAGTCCTCGATCGACGCTGCCATGCTCGCGATCGACGGAACCAAGAACAAGTCGAACATCGGTGCCAACGCCATCCTCGCCGTCTCCATGGCCGTGGCCAAGGCTGCTGCCCAGGCGACCGGCCTGCCGCTCTACAAGTACCTCGGCGGCCCGAACGCCAAGGTCCTGCCCGTGCCGATGATGAACATCATCAACGGCGGTGCCCACTCGGACGCCCCGATCGACTTCCAGGAGTTCATGATCATGCCGATCGGCGCTCCGACCTTCAGCGAAGGCCTGCGCTACGGTGCCGAGATCTTCCACTCGCTGAAGAAGGTGCTGCACGACCGCGGCCTCTCCACCGCCGTGGGTGACGAAGGCGGCTTCGCCCCGAACCTCGCCTCCGCGGATGACGCCCTCGGCGTGATCGCCCAAGCGATCGAAAAGGCCGGCTACAAGCTCGGCGAGGACATCGCCATCGCGCTCGACGTGGCGTCCTCCGAGTTCTGGGACGCGAAGCAGAATGCCTACGTCTTCAAGAAGTCCGACAAGTCCGTGAAGTCCGCCGAGGAACTGGTGGCCTACTACGCCGGACTTCAAGCCAAGTATCCGATCATCTCGATCGAAGACGGCTGCGCCGAGAACGACTGGGCCGGCTGGAAGATCCTGACCGACAAGCTCGGTGCGACCACCCAGCTCGTGGGCGACGATCTCTTCGTCACCAACGTGGAGTTCCTCTCCAAGGGCATCGCCACCGGCACCGCGAACTCGATCCTCGTAAAGGTGAACCAGATCGGTTCGCTCACCGAGACCTTCGACGCCGTGGAAATGGCCAAGGAGAACGGCTACACCGCCGTGCTTTCCCACCGCTCCGGCGAAACGGAAGACAACACCATCGCGGACATCGCGGTGGCCACGAACTGCGGCCAGATCAAGACCGGCTCCATGAGCCGCTCGGACAGAATCGCGAAGTACAACCAGCTCCTCCGCATCGAGGAAGAGCTCGGTGGCGACGCGGTCTACGGCGTCAGCAAGCTCAAGGTCCTGCGCTAATCGCGTTTGCCTTTCCAAGAGCCTCCCGGGAAACCGGGAGGCTTTTTTTTGTGGCCTGACGGTTCAGCTGCTCTTGTAGCTGTTCGCCAGTGCAGCTACCGATGCGATCAGTTCCGCGGGATCCACCGGTTTGGAGATGTGCATCTGGAAGCCCGCCTCCAAGGCACGCACTCGATCCACGCTCCGTGCGTAGGCGGTGACCGCAAGCGCGCGCGCGCGTCCGCCTTGCTCTGCCGGCAGCTCGCGCACCTTGCGCAGGAAGGCATAGCCATCTTCTCCGGGCATGCCGATGTCGCTGACAATCACCATGGGCGAATGGGTCTGCACCAAGGCATAGGCCTGCGACACCGAGGTGGCGGCGTGCACCACCGCTCCACAGCCGACCAATAGCCGCTCCACGAATGCCACGGCGTCGGGCTCGTCATCCACCGCCACGATGGAGACGCCGGAGAGTTGTCCGGGATCGAGCGTCGCCAGCGGCACAGCCACATCCGCGGCCGGGTGCTCGCTTTGGCTGGACTCCTTGCTCGTATCGACATGCGCGATCGAGATCGGCAGGCTCACGATGAAGGTGGCGCCTTCGCCCTTGCCGGGACTCAAGGCTCTAACAGATCCGCCGTGGAGCTCCACGATCTGCTTCACGATCGCGAGGCCGAGTCCCAAGCCGCCATGATGTCGGGTACTACTCGAATCCGCCTGCCGGAAGCGATCGAAGACATGCGGCAGGAATTCCGGCGCGATGCCCTCGCCGGTGTCGGCCACGCTGACTTCGACGTTGCTGTTCACGCGTTTCAGGGTCACCTGCACCTTGCCGGCCTTGGGGGTGAACTTCACCGCATTCGAAAGAAGATTCCAGAGAACCTGGTGCAAGCGATGCGGATCTCCGCTGATATTGCCTGCCGCGGGATCCACGATGACTTGCAGCTTCACCTCCTTGGCATCCGCCGCCGTCTGCACGGTCTCTGCGCCCGCCTGGACCAAAGCGGCGAGGTCCACCTTCTGCACGTCCAGTCGCAGCTTGCCGCTGACGATGCGGCTCATGTCCAGGATGTCCTCGATGATCTGTGTCTGCGCCTTCGCGTTCCGCGCGATCACCGCCAGCCCGTCGCTCAGGCGCTGCGATTGATCCGGCATCATCTGTAGGAGCTGGGTCCAGCCGACGATGGCATTGAGAGGCGTGCGCAGCTCGTGGGAGAGCGTGGCCAGGAACTCGTCTTTCATGCGCCCGGCCATCTCGGCCTCGCTGCGAGCCGCGCGCTCCGCATCGAGAAGCGTCTGGCGCTCGGCGAGGGCCTCGCGAAGTTGTCCCTCGCTCTTCTCCAAGGCCTGTCGAGCAAGCACACGCTCGGTGACATCGATGGCGTGATCGTAAACGCCCCACGGCTTGCCATCCGAGTCGAGCACCTGCAGGTAAGTGAAGTCGAAGTAGAAATCCTCCACCGGCCCGTCAGGGGTCCGCGCGAAGCGGGCGAGCACTTCGTGGCCCACAACGGGTTTGCCCGTGTGCAGGACGTCGCGCAGCATCGCGTCGAAACCTTGGCCCGTTAGCTCGGGCACCGCCTCCAGCAGGGGGAGACCTTCCAGTCGGCGATTCCCGAACAAGGCTTGGTAGTGCGGGTTCACGCGCTCAAAGACGAAGTCCTCTCCGCGCCACAAAGCCATTGCCGCCGGCGATTCCCGGAAGATCAACTCAAGCTGGTGGCGCTGGAATGCCATGCTCTCCTCGGCGAGCTTGCGCTCGGTGATATCGCTCATCGTGCCATCGAAGCTGGCCGGCCTGCGACCTTCGGGGCCATCCTCGAAGGTGACGCCACCGCGAGCGGACATCCAGTGAATCGAACCATCCGGATGAATGACCCGGTACTCCGTGGCATAAGGCTCCGGGTCCACCGGCCGGGTCGCTGCGGCGATCGCTGCCACGATCCGGTCCATATCGTCCGGGTGCACTGTGGCCAGAGCATTGTCATAGGTCACCTCCTGGTCGGTGCAGCCGATCAGGCGGCGGAAATGCTCGTTGGTCTCTAGCTCGCGGGTCAGCAAGTTGATGTTATAGGCGCCTACTTGGGCGGCTTCCAGGGCCATGCGTCGTCCTCGCTCGCTCTTCGCGATGGCTTCACGTGCTTTCACCGGTTCGGTCACGTCCACGCCGTGGACGAACATGCCCGCAGGCTTCTTGTCGGGGCCGAGCAGGGCTTGGAACACGAAGTTCACGAAGTGTTCGCGGCTTGCAGCTCCTTCCGGTTGCAAGGTCACCGGCACTTCCGTGCCGTCGACCGGCTTGCCGCTGCGGTAAACCTCGTCGAGCATCTCGAAGAAGCCTTGGCCTTCCACTTCCGGAAGCACCTCGCGGATCGGCCTGCCGGTCTGTGCAGTCCGACCGATGAGCTCGTAGTACTTCTCGTTCGCCACTTCCAGGATGTGGTCCGGTCCGCGCAGCACCGCGATGAAGGCGGGCGACTTCTCGACGACTGCCGCGAGGTTCGCGCGATCGGCCTCGATCATGCGAATGAACTCCTCGCGCTTTTCCTCGGCACGGCGACGCTCGGTCACATCACCCAGCACGCCGTAGATGTGCTCGGGGGTTCCATCGGCGCCCAGCGACACGCGGCTGATGCTGGAGATCAGGCGCGGTCCGCGGCCTTCCACCAGCACGGTGTATTCGATCTCTAACAAGGTGCCCTCTTTGGCAGACGCCGCCGCGGCGGTCTCCACCCGCCCGCGATCCTCCGGGGCGATTTTGTCGAAGACGTCCTCCACACGCAGGACCTTGTCAGGAGGGAAGTCGAAGAGCGCCCGGCAGCGGGTATCCATGTCCACCACGTTCTCCTTCAGGTTCCAATTCACACTGCCCAGGGCGGCCATCTGGAGTGCGCCGCTCAGGCGGAACTCGCTCTGCAATGTCTGCTCCGCCGCTTCCTTGCGGTCGTGGATATCCGTGAGCGTGCCGTACCAACGCACGACTTTTCCGCTCGTATCGAAGACTGGATTCGCCCGCACGAGATGCCAGCGCATCATGCCATCTTCAGCCCTCCGCAGCCGGGCCTCCACGCTGTGCGGTTTACTTTCGCGGAGCGCTTCTTCCCACACGCGCAGCATCGGGATGAGGTCTTCTTGCGGAAAGGCTGCACGCCAGTCCTCCGAGCGGAGGTGGCCGTGAGGCAGGCCGGTGTAGTCATACCAGCGTTGGTTGAACCAATCCGGCACGCCGTCGGGCTTCGAGCCCCAGACGATCTGCGGCATGGTATCCGCCATCTGGCGGAAATGGAATTCGCTCTCTTGCGCGGACTTCAGCGCCCGGGCGCGCAAGACCTCCGCCGCAGTGCGATCGGCCACTTGTCGCATCAGTGCGATCTCATTTTCGGTCCAATCACGCGGGGCATTTTGATGCACCACCACCAGCACGCGGAACTCGCCGTCCACCAGCACCGGCATATCGATGGCCGCCATGGCTCCGATCGCCCTCAGCGCCTCCAGCTCGCGACCGGGTGGATTCTCCAGATCCGCATTGCGGCGGATATGCATGCGGCCTGCCCGGTAGTCCTTCAGAATGCCTTCGCCGTAATCGTCGAGGCGATGGATGCCCTTGGCCTCCGGCATGCCGGGCACGGCCCAGGTATGCTGCACATTCACATGCTCGCCATCGCCCATCGCCTCCGCCACCAGCACCCGTGACACCTTCAGGTGCTCGCCCACCATCCGCTCCACCCGCGCGATGATCAGAGCCGGATCCGAAAGCCCGAGAATCGCATTGGTCAGACGGTTCAAGAAGGCCAGCGTCTCCGAATCTTCCCGGCTTGGCGCGGGAATGGATGAAAGGGGGGAGGAGTCGTCAGGACACATACAGCATTCGGGGAAACGGAGCCATCGGGCTCGAACGGTAGGATCAAATTGATAGCCCGGATACCACGGCTGTAAACCGTATCCTGCCGTGCGAAAAGCCACGCGGGCCTGATAATTGCAGGCTTTCCGGGCCATCCGGTGCAGGGGATCACATGGAGACCTACGATCCGATTCGAGAGGGAAACGCGAGGGATACCGAAAGCACCGGGGCCGATCGAGTCTCGAAGAGGAAAGCTGTCCAGTGGCGGTGGTATCTAGGGGCAGCAAGCAAGCGCTTGATATTTTCCGTGCCATGCGGGGCGTCCGGGGTTCTCTTTCCGGCGTCAGCCGATGAGTGATGCCCTGCCTGCAGAAGAACCGAAGGTGACGGAGGCCGCCGCGACGCCTCCGCCAACCGCGGTTGCGCAAGTGCCGGCACCCGCCAAGACCCAGCCGCTGGCGGAGGAGATCGCCGCCGCTGAAGCGGGGGTGGAGGATCCCGGTCTGCGCAAGGACCTGCTGGTGCTCACCAAGATGCGCCTGAACGTCTTCGTGTTGATCACGACTTTCTTTGGCTTCCTGCTCGCGGCGCGTTCAGGCGGCCGGACTTTCGATTTCATCATCCTGGCACACACCCTGATCGGGACAGCGGCGGCGGCTTTCGGCTCGGCCGCTTTCAATCAGGTGATGGAGGTGGATCTGGACGCGCGGATGAAGCGCACGGCAAATCGTCCGCTGCCTTCGCGGCGTATGGACCCGCTCTTCGCCTTCGGGGTGGGCTGGGTGCTTTCGGCGGGTGGGATCATCCATCTGGCAGCGAAGGTCGGGATGTGGCCCGCCTGGCTCGCGGCGGCCACGGTGGCGGTCTACGTCTTCATATACACCCCGCTGAAGCGCTTCAGTAGTACCAACACCCTCGTCGGGGCGATTCCGGGGGCGATCCCGCCGATGATCGGCTGGACGGCGGCAGGAGGGCCGGTGGACGCGGCGGCATGGTTCCTATTCGCACTGCTTTTCCTGTGGCAGCTCCCGCACTTCGTGGCGATCAGCTGGCTCTGCCGCGAGGAATACGAGGAGGCTGGCTACCAGATGTGGTCGAATGGCGATGTGAGCGGACGGCGCAGCGGCTTGCTGGCGGCGGTCTTCTCGCTGATGCTGGCGGCATTGCCGCTGTGGCCGTGGTTCGCGGGCTGGACGCCCGGGATTCCGGGCTACGCGGCGCTCGGTGGCGGGATTCTTTTCGGGCTGATGATGGCGGCCTTCGCGGGACGTTTCATGCGGGACGGCCTGCGCACCTCTTTCCGGCGGCTCTTCCTCTTCACGCTGCTCTACCTGCCGCTAGAACTGGGATTGCTTGCCATCGCGTGGCGCTAGTCTAGTTTCCGCCGCCCCATGAGGACGCCCGTGCAGCATCTCGAACCCGCCGTGCGCGATCCGCGCAAACTGCGGAACACGGCCCTGATTTTGACCGCGATCATGATCGCCAGCGCGGTCGGGATCTTCGTCGCCTACCTGAAGCTCGCGGAACGGCAGGCCAATGACGACACGCCTTCCTTCAAGGGCAGGCTTGATCCGAACCAAGTGCTCAAGGTCTGGCGGCAAGACGAGAGCGAGGGTGATCTGGGAAGCTTGCAGGGACATGTCTATGTCATCGCTCCGGTGCTATTCAGCGATCCGGAGAGGTGGCAGCACACACGGGCGGTGCTGGAGAGGCTCGCAAAGAAGTATGCGGATCGGGAAGACTTCCACATCGTTTGCCTGACGGTGGATCCGGAGAATGAGCCGCCAAAGAAGCTGGCGGAGTATGCGAAGGAGCTCGATGCGACCTTACCCAAGTGGTGGCTCGCCGCTACCCGTGAGGAGAGCACCCACAAGTTCCTCAAGAACATCCTGAGGATGGAAGTCTACCCGCATCGCGAAGACGGCAAGTGGATCTACGACGGCGCGGTGGTGGTGATCGACCGCGACCGCCACATCCGTAAGGGCACCGTGAAGATGAGCGACCGGTTCCGCACCGACGCGAAGTTCGATTTCGAAGCGGCCGCCGCCTGGGGCAAGGAGCACCCGGTGGATGGCGATACCACCCGCGTCTCGCGGGATCTTGAAGACCTGCTGGTTCACGTGATCGACCACGTGCTGGCGAAACCCGTGACCAAACAATGACCGACCGGGGAAAAATCGGAATGATCTACGGTGGAGTGGCGGTGCTGTCCGCGCTCATCATCGGCGTGGCCGTTTATCTGGGCAAGCAAGTGCCCGAACAGCCGCAGCCGGACTTCAGCAACGTGGTGGCCGAGAAGGAGCCGACGCTGTTTCAAATCCAGAACGACTTCAGCGGCGTGAACCAAGCTGGCGAGCAGGTGAAGCTTTCCGATCTGAAGGGGAAGGTGTGGGTAGTCTCCGAGTTCTTCGCCGTCTGCCCGCACTGCGCGGCGCGGAATGGCGTGGAGCTGAAGGGGATCTACGAGCAATTCAAGGATCACCCGGACTTCCAGATGGTCTGTGTCTCGGTGGACCCGGAGACGGACACCCACGACAAGCTGGAAGCCTATGGCAAGGCGCTCGGTGCCGATCCGAAGAACTGGTGGTTCCTGACGCATCCGAACGTGCAGGAAACCCACGACTATCTGGAGAAGGAGCTGAAGTTCTTCAAGATCCGCGAGCGCACCGATCAGGCCGACCGCGAATCGAACGGACGCTATGCCCACGACATGGGGATCACGCTGGTGGACCGGGAATGGAACGTGCTCGGCAAATGGCCGCTCTACGACGCGAAGTCCGAGGAGGGACGCCGCCGTGACCCGCACCTCTACGAGAAGCTCAAGAAAGAGCTGGAGACGCGCATCCACGAGGAGCTGGACAAGAACGAGACGCCCGGAATCTGAGCGATGACGAACGAGAAGAAGAAGTGGCTCTCGCGGGCCCCGCAGGAAGCTTTGTCGAAGAAGCTCGGTATTGTCGCCTGGGTGCTGACCGCCGTGGTTCTCGCCTTGGTCGGCGTGATGCGGAAGGTGAGCATCCCCCTACCGGAGGGCGTGTCCTTCACCTTCCTGCCGCCGGTGCATGCGGTGCTAAACTCGCTGGTGGCGATCACGTTGGTGGTAGCGATCGTGGCGATCAAGCAGGGGAAGGTGAGCCTGCATCGCAACGCGATCTTCGCGGCGATGGCGCTCTCGATCGGCTTCCTGCTCTGCTACGTGGCCTATCACTTCACCACGCCAGAGACGCTCTACGGGGACCTGAACGGCGACCGGATCGTGGATGAGGCGGAGAAGGCGGCGGCGGGCGGCATGCGTCCGGTGTATCTGATTCTGCTGCTCACCCACATCGTGCTCGCCGGGGTAAGCTTGCCTTTTATCCTTTTCACCTTCATCTCCGGCTGGACCAACCGCTTCACCGCGCACCGCCGCCTGGCCAAGTGGGTCTTCCCGATGTGGCTCTACGTGGCCGTGACGGGACCGATCTGCTACCTGATGCTGAAGCCCTACTATCAGTGACGTACTTCCCATGAAGATCCTCGGATACCGCGACACCGACTACGCCTCCTTCGTCAAGCGCCTGAACCGCCGCGCGCTGCCGACACATGACGTACGCGATCTGGTAGCCGAGATCATCGCCGCCGTGGCGGCTCAGGGAGACAAGGCGCTGGTGGCTTATGCCAAGCGCTTTGACAATGTGGAGCTGAAGGAGAAGCAGCTCTTCGTCACGCCGGAGGAACTGGCAGCGGTGAAGGTGGCCGCCTCCACACGCAAGGCGGTGGCGGCGAGCCTCAAGAACATCACGGCCTTTGCGAAGGGTGGCCTGCGCAAGGATTGGTCGATGGTGAATGCCGAAGGGGCGAGGGTGGGGGAGCGCTTCCAGCCCTTCGACCGCGTGGGCATCTATGTCCCCGGTGGCAAGGCGCCGCTGGTCTCGACCGCGCTCATGACCGCCGGCTTCGCCAAGGCGGCCGGTGTGCCGGAGATCATCGCGGCGACGCCCTGTGGACCGGATGGCAAGGTGAATACCGAGCTGCTCTATGCGCTGAAGGCGGCGGGAGTGACGGAGATTCTCAAGATCGGCGGCGCACAGGCGATCGCCGCGCTTTCGCTTGGCACCAAGACGGTGCGTCCGGTGGACCGGCTTTTCGGGCCCGGGAACCGTTTCGTGGTCGAGGCCAAGCGCCAGCTTTTCGGGGCGGTGTCGATCGACCTTCTGCCGGGACCGAGCGAGGTGCTGATCATCGCGGACAAGACCGGTAATCCCGACTACATCGCGGCGGACCTGCTCGCCCAAGCGGAGCACGGCGGTGATAGCGTGATCGGTTTCGTCACCGACTCGAAGGCGCTCATCGGCAAGGTGGTGAAGGCGATGGACAAGCAGCTCCTCACGCTGGCCCGCGGCAACTACATCCGACAGGTACTAAAGCAGGGGACCTTTATCCTGCACGTGCGCAACATGGCGGAAGCCGTGGCGATCTCAAACGACTTCGCCTCCGAGCACGTCTCGCTCATCTGCGCGGACGAGAAGAAGTGGCTGCCGCAGATCCGCACCGCGGGCGCCATCTATCTGGGCAATGACTCTCCGGTCGCGGTGGGAGATTTCCTCGCTGGTCCGAGCCACACGCTGCCGACCGGTGGCAGCGGCCGTTCCTTCTCCGGCCTGCGCGCGGATCAATTCCAGCGCCGCACCAGCATTGTGAAGCTCGACAAGAAGGCGGTGCGGAAGTCGCTGGAGGTCGTGCAGGAGTTTGCGCGGATCGAGGGGCTGGATGCCCACGGACGGTCCACGGCGATCCGGGTGGGGAAGTAGTCCGCACACGCCGTGTGCGGATGAAGCGATTGTTAATGCCGTCTCAACCGCGGACTCCTTGCCGCGGGCCGGTGTGCGCCTCACCACCCGCGCTTCAGTAGTCTCTGCCGCTGCTCTCGAGCTCAAGCGATTCACCTCCGCCTTGCGAGGCGATAACCTGTCTCCTTGCCGATGCCTGACGTTCACCATGAAGAGGTGAGGCATTCGCCAGCATCGGCTAAGAGAGCGAAGCTGTCCTGAAGTCCTCGAAAACCGCGAAGAGTCGCGCTACTTGATCCGGATCGCAGGCACCCACGAACTCATTCTCTCGAATGTAGCAATGAATCCAAGGCAGGTGATCTCCGTCATCGAGTCCTTCTGCAACTTCAGCCATGGCGCATCCCTCGAGATTCGTGCCGACCAAATTGATCTTCAGAATCCAGCCCGGATTGTCGAGGGTTTCGAGCCGAATTCCTTTTTCATGCTCCCGGACTCGGTCGCAGTGGCTTTTATACCACCCGACTAGCTTCGAGAAATCAACAAGCCAGTTGGTCTCCGGTGGTCTGCGATGCATGCGATCTAGGGCTGAGCTTCCCGAGCGCTTCTACTCCCCCACATCCGGATAAGACCCCAGCAGCTTCACCATCGAGCAGTGCTTCTCCAGTTCCTCGATGCCGTTGCGGACCTCGGGGTCATCGCAATGTCCAGACAGGTCCACGTAAAAGATGTATTCCCAGTCCTTCCGCTTGGAGGGGCGGGACTCGATCTTCGACATGTTGATGTGGAATTGATCGAAGGCCTGAAGCGCGCGGACCAGCGAGCCCGGACGATCGTGGATCGCGAAAAGCAGTGACGTGCGGTCCTTGCCGGTGACCGGACAGGTCTTCTCGCCGATCACGAGGAAGCGGGTGGTATTGGTCGCGCGATCTTGGATGGATTCCTCCAGCACCGCGAGACCGTGCATCTCGGCACCCAGCGGGCTACAGATGGCGGCGGCGCCTTCTTCTGCCTTCTCCGTGGCGAGCTGGGCAGCACGGGTAGTGGAAGAAACCTCGATGAGATGGGCCTCCGGGAAGTTCTTCAAGATCCAGCCTCGGCACTGCGCGAGCGCCTGCGGGTGGGAGTAAAGCGTCTTGATCTGCTCGCGCGGGATGGAAGCGGCGAGGCAGTTCTCGATCCGCAGGAGAATTTGCGCGCAGATCTGCAGGGGTGAATCGACGAAGAGATCCAGTGTGTGCGAGACCGCGCCTTCGGTGGAGTTCTCGATCGGCACCACGCCATAGTCGGCACGGCGGCGGGCGACTTGGTCGAAGACCTCGGCGAAGTTGTGGAGCGGCGTGTATTCGACCGAGTGGCCGAACTTCTTGATCGCGGCCTGGTGGGTCCAAGAAGCCTCGGGTCCCAAGTAAGCGATCTTCAGGTCATCCTCCAGCGCCAGCGCCGCGGACATGATTTCGCGGTAGATCGCGCGAATCGACTTCTCCGGCAGGCGGCCCTTGTTGCGTTCGATCAAGCGGCGCAGCAGCGATTCTTCACGCTCGGGAGCATAGATTTGCAGCCCGTCGCGCTTCTTCACGAGGCCGACCTGATGGACCAGTTCGGCGCGGTCGGAGAGCAGGTCGAGAAGCTTGCCGTCGATTTCGTCGATGCCTTTGCGGATGTCGTCGAGATTCATGTGCGAATGACGAATTCAGGGTGCCTGAATGTCGAATGAAGTTTGTCGGGGAAAGGAAGGGCTGTTAGAGCGGTTTCGTCATTCGGAAACTTGTCATTCGGCATTTTCCTCCGGCTTCGAGTCGGTCGCGCTGAGGGCGAGCTGGGATTCAGCGGCAGCGGTGGACTCTGCGGGCGCTTCCGGCAGCTTCACCCGGCGGAGCTCGGTCGAGTTCGGCAGGTCGTCGATGCTACGGATACCGAAGTGCTCATAGAAGAGCTCGGTGGTCTCGTAGAGCAGGGGACGCCCCGGAAGCTCGGCACGACCGCCGATGCGGACCAGCTCACGGTCCAGCAGCTTCTGTAGCATGCCGTCGCAGGCCACGCCGCGGACCGCCTCGATGGCGCCCTTGGTGATCGGCTGGCGGTAGGCGATGATTGCCAGCGTCTCCATCGCCGGGCCGCTGAGGCGCTCCGGCTTGCGACCCGGGAAGAGATGGCGGACGAACTCGCCGTAGGAGGGGCGCGTGAAGAGCTTCCAGCCTTTCGCGCGTTCCACCAGGGAGAAGGCCCGACCGCTCGTCTCGTAGTCGTGATTCAGCTTCGCGATAGCAGCGATGATCTGCTCGGAAGACACCGCGGAAAGCGCTGCAAGCCACTCCGGCAACTCCGGCGGGGTCTCGCCATCCTCGATCTTGCGGGCGCGGGAATCCTCGGCCTCCGCCACGCGGGCACGGACCAGCCGCGCGATCTCCTCCGCGGGCAAGGGCTCGTTCGAGCTGGTCAGGAGGGCTTCTACGATCGACGGCAGTTCCATGGCGGGCGGCGGAGCTTAGGCGACCCACCGGCCATTTCAAGCGTGCCGAAAGAGCGGTCGTGCCCGCCCCCCGAAATCGGGGCTACGTGGATTCCGGAGTTGAAGATAGTAGGCTCCCGAACGAAATTTCAACTTGCAGAGGTATCATGAAGGCGCTAATCGACCGCGCCCGAATTTCCCCGGTCCCCCGGTAATCCGGTTTTCCGAAATTTTCAGACCCAGCATTTCCCATCATGGCCGAGAAGAAGCAACCCGCGAAGAAGGCGGCACCCGCCAAAGCCGAAAAGAAGGCAGCCCCCAAGGCCGAAGCCAAGAAGCCGAGCGCCGCGAAGGCCAAGCCTGAAGCTGAAGAGGATGCCGCGCCAGTGGTCGCGCCTGCCAGCAGCGGTCCGGTGAAGGTGAGCGGATTCGTTCTCAAGCAGAAGCAGCGCCTGCTGGACCTGCGCGACGAGCTGGTGGATGCGATGTCCGGGATGACCGGCGAGATCCGCAATGCCCCGGAAGGCAGCGAGGCCTCCGGCAGCGGCATGCACCAGGGTGATGCGGGTAGCGATGCCTACGACCGCGACTTCGCCCTCAGCGTGCTGGCCAAGGAGCAGGATGCCCTTTACGAGATCGAGCAGGCCCTGCGCCGCATCGACCGCGGTGCTTACGGCATCTGCGAAATGTCCGGCAAGGCCATCCCTCAGGCCCGCCTTGAGGCCATTCCCTTCGCCCGCCTGACCGTCGAGTGCCAGGCCCAGTGGGAGAAGGAATACGGTAACCGCCGCTTCCGCCCGTCCAATGAAGTCGGCTTCGCCGGCGGTCATTATCAGGATGATGAAGATTCTGAAGCGGTTTCTCTTGACGAGGACGACGACTGAAATAGGCTCCGCGCCCCAACTTCCCGCAAATGCCACGCGAAATTATTATCCTTGAGTGCACGGAAGCCCGTGCGGAGGGCAAGCCGCCCTCGCGCTACGTGACCACGCGCAACAAAAAGAGCCTGCGCACGCCGGGCCGTCTGGAGAAGGTGAAATTCAACCCTTCCCTTCAGCGCCGCACCGTCCACCGCGAACTCCGCTAAATCATGTCCGAACCTAAGACCGTCGAACGCCGGATTCGCTTCCGCAAAGCGAACCGCAAGATGACCACCCGCCGCCACGATATCCCGGCGGACGACGTGAACTACAAGAATCCCGATCTCCTCTCGAAGTTCACTTCGGAGACCGGCAAGATCCTGCCCCGCCGCGTGACCGGCGTGTCTGCCAAGCTTCACCGCAAGATCACGCGCTCCATCAAGCGCTCCCGTGCGGTCAACCTGATGCCCTGAGCATCGGACGCTTAGACGAAAGCTTTACCGGAAGCCTGCCCGAATCCCGGGCGGGCTTCTGTCGTTTCCAAGGACGGCGATGAAGGAACTGAAGGACACCCAGAACGAGCGGGACGACCGCAACCTGGCGATCGATCGCGTGGGCGTGAAAGGCCTGCGCTTCCCGGTGGAAGTAAGCGACAAGGGTGGCTCCACCCAGCGTACGGTAGCTACCGTGGCACTGGCGGTAGATCTGCCGCACCACTACAAGGGCACTCACATGAGCCGCTTCGTGGAGGTGCTGAACTCCCACGGTAACTGCCTGGACGTGCGCTCGATGGCGGGCCTGCCACGCGAGCTGCTGAAGCGCCTCGATGCGCGGAAGGCACACGTGGAGTTCCAGTTTCCCTTTTTCCGCTCCAAGCCCGCGCCCGTGACCGGTCGCGCCGGCCTGATGGACTATGAAGTCCGCTTCGAGGTGGAGGCGGAGAAGGATGGTCCGCTGGACTTCGTGGTGACGGTGATGGTCCCGGTGGCCACGCTCTGCCCCTGCTCAAAGGAAATCAGTGATCGAGGTGCCCACAACCAGCGCGGCGTGGTGACCTACTCCGTGCGCTGTAAGGAGCCGGTGTGGATCGAGGACCTCGTCCAACTTGTCGAGCGCTCCGCGAGCTGCGAGCTCTACAGTCTGCTCAAGCGGCCGGACGAGAAGGCGGTGACCGAGCGCGCCTACGACAACCCGGTCTTCGTGGAGGATCTGGTGCGCAACGTCGCCTCGCGCTCGAATGCGCACGAGGACATCGTGTGGTATAAGGTCGAGGCGGAGAACTTCGAGTCGATCCACAATCACAATGCGTATGCGGTGATCGAGAAGCCGAGGTAAGGAACACCTCCGGACGCATGATCTCATAGCGGGCTATCCGATCTCCGGTCGGATAGCCTGCTCGCGTATAGGGGAGGAGCCCGACATGGGGGTGAGTGGTCTTTATCGGGACTCCGGATATCCTTGGACTTTGGTTTTACGGGTGGTCGTCGTTCCAAGTGCTTCATTCTCTGCAAGAAGCGTTTCCTGTATACAGATTCCGAGTTGGCTGCTTAAGTCACTTTTTGGGTCTGAGGTTCCCTATATGATTACATAGGGTGGGGGAAAATGTCCCTTTTTGAGCCTTTTGCGCACGCGTGCTGCTCCTGCGGCGGGTCCTCGCTCCAGAGCGATAGGGGATGACCAAACCTATCCAAACACCCGTGCTTCACGGCCAACGAAGCCTCCCGTCAAGGGAGCGTCCGATACCATGATTGTCCGAAAAAATACCATGACCCGACCCATTCTCGTCCCGCTTCTCGCGGCATCAGCCCTGCTTCCGGCTTCGGCCGAAACCTTGATCTTCTGGGATAATTTCAACACCGGCCAAGGGCAACTTGCCTTGGATTCGGCTCCGCTTGATGGACGGCGTTCCGGAACGGAGCCCCACCTCTTAGTTCGTTCTTCCCAGCGACAGCAGGTCAGCATCGGCGACCAGCTTTACATGTGGGGGAGCGGAGGCCGAGTGCGCTTCCAGACCGATACCACCAACTGGTGCAACTGGGCGGCGCTGCCCTCGGCCTCGCAAATCCTCAGTGCGGGCGGTCTCTGCGTGGAGTTCGACATCCGCTACACCTTCAATACGAATGCCACGGATTGGATCGGCTTCGCGATCGGGATGAAGGGTGCCAGCGGCGGCGAGCCTCTTGTCCGCACCACCGATGCGGAGACGGACTACGGCCTCAAGATCGGGAAGGATGGCACCTACACCCGCCACAAGAATGGCACGCAGGTCGGAAGCGCGGTGATCGGATCCTCGGCTCTCTCCCGCCACGTGAAGCTGGAGTACATCTTCACCTCCTTCGCGGATGGTAGTCCGGTCACGGTGAAGACCACGGTGGCCGGTCAGGTCATCGGCTACGACCAGTTCACTTGGAACGGGAACGCCGGGGAGCTTTACATGGAGCTGGAAAATCGCGGCAGCGACACCTACTTCGACGACCTCAAGTTCTCCACAGCCACGCTTTTCTCCATCAACATGGTGTCGGAAGATTTCCGCTCCGGTTCGGAGGCTGGGACCTTGGCCGGGGTTTTCGATGCGGAAACCATCCTGAACGAAAACGGTTTCGAGGATGCCACCTATCAGCTGGTGACGGGCGAGGGGGACACCGATAACAGCAAGTTCGCGATCAACTCCGCAGGCCAGCTGGTGACGGGCTCTTACGACTTCAAGCTGGGTGAAGCGGGCAAGGTCTACTCGGTCCGAGTGCGCGGCACCGGCACCGAGTCCAACCAAAGCGCCGAGCAGGTCTTCACGGTGGTCCCGATCAAGGACGACGACATGGACATGCTGCCGGACGATTGGGAACTCAGCTTCCCCGGTAACACCAGCCTCGCCAACCTGACGGGCCTCGAGTCCGGCCCTGGTCCGGGCCCCGGCACCGGCGACTACGATGGTGACGGAATTCCTGATCTCTTCGAGTATGAGACGTGGGTGACCAATCCGGGCCTCTCGCCCTTCACCCTCGATAGCGACGGAGATGGGATCAATGACGAGGATGAAGAGAATCCAGCCGAAGGATTCTTGGTCACCAACCCACGCTTGGCCGATAGCGACAGCGACGGAATCTCGGACAGCGCGGAATATCCCCTCGGGACGAATCCCGTGGAAGCCGATAGCGATGGCGACGGATCGCGCGATGGCTTCGAGCTTGAGCGCGGCAGTGATCCGCTGGTCAACAGTTCCCGTCCGGCCCTGCTCGCAGGCTTCGCCTTGGTCCCCGTGACGGATGATGCCAGCAGCGGTATCAGCACCGGCAAGACCTATACCCACAAGATCAGCGGAGGCGCAGCCACCACGATCAATGACGTGGTCTTCGATGTCCTTACCCCGACTTCCACGCCCGCGAACTTCGCGTGGACGGTGAACGGCGGAAAGCTCGCGGCGACCACGCCCAATCTCGGAAACTGGGTGGCTGCCAATGGCGGCGTAACCGGTGCCGGTCTCCAGGGCTTGTATAACACCTTCACCTACGGTGCTCCTAGTAGCGGTGCGATTCACACCTACGAGCTGAGCGGCCTGACCCCGGGCCAGAGCTATGTGGTGAAGCTCTACCTCCGGAAATTCGCCAACAACACGCTCCGCCCGATCGACCTCACCTTCACCAACGGCAGCGACGTCAAGACTCCCTTCGGAGCGCTCTTGTATGATCGTCCGGAGGTGGTCTTCGACAATGGCAACCCCGACACGGCCTACTATGTGAGCTACAGCTACGTGGCGCAGGGTACCACTCTCCTCATCACGGCAGCGAATCATCCCGCTGTGCTCCCGGACAGCGGAGGCCCGCACCTCTACGGCCTGACCAATGAGGTGTCGGTGCCCGCGGGTTCTCCCCTGAAGATCCTGAGCGTGAGCCGCGACCCGTCCGGCAGCGTGACGATCCAGTTCAGCGGTGCTGCAAGCACGGCCTACCGCGTCACCAAGTCATCGAACCTCTCCACGTCCTTTGTGCCGCTGACGACTCCATTGTCGATCACGACCAACGCCAGTGGCACCGGCCAAGCGGTCATTCCCGCTTCCGAGGCCTCTGAAGCGAAGGAGTTCTACCGCATCGAGGACTGAGGTCCCGGAGACAGCTTGATATGAGGGGCGGCGCGGCGTGGGTGTTCCATGTCGCGCCGTTCTGCGATTCAGCGGACGCCCGCCTCGCTCAGCTTCTCGGCCATCTCCGCCTTCTGTAGCTCCCCGGTGAGCTCGCTGAGGTCCCCGGCCATCACACCGGAGAGATTGTGGGAGGTGAAGCCGATGCGGTGATCGGTGATCCGGCTCTGCGGGAAGTTGTAGGTGCGGATCTTCTCCGAGCGGTCCCCGGAGCCGATCTGGGCGCGGCGGTGGGCGCTGTGCTTCTCCTGCTCCTCGCGCAGCTTCATCTCGTAGAGACGGGTGCGCATGATCTGCAGGGCCCGCTCCTTGTTCTGGCCCTGCGAGCGGCCGTCTTCACAGCGCACGTAGAGGCCTGTAGGAAGGTGGAAGACCTGCACGGCGGACTCGGTCCGGTTCACGTGCTGGCCGCCGGCACCGCCCGCGCGGCAGACTTCGATCCGGAGGTCATCCGGCTTCAGTTCCACGTCCACTTCCTCCGCCTCGGGCATCACGGCCACGGTCACGGTGGAGGTATGAATCCGCCCCTGGGTCTCGGTGGCCGGGACCCGCTGCACGCGGTGAACTCCCGACTCATACTTCAGGGTGCGGAAGACCTCATCGCCCGTGACGCGCAGGAAAACTTCCTTGAATCCACCCACTTCGGACGGGCTGCTGGAGAGGTGCTCGGTTTTCCAACCGCGGCCTTCCGCGTAGCGCTGGTAGAGCCGGAGGAGCTCGGCGGCGAAGAGCGAGGCCTCGTCACCGCCAGCACCCGCACGAATTTCCACGATCGCGTCGCGGTCCTCGTTGGGATCGGCGGGGAGCAGGGCATACTGGATCTCCTCGGAGAGCTTCGCGATCTCCGCTTGCAGTCCGGGAATCTCCTCCTTCGCCATCTCGGCGAAGTCGGCATCGTCGCCCTTGGACAGCTCTTCGTTCTCTTCAAGCTGGCGCTTGGCGGATTCGAGCCGTTCCCAGGTTTCCAGCGTGCTCTTGATCTTCCGGTGTTCGCGCACGATTTCTCCGGCCTTCTTCGGGTCGTTGAAGAAGGAGGCATCCGCCATCATGTCATCGATCTCGCCGATGCGGCGGCGGCGCTGGGCGATGAGGGAGGAGTAGTCCACGGCAAGAAAGGAAAGGGAAGATGAGACGAGGGTACGAAAAAGCCGCAGCTCCGGGAGCTGCGGCCTGAAAATCCGGGTGCTGGCGCGAACTACTTCGCAGCCGTGCGGGCCTTGCGGATGATGCTGTTGACGGTCTCGGAAACCTGAGCGCCAACGCCGATCCACTTCTCGGCCTTTTCAAGATCCACGGTGAAGTTCACACCTTCCTTGAGCGGGTCGTAGGTGCCGACTTGCTCGATGTAACGGCCGTCACGGCGCTTGCGGCTGTCGACAGCAACGATCTTGTAGTAGGGACGGTCCTTGGTTCCCTGGCGGTTAAGGCGTAGTGCGACGGCCATGTGCGTGAATTCGTTCGGAAAAACTGCCCGTCGGGTGACGGGAGGGCGGGGAAACTGAATGAGCCCGCACGGCTTGCCAAGTAGAATCTCCGGATAAATTGAGGAAAATCGGGTCCAAATCGGGGTTTAGCGGCCGGTTTCGTTCCATTTTGCCCGGGATAGACGCCAGGATCCCTCCTGTTTCAGCCAAGTCATGTCGAGGTGCTGGATCCCATCGACCGGGCGTTCCTCGTTCTGAAGCTCGATCACGGCATCCACGGTGGCTTTCACGAGTGCCTCATCTCCGGTGACTTCCACCGATTCCACGACGATATCCTGAATGGTGGCGCTTTTGCAGAACTTCGAGAGCGCGGTGTACATCGTCACGATGTCCTCCCGCCGCTGCGGGCCCTCGACCTCGTCCGTTGGCCCTTTCGGTCCTTCGAAGGTGATGGTGTCCGCCAAGAAGGGTTCGAGGGCGCTGCCGCGGGTGCTGCGGGTGATATTGCCGGAATCCGCCGGCACGTTCACGGCTTCAAACAGACCGCTCACGCGGCGGGCGATCACCCGCTCCGGACGGGTCCACCACCAGCCGAAGGCACCGAGGAGCACGAGAAGGACGACAATGGGAACAAGCAGGCGGCGCATCGTGGCGCAGCATCGGGGAGATTGATGCGATTCGCAAGAAGCATGCGGGGCTGCTTGTCATGAGTGCGGCGATCACTATGCTCGCGTTCGCCCGATGACCCCGCTTTTCCGGAAACTGCTCGGCTTGAACTGGCCGCTGATCCTCACCATGTACGGGTTGCTGGTGTTCGGGGTCTTTTCGATCGAGAGCGCCGCACGGCATCTGCCGAATGGCGGGGCATGGTTCGCGGAGCGGCAGAAGATGTGGATCCTCGTAGGCTCGGCGGTTTACTTCATTGCGGCGCTGATCGACTACCGTTGGTACCGCTGGCTCGGCCTGCCGATCTGGGGCGCGGGCTTAGGCCTCATGGCCATCTCCTCGGGGGTCGGTCAGGTGGAAATCGGCAGTTTCGCCTTCCAGCCCGCCCAGATCGTTCTCGCGGGAGGTATCTTGCTGATCGGCTGTCTCCTGCAGGATCTCCCGCGACTCGGGCGTCTGATCCCAAAGGTCGGCTGGCTGCTGGATGAGCCCTTTCTGAAGGTCGCGATCGTCGGGGTGATCTCCGGTGTCTCTTTCCTCGTTGTGATGGCGAAGGGGGATATGGGCTCCGCGATCGTCTGGATACCCCTCGCGGCGGTGCTTCTCCTCGTAGCGGGGATACCCTTCCGCTACCTTTGTTTTCTCTCACTCATGGCTACGGCGATCCTGCCGATCGCCTTTTACGTGATCCTCCCCGAGGTCTCCGACCGTGGTCCGCAGCGCTTGGAAACCTACTGGCGCATGGCGAATGGCAAGGAAGTGGACATCCTCGACGAGGGTTACGCCGCTCACCGCGTGTCCGTCGCCGTGGGCAAGGCCGGCTGGCTCGGGGCCGGTTGGAATGCCGACGAGAACCGAATGTCCCTTCACGCGAAGGGCTTCATTCCCAAAGAAACCGCGCACAACGACTACATCTTCGCCGTCATCGCGGAGGAGCAGGGCTTCCGGGGCAGCCTGTTGCTTCTCACCTCCTTCGCCCTGCTATTAGTGCTCTGCCTTTTCATCGGGGCCTATGCCCGCGACCCGATGGGGCGGCTTATCGTGGGGGGAACCGTGGCCATTTTCTTCGCGCACATTTTCGAGAACATCGGGATGTGCGTGCTCCTCATGCCGATCACCGGCATTCCGCTGCCGATGATCAGCTACTCGGGCACCTTCGTGGTGATCTGCATGTTCCTGCTCGGGCTGGTCCAGAGTGTCTGGGTCCACCGCGACGCCATGCGCGTGATCGAGGATGAGAAGGCGGAAAAGGCGCAGCCTAAGCCTTCAGTGCGTTCCACGCGTTTATCCCACCAGCCACATTGACGGCCTGCGGGAATCCGGACTCGTGGAGGAATTGCACCGCCCGGCCGGAGCGACCGCCGGAGCGGCAGTGAATCAGAAGCTCGCGATCGACGGGTAGCTCGCTCAGGCGCTCGGGCAGTGTGGCGAGGGGGATCAGGATCGCGCCGGGGATGGTGCCTTCCACCTCTTCCTCGGGTTGGCGGACATCGATGATGAAGAGATCCTCACCGGCATTGATGCGGGCGGAGAGTTCGGCGACATCGATCGCGGGGATTTCGTTGCCGGGGACTTCGCAGGAGGGATTGGCCATGGTTTCGTGGTTGCTTACAGAGTGAATGGTGGGGGCATCGCCGCAGAGGCGGCAGGCCGGATCGCGGCGCAGGCGCAGGCTGCGGAAGCTGGTGCTCAGCGCATCGTAGCAGAGGAGTTTGCCCAGCGGAGGTTCGCCAATGCCTAGCAGGAGCTTGATCGTCTCCATCGCCTGAAGCGAGCCGATCACCCCTGGTAGGACCCCGAGCACCCCGGCTTCCTCACAGGATGGTGCCGAGCCCGGGGCGGGCAGGGAAGGCAGCATGCAGCGGTAGCAGGGACCGCCCAGATGCGGGGCGAAGACCGTGACCTGGCCGTCGAAGCGGAAAATCGAGCCGTAGACGCAGGGCTTCTTCAGCAAGAAGCAGGCGTCGTTGGAAAGGAAGCGGGTGGGGAAGTTGTCGCAGCCGTCCAGCACCACATCGTAGCGAGAAACCAGATCCATCGCGTTCTCTGGGGTGAAGCGGACGGAGTGAAGCTCGAGCTCCACATGCGGATTCACCTCGCGCAGGCGGGCGGCGGCGCTCTCCAGCTTCGACTTTCCGACCCAGCTTTCGCCATGGAGGATCTGGCGCTGGAGATTCGAGCGGTCCACCGTGTCCGGATCGATCAGGCCGATGCGACCGATCCCCGCCGCCGCGAGGTAGAGGGCGGCGGGCGAGCCAAGCCCGCCGGTGCCAATCATCAGCACGGAAGAGCCCTTCAGCCTGCGCTGGCCCTCCTCTCCTACTCCCGGCACCGAAAGATGGCGGGCGTAGCGGCGGACTTCGTCGGTGGAAAGCGTCGGCAGCTCGGGCATCGCGGCGGCAACCTAGCGGGCCGCACGCCAATGGCAACTGATTGGAATGACGGGAGGCTAGGGTGTCGTCACCTTGAGCCTCAGGAAGAGCTGAGACCTGCCGCTTACTGGAACGCTGAAAACATGTTCGGGCGCTTCCCCCGTGTTCACCAAGGGAACCCAACTGTCCGGCTGCAGCGAACTGCTCCACTCCGCGCCGTAGAGGATGCCGGTGAGGCCCGCGGGCGGAGTGAACCGGATTGTGAACTGATCGCCGACGCGTGCTGCCACCGGCAACTTGCCAAGGCTATTCTGCTTCGGATCCAGCCCGAAGGCGAACTCGAGGATGTTGGCGATACCGTCCTTCTCGTAGTCATTTTCATCTGCGCCCTCGCCGCTGTTCGCGGCGCTGCCGAAGAGCGCTTGCCGCCATCCTTCGAGCGATATGCCGCTGCGCTGCACGGTAAAGCTCACCTGTGCCAGGCGATCCGTGCCGAATGGAGTCTTCGTGAGCAACTCCATCGTCCACAGGCCATCGGCATCGAAGACCGAGCCATAGTCCGCAATGGTGATGGTGCGATTGGCCGGGACGGACCCGTTAAGCACGACGCTGGAGCCGGGGATCGTGGTGCCGGTGATGCCGTTCTGCGACGTGCCTTTGTAGACTTGAGCCCAAGTGGTGGAGCTGGGATAGAGGTCGTTCAGTTGGAGAGTAAGCTGCGGGACGCTTGCGCCGATGAGATGTCCTTGGGAGATGCCGCTGATGGTGGCATCTGCCACGGGCCATACTTGGACGAGCTGAGAATCGAGAATGTAGCCGGGCGTTTGATCGCCCGGCTTGGAAAGGACGGTGAAGCGTTCCTCGCCGCGCACCTTTGTGCGGTTCGTGCCCGGGATTGCGTTCAATGGAATGGGCACGACGAAGTTGCCGTTTGCCGTGAACTCGCTTTGGGAGATGAGGGTGGCCGAGTTGCGATCGAGCGGATGTCCCGTGCCAGTGGTGCCATAGGATTGGACGTGCCGGTGAAGTATTGCGACCTTGGAGCTTTCGGGATATCCCGGGTAGGGAAGGATGTTGTGGATATTCACTTGCACCTCAATCGGCCGGTCCGCGCGGGTTCTCGGTATCGAGGGATAGGGGTCCTCTGTGTAGATAGTCACCGCGGCGGCTGGCAGATAGGTCCCGATGGTGGTGATACCCAACAAGTATTCGTCATGCGGTGATGCCGCCCTCATAGCCCGCAATTCAAACGTGCTGCCGGTATCAGCCGTGGGAAAGGCAGCCAATTGCTGTCCTCGGCTTTGCACCTGCATGTCCCATTCAAATCCGTCCTGCAACTGTTTCTGACGGATGAAGAAAACGTAGTCGGTGGAGGTCGTATTCTCGGGGAATTCGGTCGTCCATTTGAGTATCGGATGGGCGCCATGGACAATGGCCGGATACGCGATAATGTCCCCGACCAGAAAGGGTGGTGGTGCCGGCGCAGGTGGCGCGGACCTGGCGGGCATCGAAAGCGCGGCAAAGAAAAATGCGATAAACGCCGAAGCAAGAGGCCTCGCGAAGCAGCGTAAGATCCGGGCGAGAGCGCGATCGGCCCGAGGGAAGGCAATAAACATCTGGGTGCGGGTGAGCGACCCGAAGTTAATATTCAATATCTCCGAGTAAAGGCGATTTGAGAAAGCTGGCCTGCCTGTGATTGGCTAGCGATCGGT
Source organism: Luteolibacter rhizosphaerae (assembly GCF_025950095.1). Lineage (NCBI taxonomy): Bacteria > Pseudomonadati > Verrucomicrobiota > Verrucomicrobiia > Verrucomicrobiales > Verrucomicrobiaceae > Neoluteolibacter > Neoluteolibacter rhizosphaerae. The sequence continues at coordinate 146,411 of NZ_JAPDDR010000010.1, read as the reverse complement.
TTCTTCCTTTGCCGGAGCCTGCGCGCGGATCCACTCCGCGATCAGATCGAGGGCTGCTTGATCCACCACGTTGCGGGTCATCGGGGGCATCTGTTCGGCAAGGGAGGTCGAGGCCATCCGGCGATGGAGCATCGACTTGGTTGGATCGCCGGGTAGCACGACTTTCCCGTTCTCCACGCCGAAGTTGTTCCGCACCTCGCCATTGAGGATCCCCTGACTGGCGAGCGGGGTGTCAAAGCGGGCATCCCATAGTGCGCCGGTGCCGTTCGGACGGTGGCAGTGGGCGCAGTTGCTGTCGATGTAGGAGCGCACCCTGTCCTCAAGCGAGGCTTCTGCATCATCAATCGCGGAGCAGCGCGGGTAGCTGGCGATCGCGCTTTCGTCCAAGGGGCGGTCAAACATCTGGAGATAGTTCCAGGTGCGGAGTTGGTTGTCGCTGCGTCCGCCGGGGTAGCTGTGGGTGCCATTGAGCTGGCGGGTCTTCGGGCCGAGGACGAATCCGGCATTCGGTGTGTGGCACAGGTAGCACAGGCTGCTGCCGGGATAGGTCCAACTTTGCTTGCGGACGCCTGCTGCATCGGTGATCTGAAGCACTTCCTCGGCACCGGCGGCATCCACCAGATCCGCGTCGCTGCCATCGGCCCGCCAGCGATAGCTTGCGCCGTAACCGAAGCTGCCGGTGGCATCGAGCACCAGCAGGCGTGTCTCAAGCCTGCGCCGGGTTTTGCTGCGCTTGTCGGTGACAATCTCGAAGTGCTGCACGAAGATGGTGCCGCCGGGCCATGTGTATTCACCGGTAGGGGCGAAGCCGATCTTGGCCTCGCCCGGGAGGATGACCCAGCGCTGTGTCTCCGCGCCGTCCGCCCATGAAGGCGCATTGAGCGAGTAGGGGACCATGCCGACAGCCGGGCTGAGCGTCTTGTCTCGGAAGATTCCCGTGCCGGAGAGTGTCGGCGGCATTCCTTCCGCCGCGCTGGCTGGCAGCTTCACGCCGCTTGCGATGGGACGGAGATCCAAGCTGTAGGGCGTGCTTCCCGTGATCTTCATGCTCGCGCTCACCGCGGCGCTGTCAGTCAAGCCCTCCCTCTGGACGATCGCCTGAACGGTGGTGTCGCCAGTGACCTCAAAAGGCTCGGTGTAGGCAGGAGAGCTGGCGTCCGGAGCTTTCCCGTCGGTGGTGAAGCGGATCGTCGTGCCGGGGGCGGGGCTGGAGATCCGCACCCAAACCGGACCGGTGAAGCTACCGGCAGGCGGCGTGATCAGCGGGGCAGCGAGTCGATCCGAGATGTCGAAGCTGCTGCTGCTTGTCGAGCCGAGGCCGCCGCTGCTGGCGCGAAGGCTGTAGCCACGACCTGGCCTACCGATGGAAAGTGGCGAGAAGGTGGCCACGCCTTTCAAGGCGGCGACTTCGCGCGGACCGGAGAGAGCGGTTCTCGGCGCAGCTCCCTCGAGCGTCAGCGTGATGGTGTCGTTGGCGGTATCGATGGTTTTTCCAGTCGCATCCTGCAGGGCTACCTTCACCTCGCCGAGCGGTGCCCCGACATCGGTACTGACAGGCTGTTGGATGATCGCGAGCTTGGCCGGTTTGCCGCCGCCGCTCCAGACAACCCGCCACAGCGAGCCGTTGGTGCTAGCGCTATTTGCCTCATCCGAGCCACCGGGGATCCCTGCACGCTCGATATACCATAAGGCTCCATCCGGAGCGATCTCCACGTCGATTGGGCGGTTGATGCCGGTGGCGAAGTCGTGGCGGGTGTCGGGCTTCGCGGGATCGATCGCCTTGATCCAGCCCTTGTAGTCGCTGAAGAAGAACCTTCCGATGTATTCGGGCGGGAAGGCCTCCGTGCCCGGCTTGTTGGGATTGTAAAAGTCCCCCGAGCAAAGGGCGAGTCCCTCGCCGCGGCCATGGTCGTAAGGATAGGCCGGGGCGCGGTAGCCCTCCGGCTTGGCTTGATTGCGCAGCGGACCATCGATGTCCGGCCAGCCGTAATTAGTGCCGACCGGAGCAGCTCCGGTGTCGTAGGCTTCGAGCTGCTCGTAGTTGGCGCCGACTTCGCTGAGGTAGAGCAGGCCGGTCGCCATCTGCACCGCGATGCTGAAAGGATTGCGCAGGCCGAGCGCGACGATGGCGCGGTTCTCTCCCTTGAATTCCTTGTAGTGAGGATTGTCCTGGGGGATGGAGCCGTCCTTGTTCAGTCGCAGCAGCTTGCCCAGGAGATTACCGGGGTCTTGGGCGTTCGGGGCCACCGAGTTCTCCCCGGTGCTGACGTAGAGCTTGCCGTCCTTGCCGAAGGCCAAGCCGCCACCGTTGTGCCAGCCGATCTTGGAGAGATTCGAGAGCTCCAGCAGGACCACCTCGCTATTCGCCGCTACCGAATTGCCCTTCACGGTGAAGCGACTGACCCGATTGTTGCTGTTGGTCCGGGCCTTGTCCTCAGGTTTGCGATTGTGGGTGTAGTAAACGTAGATCCAGCCGTTGCGGGTGAAGTCCGGATCGAAGCAGACGCTCAGCAGCCCGCGCTCGTTCCACGCATCCACCTTGGCGCGGATATCGAGCACGGGTTCGGGTAGCAGCTTGCCGCCATCGATCACGCGCAGCAGTCCCTGCTTCTCGCAGAGGAAGAGGCGACCGTCCGGCGCGAAGGTCATGGTCGTGGGGTTCAGGCCTTCGGCGATCCGGGTCTCCGTGAATCCCGCGGGCAGGGTCGCTGCTCCCGGACTGATGGCGGACTGGAGCAGGAGGAAGCATGCCGCCCGCAGAGAGGCAGGCCAGGGTGTCGTTCCGCGGATCATGAGGTGGTAGGAGTGCCTTGCGCTCTACTCCGGACGGGCACGCGAGCGCGAGGAATTACAGCCGGGGGCAGGCGGCTTGAACAATGGTGGCTCCCGTCACGATTGATCCCAATCGGGTAGGGGCTCAAGATGCGGTGGGATGGGAACGTATGGGAGACACGAACCCTGCATGCCCCGATCCTTGCGTCTGCTCTGCTGCCTGCTCCTGCCGCTGAACCTCACACTCTCCGCCTCCGAGCTCCCGGATTTCCGGCCCGCCGTTACGGAAGCTTTGAAGCGGGGAGAAAAGCGGATCGTGATCCCGCCCGGTGTCTATCGTCTCGCGCCGGAAGGCGGCGGGAAGGTGGTGTGGAACCTGAGCGGCGTGAAGGACACCGAGATCGTGGCGGAGGGCGTGACTCTGCTCTCCACCAAACTGACCCGGGCCGTGGCGATCCATGGCTGCAGCCAAGTGATCTTGCGCGGACTCACAGTGGACTATGAGCCGCTGCCATTCACCCAAGGCGTGGTGATCGCCGCGGCGGAGGACAAGAGTTGGATCGAGGTGAAGCTGCATGCCGGCTATCCGCTCAAGCCCTACTCGCGGATCGACGTGATCGATGCCGCCACCCGCTATCGCAAGAAAGGCATGCCTTTCCTCTGGGGCACGAAGGCCGAGATGAGAGGGGAGGATGTGGTAAGGGTGGGCCGCGAGGGCATCGGTGCGGCGGCACAGCCGGGTGATCTGGCTTCGCTCAATACGGGCCCGGCCCCGGATGGGATCCCGCATGCCGTTTCGATCGAGAACTGCGATGCCGTGACTCTTGATCGAGTGGTCGTTCACAGCGCGCCGGGTATGGGGATCTTGGAGAACGACGGCGAGGGCCTCGGGCGCTATCTCAACTGCAAGGTCGTGCCCGGCCCGCGGCCGACCGGGGCGACGGAGGAACGCCTGCTCAGCAGTTCATGGGACGCGATGCAGGTGAAGACCGTGCGTGTGGGGCCGCTGGTGAAGGGCTGTGAAATCCGGGAAGCAGGGGATGATTCGTGGAGCGTGCAGTCCTCCGACTATCTGGTGCTGAAGCGGGAGGGGAAGACGGTGATCCTCGCGAGCCGGGATGAGTTCACGCCCGGGGTGCAGAAGGGCGATCGCATCCAGCAACGGCTCGGTAGCCCGGCGGCGAAGATCGTTTCCCGTCGCGATCTCTCGCGCCAGGAGGCGGGCTTGTCGGATGAAGTGATGGGCAAGCTGAAGGATGCTCCCGCGTGGTCCGAGTGGCGGGTGTCGCCGCGATGCATCGAGGTGCTGTTAGATGCGGAGCTTGTGCTGCAGCCCGGCGACTCCGTGTTCTCGCCGGACCGCATGGGCAACGGCTTCGAGTTCTGGACAACAAGGTCCACAGCTCCGGCCGGTTGTTGATCAAGGCGGCGGGAAGGGTGGAGGGCAATGTCCTGGACATCCCGCACGCGATGACCGTCTGCCCCGAAGTTCCGGGGAACGCTGCGGCGGGCATCGAAGGGCTGGTGATCCGGAAGAATGTGATCCGCCGCGCGGGATGGTTCTGTGCGGCGCCGTGGTCGGCCTCGGCGGGAGCGCTCTCGATTACCGCTGGAGCCAAGCCGCCGGACATGCGGGCGGCGGGGATCTTCGGCGATCTGGTGATCGAGGACAATGTCTTCGAGGAATGTCAGGGGCCGAACATCGTCCTTTCCTCCACCGATGGAGCGCTGATCCGCAACAACCGTTTCCTGCGCCCGATGAACAGCGAGAGTGATGGCACGGGTGCGAGCTACGCCATTCCGGCGGACGCGCTGATCTGGGTCTCGGAATGCAGTGGCGTGACGATCAAGGGCAGCGACATCGTCGAGCCGGGCAGCTTCCTGAAGAGGAACATCGCTCCCGGCACGAACGTGGTGGACCTCAAGCAGCCCTGATCCACCCCGGAGGCTAGCGCTTTGTCTTGACCCCTGAAGCGCTTCCGGAAAGGGAATGTCATGGCTGAAGTCCGCTCTACCTTTAACCTCCGCCGCGGTGACGCCGCGCCGGAGTTCCAATTGCCCGCTCCGGATAGCAAGATCCACGATCTCCACGGGGTGCGTGCGAATGGCGGACTGCTCGTGATCTTCGCCTGCAATCACTGCCCCTACGTGATCCACCTCGCCGATGCGCTGGGGGCGCTGGCCGCGGAGATTGAGGCGGAAGGGGTGGGCACGGTGGCCATTTCCTCGAACGACATCGAAAAGTATCCGCAGGACGCCCCGGAACTCATGGCCAGCTTCGCCGCGGAGCACGGCTGGAACTTCCCCTATCTCTACGACGAAAGCCAAGAGGTCGCGAAGGCCTATGGGGCCGCCTGCACGCCGGACTTCTTCCTCTTCGACCAGGAATTGCGCCTCTACTATGCCGGGCAATTCGACTCCAGTCGCCCGAAAAGCGGGGAAGAGCCGACCGGCGAGGACCTGCGCAATGCGGTCCAAGGAATGCTCTCCGGAGCCGAGCCGCCGGAGCGCCCATTTCCCAGCAGCGGCTGCAACATTAAATGGCGGTCTGGCAGCGAACCACCGTATTTTGCCTGAAACCATTCGCTTTTTGCCATTGCCGGTCTGGCAGCGGGTCGGCTAACAAGCCTTTGACATGGCCCACGCCCTCCTCCTTGACCCCACCTTGCTCGCAGCGATCCGGCTTACCGGCTTGGACTGGGCGATCGTGATCGGATCGATCCTCATCTGCTTCGTTCCCGCTTTGTTCTACGGGAAGAAGTCGAGCGAGAGCACCTCCGAGTTCTTCGCCTCCGGCCAATCCGTGCCGTGGTGGCTGGCCGGTCTTTCGATGGTGGCGACCACCTTCTCTTCGGATACGCCGAACTGGGTGACCGAGCAGGTTCGCAAATTCGGGGTGGCGGGGAACTGGCAGTGGTGGGCCTTCGTGCTCACCGGGGTTTCCACCGTGTTCTTCTTTGCCCGCCTCTGGCGCCGCTCCGGGGTCATGACGGACCTCGAGTTCTACGAGATGCGCTATTCGGGCAAGGCCGCCTCGATGGTGCGTGGTTTCCGGGCCGTGTATCTCGGGCTCTTCTTCAATTGCTTTATCATGGGGATGGTGACCCTCGCGGCCTGCAAGATCGCGAGCATCCTCTTCGGCATGCCTGCATGGCAGACCATCGTGATCTGCGGGGTGCTGAATGTGGTGTTCGCCGCGCACTCGGGACTCTGGGGCGTGCTGATCATCGACATGGTGCAGTTCTTCATCAAGATGACGGCGGTCTTCGCCGCGGCTTACTTTTCGCTCAAGGAGGTGGCCAAGCGCACCGGGGTGGGGGAATCGGCCTTCGCCGGTCTCCAGAAGCTGGTCCAGACCCTCGGCACCCAGCAGGTCAAGGTTCCGGAAGGTTCACACGAACCGGTCATGAGCACGATCGACGGCACCGGCCAGCCGATCCTCAACCTGATGCCGAACTTCGACATGTGGCAGCTCGCTCTGATGATCTTCATCGTGCCGATCGCCATCGGCTGGTGGGCGAACTGGTATCCGGGTGCGGAGCCAGGGGGCGGCAGCTACATCGCCCAGCGCATGCTGGCCTCGAAGTCGGAGAAGGATTCCCTGGGCGGCACGCTGTTCTTCAATGTCGCGCACTACGTTCTGCGCCCTTGGCCGTGGATCATCACCGCCCTCTGCTCGATCATCGTCTATCCGGACCTGGCCTCGATCAAGGAAGCCTTCCCGAATGCCGATCCCAAGCTGATCGGTCACGATAGCGCCTTCCCGGCCATGCTGCAGTTCCTGCCGGTCGGCTTCATGGGCCTGATGGTCGGTGGCCTGATTGCAGCGAATTCCTCGACGATCCTGACTCACTTGAACTGGGGTGCTTCCTATCTGGTTCACGACTTCTACCGCCGCTTCATGAACCCGACGGCGACCGAGAAGCACTATGTGAATGCCGGCCGCTTCTGCACCGTGCTGCTCTACGTGGTAGCCGCCCTGCTCAGCACGATTCTCACCTCCGCGCAGGAAGCCTTCGAGATCCTGATCTCCATCGGCGCGGGCACCGGTCTGCTCTACATGCTCCGCTGGTTCTGGTGGCGCATCAATGCCTGGTGCGAGGTGGTGGCGATGATCAGCTCCTTCCTGGTATCCGTGACCTTCTTCATCATGAAGAAGCAGGGGGCCGGTCTGCCCTTCGCCCAGAGCGTGATCATTTCGGTGGCCTTTACCACCGTCTGCTGGGTTCTCACCGCCTTCTTCGGTCCTCAGACCGATAAGCAGACCCTTCTGTCCTTCTTCAAGAAGGTTCAACCGGCCGGTCCGGGTTGGGATGCAATCCGCCGTGAGGCGGGCGTGCCGCAGAGCAGCGTGAAGGAATCCGGAGATCACATGGGCCTCGCTACCCTCGGCTGGGTTTCCGGCTGCGCGGTGATCTGGTCCTCGCTCTTCGCGATCGGGAAGTTCCTCTATGGGGACATGAGCATGGCGTGGATCCTGACCGGGGTCTTCGTCGTCAGCGGGGTGGTTCTGCTCGGTGTGATCCGCAAGCTCTGGACATGAGCCTGAGCGGGGTTATAGGATACCCGCCGGGTTGCGAAACCCCGTCGGGACTATGGACGCGCTAATTCATCATCTGGAACGGAAAGAGGAACTCTCGCAGCGGGAGATTCGGGTCGCTGCGGAGCTTCTGCTCGATCCGGAGGCACCGGATGAGAAGAAGGCCGCGCTGCTGGAAAATCTTTCCCAGAAGGGCGAAACGCCGGCGGAGATCGCCGGATTCGTCGAGGTGTTCCTGGAGCACGCGGTGGACCCTCATGTGGGCCTGCTGGATCTCGAAGGGCCCACGATCGATGTCTGCGGCACGGGCGGGGACAAGCTGAACCTTTTCAATGTCTCCACCACGGCGATGTTCGTGGTGGCGGCGACCGGCGCGGTGGTGCTGAAGCACGGCAACCGCGGCATCACCTCGAAGAGCGGTGGGGCGGACGTGCTGGAGTCCCTCGGCATCCGCATCGACCTTCCGGCGGAAGGATTCCGCGACTGCTTGGAGAAGGCGGGTGTCGGCTTCCTTTTCGCTCCGGCTTACCACCCGGCCTTCAAGGCGGTGGTCAATGTGCGCAAGCAACTCGCCGAGAAAGGCGTGCGCACCATTTTCAACAAGATCGGGCCGCTGATGAATCCGGCCAAGCCGCAGTGCCAACTCGTCGGCGTCTTCGATCGCGAGATGTGCCCGGCCTTCGCCGAAATCCTGCAACGTCTCGGCCGCGAGAGCGCATGGGTGGTTCATGGGACCACCGCCGATGGTCGTTCCGTCGATGAACTGAGCCTTCTCGGTTCCACCCGCATCTGTAAGGCAGGACTCTATCAGGACCTGCAGGACGAGGAACTGCGCCCGCGCGACCTCGGTCTCAAGCACGCCGAACTCGATGAACTCCAGGGCGGCGACGCCGAGGTGAATGCCGCGATCCTGGAGTCGATTCTCTCCGGCAAGGAGACCGGCGCGAAGCGGGATATGGTTCTTCTCAATGCCGGTGCCGCCATCGCCTGCTGTGGTCTTTCCGATGACATCGGCGACGGCATCGAGATCGCGCGCAAGCTGATCGACGACGGCAGCGCCTTGGATCGTCTTCGCCTGCTGCAGGATGTGGCGAAGCGTTGACGTGCTGACCACCGGCATCGATGGAGTTCGGGAGTAGATGATTCTTTCCCGTTGATTTCTGCCGCAAGCAACCAAGGTTGCTCGTAATCTGCAGTTCTCTAACAGAATCAATCGTCCCATGACCCCCGAAGCCACGCCGATCCAACAACGTGAACTGGTCCTAACCCGTCTTCTCGATGCTCCGCGCCGCAATCTTTACCGCTGCTGGACCGAGACCGAGCTGCTCAAGAAATGGTTCACCCCGGCGCCGTGGAGCACGCCCTTCGCCGAGCTGGACCCGCGCACCGGGGGCTCCAGCTACATCGTGATGGCCGACCCGGACGGGAATGAATACCCGAACCGCGGGGTCTTCCTCGAAGTGGTGCAGAACGAAAGGATCGTGATGACCGATGCCTTCGCGAAAGCATGGGAGCCTTCGGGGAAAGCTTTCATGGTGGCCACCATCACTTTCGCGGATGAGGACGGTAAGACCCGCTACACCGCCACGGTGCAGCATTGGAGCGTGGAGGATCGCCAGCAGCACGAGCAGATGGGCTTCCACCAAGGCTGGGGACTGTGCGCGGAGCAGCTCGAGAAACTCGCGCGGTCCCTCTGATCCCCGGTTGATCCCGGCGCGCGCATCCCCTTTGATACGGATCGTGATTCCCGCCGCCGCCGAGAAGAGAAGCCTCTATGCAGGTGCCCGCCAGAAGCTACACGCCCTCTGGTCCGGGGAGCCGGACAGTATCGCCCGCATGGCAGCCGCCGCCTGCATCCTGCATGAGGCGATGCCACACGCCTTCTGGAGCGGCTTCTACCGCGTGGTCGGCGCAGGCTTGGTGATCGGTCCCTACCAAGGCACTCCCGGCTGTTCGAGGATCGCCTGGGGCCGTGGCGTTTGTGGTGCGGCCTGGCAGACAGACGAGACCCAAGTGGTGCCGGATGTTCACCAGTTTCCCGGCCACATCGCCTGCGACAGCCGGGCGGAGAGCGAGATCGTCGTGCCCGTGCGAGATCGCCGCGGGACCATCATTGCGGTCTTCGATGTGGATTCCGCGGAGAAATGCGCTTTTGATGAGGTGGACCGGGAAGAACTGGAAGCCATCTTCTCGGCTTGGTAGCCATAGATCACGATTCGCCATGAGTAGACCCGATCCGAACCACATCGAGGGATTGAGCCGGAAGCCGAAGGGTGGCTTCCCTTGGCTGGGCGCGAGCTCGTTGATCCTGGCGGTGGGTGGCGTGGCCTTCCTTTTCTCGCCCGCAGGACAGCGCCTGTTCCAGAAGGACAAGCCCGAAGCGGCCGGCCCGGTGGTGACTCCCGCGGATGCTTCCGACATCGAGCGCCAGTTCGAGTCGCGCCACCGTCAGGCCGTCGCCCAGATGGAGGCGGAGTTTGAGAAGGAGCGGGCCGAGCTGAAGAAGCAGCTCGATGATGCCGCCAAGCGCCAGCCCGAGAGCAGGCCGGATCCCGAGCCGCCCTTGTCAGCCCACACCGCGCAGAGCGGCGGGGACGTGCGGACCCTACGCTCGGGCATTCCCTTCAAGTCAGAGGTGAAAGTGGAGAAAGGTGATATCGCCTCCAAGGAGCGGAAGGATAACGAATCCTACGTGGCCGAATACACGCTCACGCTGCGCGTGCCGGAGCCCTCCAAGACGCTCGATCAGCTTCACACGGTGAATCCGAAGCTCGCCACGCTTCTGCCCGGTCTGCCAGCGCTGATGGAGAAGGCGGAAGTCTCGCGCTGGTTCTTCGCGCTCTACGACAACAAGACCAAGCGCGTGAGGCAGGATGCGAATCGCCTGAACGAGCTGCTCACCAAGCACAACTACTACGACTGCGAGACAATCCTGAATCTCACCTATCCGCAGAACGGCCGGAAGGTCTTCCTGATGCAGGCGGAGATGGACGTGGTGTCCGATGGTTCGGATGGCGACCGGCTGGCCGAAATGCCGGACGAGATCGTGAATTCCACCCACTACCAGCCCTTTACCAGCTACGGTTGGCCCAAGAAGACCCCGACTCCGAACCCGATGGTGGCAGGGTGGGAAAAGCGCATCGTGGGTGCGAACAAGGAACTCGGCGACAGCAAGACCACGGCGGATCGCAAGGCATGGCTCCGCGATCGCATCGCCTACCTGAAGCGCGGCATCCAGGACATGAAGTCGCGGAGCTTCCTGATCGCGGACTACGATCCCTTCATCGTCATTCCCGTGAACCTGCTCACCGCCAGCGATCCCTTCGCCCCGAAGGTGGGCGACTACGCCGTTGTGGTGCACGGGGAGAAGCTGTATCCCGCGATCGTGGGCGATGGTGGCCCGACCTTCAAGGTGGGCGAGGCCTCGCTGCGGATGGCGAAGCAGATCAACTCCAAGGCTTCACCCTACAGCCGCCCGGAATCGAATCTGGTAGTGACCTACCTCGTCTTCCCGGGTTCGCGCGAGGAGACGAAAGGTCCGCCGGACTACGAGAAGTGGCGTACCAAGTGCGATGAGCTGCTGAAGGAAGTGGGCGGCGTCGGCAGCGGGGTCGAGCTTCACCGCTGGCAGAATCTCCTGCCGGATGCTGCCCCACCTGCGCCCGCGCCTGCTCCTTCCCCGGCTCCGACCCAAGCTCCGGCGAGCGCGAACGGTTTGGTTCCGGGATCGGGAGCGGCTAGTGCACCCGATCCGGCGCCTGCTCCCGCCGCACCTCAGGGAAACACCGAGCGGTAGAAGCGCTTCCCCGGTAGGGGCAGGGTATCGATCATCTCGAAGCTACCGTCCTCGTCTGCCTGGGCGGTCACGCGATCCGTCCAGCTCTCCGGATTGCTCATCGTCTCGCTGGATTGGATCCGATAGACGCGCCCGGGAACGCCGGAAAACACGACGCGCCGCGAGCCGTCGGGCAGCTTCTCGAAGGCCGCTGCCTCCTGCACCGGGGCGTCCTCCGGGATGATGCCGACATTCACTGTGAAGCTGCGGATCCCGCCCTGCGCATCGCGCACGGTATAGCTGAAGCTGTCCGGCCCTTCGTTGCCCGCTTGAGGGCTGTAGTGGATCCAGCCGTCCACCACGGTGATGGTCGCGCCGTTCACGCTGAGTCCATCGGCGGACAGGAATTGCAGCCCGCTGCCATCGTTCGCCATCAGGGTGGAGATCCGCAGCTTCAGCGGAGCCTGCGGGTCGCGGGCTGAGGTATCGGTGCCCGGAGCCGGAGTGCCGGTTGAGAAGCTGTAACGGCCGGAGACCACATCGAACACCGCAGAGCCATTCTCCATGCGCAGGGAGGTGATACCCTCACCCTCGCTCGCGGGCTTTCCGGATTCCATCACGGCAGCCGCTTCCGTCGCAGGCACGTGGACCTCCGCGGTCGTGTTCGTGGGGATCGTCACGTTCAGCGTGAAACCGCCTGCATGCGTTCTCCATGCGCTGGCAATCTCGCCATGCATGGAGTCGAACTTCCCGCTGACATGGGTCAAAGCCGCTGCGGGGCGGGGACGGATCAGGATCTTCTTGTAGGCCGGAGCGGAGGGGTGGAGGTCGATTCCGGCCACCGTGCCATAGAGCCACTCGCCACAGGACCCGAGGGAGTAGTGGTTGAAGGAGTTCATGATCGTGCTCTGGAATCCGTTCTGCGGCGTCCAGCCGTCCCAGCGCTCCCAGATGGTCGTCGCACCCAGCTTCACGGAGAAGAGCCATGAGGGGAAGGTGTCCTGCATCAGCAGGGTGTAGGCGGTGTTGTTCTTGCCGCCCTCGGTGAGCACGGGGAGGAGGTAGCTCACTCCCACGAATCCGGTGGAGAGGTGATTGCCTTTCGCGATCACGTCGTTCTCCAGCAGCTGGACGACCGCCGGGCGCAGGGTGCTGGGGAGGAGATCGAACTTCAGCGCCATGGCATACGCACACTGGGTATTCGCGCCGGTGCCGATGAAGGTCCCGCTGCTTTGGTTCACATACTTGTTGTTGAAGGCGGTCTTGATCGTTTGGAAAAGCGCCTCGTAGGTCGTGGCATCGCTGGTGTTGCCGATCGCTGCGGCGCTCTTGCCAAGCAAGCGGGCGGAGTAGGCGTAGTAAGCGGTGGCGATCAGCTCCTTGTTGGTGTCCGCATTGATCGAGAGCCAATCGCCATAGTCGGCACCGCGGCCGCGGTCGCGGATCGAGTTGGTGCTGTTCGTGCGGCAGTATTCCAGCCACGCCTTCATGGCGGGATAGCACTGCTGCAGGATCCGCTTGTCGCCATAGGCCTCATAGATGGTCCAAGGGCAGATCACGATCGCGTCGTTCCATGCCGGGGTGCCGGAGCTCGGGGCGGCGTTCGGTGCCACGTCCGGCAGGCGGCCGTCGGGGAGCTGGCTATCGGTCACATCGACCATCCACTTGGTGAAGAAGGCGGCAATGTCCGCATTGTAGGTCGCGGTGCGGACGAAGACCTGCGCATCGCCCAGCCATCCCAAGCGTTCGTCGCGTTGCGGGCAATCGGTCGGCACGCTCAGGTAGTTGCCGCGCTGGCCCCACACGATATTCGATTGGAGTTGGTTGATGAAACCGTCCGAACAGGTGAAGTCGCCGTGGAATTCCGTGTCGGATGAGAAGACCACGCCGGTCACCGCATCGAGCGGTGGCTGGCTGCTCACGCCGGTCAGTTCGGCGTAGCGGAAGCCGTGGAAGGTGAACTTCGGTGTCCATGTCTCTTCCCCGCCGCCCTTGCAGATGTAGGTATCGATGGAGGGGGCGCCGCGCAGGTTGGCGGTGTAGAGCGTGCCGTCGGGGTTGAGCATCTCGCCATGTCGCAGCGTGATCTTCGTGCCGGCGGCAGCGGTGATCTTGAGCCGCAGCACGCCGACCATGTTCTGTCCCAGATCGTAAGTCCACTTTCCGGGTGCCGGTTGGGTGATCGCCTTCGGCGTGATCTCCATCAGCGTGCGCACCGGTTCCATCACCTGGCTGCTGATCGGGCGCTGCGGCTCGAGGCGGAGCAACACGCTGCTCCACGCCGAGTCATCGAAGCTCGCGGTATTCCACCCGCTCACCTCGCGGCGTGCATCGTAGTCCTCGCCGAACATGAAGTCGGTGTAGGTGGTCGGGCTCGCCGCCATCTTCCAGTTGCCATCCGTCGCGATCGTTTGAGTGGTGCCATCGGTGAAGGTCACCTCCATCTGGGCCAGTAGTGCCGGACTGGCACCCCAGTATTTGAAGCCGCCATTGCCGATGTGGCCGGAGTACCAACCGGGCGCCATTTGAGCGCCGAAGACGTTCGCCCCGGCCGCGAGTTGTGCGGTCACGTCGTAGGCTTGGTAGCGCAGGCGCTTCAAATAGTCGGTCCATTCCGGAGCAAGGGTGGAGTCGCCCACGCGCTGGCCGTTCAGGGACAGCTCGTAGATGCCGAGTGCCGTTGCATACACGGTGGCCTTCTTCACCGGCTTCGCCAGTGTGAAGGTCTTCCGCATGAAGGGAACCGTGGTCGGCTTCGTGAGGTCGGCGGGGAAATTCAGCGTTGCCTGCTCGTCCACGTAATTCACCAGCGACTTGCCATCGAGGGTGTAGTCGATGCGCAGCCGCTTCACTTTGTTCGGCGCGGGATCGCCTCCGCCGAAGGCCGCATTGTTGATGACCGCGTAAAGGGACCGCTGGCGGCGCGGCTGTTCAGATTGCTCAACACGTTGGCCGAGCCGGTGCCGTCGATGGCCGCATAGGTGGCGGCGGTCATCGTCACCGCGATGGGCTTCGGCAGATCGCCGGGATAATTGAAGGTGGCATTCTCCGCGATGAAGCGGGTCGAGCTCGCTCCATCGATCGTGTAGTTCACGCGCAGGCGCTTGACTTGGTTGACCGCCGGGTCCGGGCCGAAGCTCGTGTTGTTCACCACCCGGCTGAAGCTTCCGTCCTGCGCGGCGGTCTGCAGGGTGGCCGTGACATCGCGGAAGAGGGAAGGGTTTGCCACCGATTCATAGCGACCACCGGTGATCGCGGGGAACACGATCGCGGGCAGGTCGGCCGGGAAGGTCATCACCGTGTCCTCGCCGAAGGTCCTGGTCGCGGTCTGCGTGCCGCGTTGGTACTGGATCCGTAGTTGCTTGAGATTGTTGTGGGAGGGGTCTCCACCGAAGGTTTCGTTCGTGACGCCGAGGGCGAAGCTGCCTTGGGCCGCCATGCCGCTCAGCAGGGCGGTGGCATTGATCGGCGTGCCGCTGCCATTCACGGCCTCGTAGCTGGCACTGATGATGGTGGCTGGCGGACCGCTGTCTTCGGAGCCGAAGGTGGCACCGTCGATCCACTTCGCGCTCCAGTCGGAGTTTGCCAGCAGCCCGATGCTCCACTTGGCCGGGGCGCTCCACTCGGAGGCTTGGTCATCCTTGTTCCATGCGCGCACCTTCCAGTGACATTCGCTGCGGGCGGCGAGCGCGGCACCGGCATACTCGATCTGGCTCGTGGCATCACCCGCGGTCTTCCCGCTATCCCAGAGATCTCCCTGGTTGGCCGCCAGAGCCTCCGGCGTGGAAGCGACCAGAATCTGCCATGCGGTCTGTTTCTCACCGCGCTCGGTGGAGGAGACGATCCAGGATAGCCTCGGCTCGGTTTCATCAATGCCGATCGGATCGACCAGATACTCGCAGCGGAGCTTCGAAACGCTCAGATCCGCTAAAGCGGGGGCCGACAAGAGCGCGCCGAGAAAGAGGGGTGCCAGAAGACTTCTCACGCGGCGCAAGCTAACGCCGACGGGCAGGGGATCGACAGCAACCCATTCCCAGATCGTGCCAAGCTCGGTGACAGATCCGTTTCAAATTCGCCCCGCTCATTGCGGGAATCCCGCGGCATGAAGCATTCCACAGAACCTATGATTTTCTATATGAGTGAGAACACGTAATCATGCATTCTCTGCTCCGTGAAGATCACGCGGGTGTGTTGCCAAGGCTGCGGTGCCAATCTCGAAGTGGATGAGACGATCCGCTTCGTGACCTGCAACTATTGTCAGGCAAGGCTGGAGGTGGTGCACGACGCCAGCACGACGCACACCCGTGTCCTGGAGGAGATCCGGGAAGACACCCGGCGCATGGCGGATAACCTGCGCGTGATCGAGTTGCAGAACGATCTGGAGCGTCTCGACCGCGAGTGGGAGAGCCGGAAGCAAGGATTCATGATGGAGGGAAAGCATGGTCACCGCCATCTTCCCACAGCGGCAGGGAGCATCGCCGGTGGCATGTTCCTGATCGTGGGAGGAATCGTTTGGATCGGTTTTACCGTCAAGATGGGCGCTCCCGCCTTCTTCCCCTTGTTCGGCCTCCTGTTCATCGGAATGGCGATCTACAAGATGATCGAGGGTTCTTCCAAGGCTGCCGCGCATGGGCAGGCTGACGAGGAATTCAATCTCCGGCGCTCAAGCCTCCTCCGTAAGATTGCCGAGGAGAAGCGGAAGAATTGAATCAGCCTGCCACGATGTGGTGTTGATTCCGTCGCTCCGGTGGCGGGATACTGTCCGGCAGTGAAAACCCTCCTCATGCTGCTATCTTGCGCCCTGCTGACGCTGCCTCGTGGAAACGCCGCCGAGTCCCGCGAGTGGAAGACCGCGGACGGCAGCAAGACCATCCAGGCCGAGTATGTGAGTTCGAAAGACGGGAAGGTGACCATCCGCCGCGCGGACAACCGCAAGACCTTCACCATCGCGCTCGATACGCTCTCGAAGGAAGACCAGGACTGGGTGGCCAAGCAGATGGAAGGGGAGGGCGAAGCCGCGGCCAAGGCGGACAAGAGCAATCCCTTCGCCAAGCTCCTTACCGGCGAATGGCAGCGCACGGAGGGCCACGGGCTTTCCTACCGGATCTTCGGTGCCCGCAAGCTGCGTGGTGCCGATGAGACCGGCTACCCGCTGGTGATCTACCTGCACGGGCGCAATGGCGATGTCATGACCCCGGAGCAGCCCGGCGAGGCACGCAGCTTTTCGGAGGAGGACAACTATCGGAAGCGCGAGTGCGTGATCATCGCCCCGCAATGCACCAAGGAAGGTTCATGGGATGGCAAGAACGCCGATGCGGTGGTGGAGATCATCAACGATCTGGTGAAGAACCTCTCGATTGACAAGAAGCGGATTTATCTCACCGGTTACTCGATGGGCGGTTACGGGACCTTCCACTTGCTCGCCCAGGAGCCGCGGCTTTTCGCCGCCGGGGTGCCGATCGCGGGGGGCGGGGATCCGAACAAGGTTTCCGAATACAAGAAGGTTCCGATCTGGGTATTCCACGGCGCGAAAGACGAAGCGGTGAAGCCCGAGCAGAGCCGCCGCATGGTCGAGGCGCTGGAGAAGGAGAAGGCACCGGTGAAGTTCACCGAGTATGACGACGGAGATCATGGCATCGCAGGCCGCGTTTACTCCGATGTCAAAATGCACGAGTGGCTATTCGAGCAGCACCGTTGACGGCATCAGTGCAGGGTTGCGTCGAGGTGCGGCGTAACCCAGCATGCCAATATGACGGAAACCGCCGCCTACCTCGTACGCCATGCATCGGAGCACGATGCCGTCCGCATCGCCGAGATCCACGTGGAGACATGGCGAGCTGCCTATCGCGGGCTGATCCCGGACGATTACCTCGCCGGGCTCGATGTTCATGGGCGTGCGATCATGTGGCGCTCGATCATCGGGAAGCCGACCGGGACGGTGCTGGTGGCGGTGCGGGGCGAGCGGATCGTCGGCTTCTGTTCCTCCCTGCGCTCCCGTGATAGCGCGGCGCCGCCTGAGATCGGGGAGATCGCCGCCATCTATGTGGAGCCTGCCGGATGGGGCAGGGGGATCGGTCGCAAGCTCATGCAGGCCGCGCTGGATCACGCCGCCGGCCATGGCTTCGTGGCCGTGACCCTGTGGGTGCTCTCGACGAACGAAAGGGCGAAGCGCTTCTACGCCCAGGCTGGCTTCAGTCCCGACGGTGCCGAGCAGGATAACAAGCGGCTGGGTTTCCCCATCCATGAGATCCGCTATCGCAAGGATCTCTAGTGATGCTTCTCGCCGCTGGCGGTGACATCTCCCGGGACATCGTCGTGGTCCTCGATCTCCACGGGATGAGGCCTGCTGCTCTCGATCCAGGATACGAGAAGCAGACCGCCGACCACGGAGAGGTTCTTCAGGAAGTGCAGGAGGTGGTCATGGAGCGCGCTCCCCTGGTATCGCCAGAAGGAATGCGTGGTGAAGGCATCGACCATGATGGTCACCGCCATGAGCAAGGAAAGCCTGCCCGATTGGATGCCGAGCATGATCGCGATCCCGGCCAGGGTCTGGAAGCCACGGAAGAGCATCCACGGCACGCTCGGCCCCGGGCGGTCCGCCGGGATCTGCGTGGCTGCGAGCAAGTGCTCGGCGCCAAGGCCGACGATGATGCTGGCGATCAGGAATCTCGCCACGAGGTACGTGACCTTTGGACTCATGGTGAAGGGGATGGGAGACACACAACATGCCTTCTTTGGCGGGATTGGCCAAGGAAGATATGAGGCGCTGTTTGGGTGTTCAGTGTTCGCCTGACTTGAGCGCGATCTTTCGCCACGTTGTGACATGTCCCGCTCCGCCGCTTTCACGGACTCTCCCCGCTGACGATCACGGAGCGGAATTCCGCCGGGTCATCGTAGCTGCCGAAGCCTGCTTTCCCGAGCGGATAGGCTGTATCCACCGCAGTCATGAAGGGCGTGCTCATAGTGTCCGCGAACACGGCGATGGCTCCGGTGGCGGCATGTGTCACCCGCAAGGTCTGCCAATTCGAGGTGAGTTTCACCGGCGGTGTGGTGGGGGTCTGCACCGGCGTAACTGTAGTGCCATTCACCTTCATGATGACATTCTGGGTGCTGCCATTCGCAGTGCCGGCGATGTGGGCATAGTAGAAGTGCGTCTCATCCACATAGCCGAAGATCAGCACGATATCCCGCTGGGTGGTGCCGGAGGAGCGCAGGGTGCGGGACTGCACGGTGAGCGTGGTATTACGCCAGTCTCCGGGGACGAGCGCATAGCCGCAGGGGCGTGCCACCATTCCTGCCACCTGTGAGCCGGTGGCGCTCAGGGTCAGCAGACCATCGCTATGGGCCCAGCTCGCGGAGCCCAGCAGGAAGAGCCCGTTCGGCAGTTCCTCCCCGCTGAAGTCCGTGCTCCAGCTCGCGGGGTGGAAGTCGCGGCGCGAGAGCGCCCCGGCGCGGAAGAAGCGCTTCTGCGGCTGGATGGGCACGGTGAGGTGTCCCCAGGAGCTATCGCCTTCGGAGATCGGGCCCAGTGGCTGCCACGACGCGAGATCGGAGGACTCGAAGAGCTGGAAGGCGCGATTGTGCCAAGTGGGGTAGGAAAGGGTGGCGCTATTCCCCGCGAGTTCCACAGAGGTGGGTGTCCAATCGGGCGCAAGCGGGTTCGCCAGATTCAATCCCTCGTAGGCGTGCAGATCGTCGATGTTCACCGCTTGATTCCCGGTGCCGCTGTCCGTGGCCGCGATGGAGAGGAAGTGGGTGATGGGCATCTCCGCCTGTTTGCGGAAGTGATAGGTGCCACCTAGTTGAACCGGGCGGGGAAAGGCTGCGCCCTGAACGAAGGCCCGCCATGTCTGTCCGCCGGAAGCCGCGCCTCCATTGTAGGCGGTGATCCACACGTTGTACCACACGCCGCTCTGCAAGGCAGGGCAGGGCCGCGCGTCCACGCTGGCAGGTACGAAGGACTCCGTACCTGCGGGACCGTCATAGAGATCGCAGAGTCCCCCGGGCGAGAATCGCAGTTGCGGGGCGAAGTCGTTCTCCGTGTAGAGCGCGGCATCCGCTGGATCGGAGGCACTGGCCCCGAAGCTCTGCCGGAGGTTCGTGCCCTCCAGGCGCATGCGGAAGAAGAGGGTGAGCGTCTTGCTGACCTGGGTAAGGAAGGGCAGGCGTTTCGCCGCGATGGCATTCGGATTCGCCGCCGCGGACGAGGAGGCGGCGCGCCGCAGGTAGCGATTGCCCGTGGGTTCCGTCACGATGCTGGCCGATTGTGCGGCGGGTGCCGGGAGTTCCCAGCTATCGAGAGGAGAAGGCCCGTCGAAATGATCGACCAAGCGCCAATCTGTTGCGACCGGGTCGGAGAGATTCACATGGCCGGTATCCACATAGATGTCGTCGAAGTAGATCTCCGTCCCCGCAGCGAGCCGCCAGTAGAAGCTTCGCAGTGCGGAGGAAACTCCGGCAGTGAACTTCACCCCGGTCTTTACCAGCGTGGGCACGCCGTAGTCGCCGCCCTTCACATACACGTCGAAGCGGTCGCTCGTGGTGCCGCTGGCATTGTCCACATGCAGCCAGACGGAGTACCAGGTCTTCGGCGTGATATCGAAGGCGGAGGCGAAGCTGCTGGCATCGCTCACTTCGATCCGGCCCGGATTGGTGGAGATCGAGCGCATCTGCACCTTCAGACTCGTGGAGCTGGTCGGTGCCGCTTGTTCGCTCAAGCCCCAGCGGTGGTCGTGGTTCTGGTCCACGGTGCAGAAGCGGAAGTGGACCGTGCCGCGCCCGCCATCCGGTATCGCCGGGATGGGAATGCTCGCGCTCAGCAGGGTGCTGCCTGCGGAGCGCAGGCGCATCACGCGGTTCACCGCGCCTTCCGTGGGATCGTTCACCACCTGCACGGAACTGCCGGTGCTGGAGAGGCTCATCGCCGGGAGCTGGCCGCTCTCCATGTTCCCGAGGATCGCCCAGTCATCGTGATCTCCCCACGGCGGCGTATTCCCCTGCGTGGTATCCGGGAGCACGCGGTGGATGGTGCCGTTCTGCTTGGAGAGGAGATACAGCTCTCCCGCGCTGTCCTGCCCCACGCGCAGATCCGCCCGGCTGGTGCCGAGCATCGAGCGGAAGCTGGTGGCCACCCCGTTCGTTTCCACGCCGAGCAGCTTCGGCGGGGCGGGGGTATCTCCGGTGCCGGTGGAGGGGGCCAGGTTCATGGCGGACTCCGGCAGTACCAGCAGGTCGCCGCTCACGATGTCTCCGCAGACATAGTAGCCCTTTAGCCCGGGGATGGCACTGCCGCGATACACGAAGCCTCCCGCTACCGCGGCACGGCCTTCCGAGTGGTCGTACTGGCTGACCGGATAAACGTAGGGCACGGGATCGGAGCCGGGCAGGGGATAGACATGGGTCTTGTCCGTGTGGTCGAAGAGGTAGGCGCCCTCGCGCTGCGGCCAGCCGTGATGCGTGCCCTTCGTGACCACCTCGATCTCCTCGATGGTGCTCTCCCCGATGTTCCCGCAGAACATCTTCCCGCTACCGCCGCGGTCCCAGGAGATGCGGTGCGGATTCCGGAAGCCATAGGCATAGAGCTCGCGCACGACCGGGAAGCCGTCGCCCGGGGTGGGATCGGCGGCGCTTACGAAGGGGTTTGTATTCGTCGCGCCGGAGGGGATGTAATACTTCCCGTTTGCCGAGAGAGTGAAGTTCGCCGCGCTCTGCCCGCTCGCCAGCACCGGTGTGATGCGGTGGATCGCCCCGAGCGGGGAATCGATCCGGCCGATGTTCCCCGGCTGATCCAGCACGATGGATCCGCCGTCGCCGAAGCAGATGAAGAGGCAGCCGTAGTTCTCCTCGCCCGGTGTGGCGGTGGGATCGAACTCGATCTCCTGCACATCGTGGAAGTTATAGGGGAAGCCGATCCGCAGGAGCTCGCGCTTGGTGAAGTTCGCCGGGGACGTCGTGATCGAGTTCGCCGCCGGATTGCTCATCGTCCACTCGGTGACGATCCCCATCTGGGAGAGGTCGTCCGTTCCCGGTGCCACGAAGTCCGGCACGCTGCTGCCGGCATTCTCGCTGTGCGCGGTGTAGAACTTCCCGAAGCCGGGTGCCCCTGCCTGCCGGAACTCCGGATGGAAGGCGAAGGAAGCGAAGCCTGTGCCCAGCCCCGGCGTATGGATGAAGCCGGGGAAGTGCGCGGAGAGATCGAGGAACTGGCTGGCCGAGGTGGCGCTCGTGCTGGCGATCACCCAGAGCTTGCCCCGCAGGTCGTTGCAGTAGAGCCGGGAATCCCCGGGGCAGGGCTTGAGATGGTTGATCCGAGCCTTGGGCGTGGAGCTACTGCTCGCCGGAATGGTGAGCCACGACTTCAGCTCCACGCTCATGCCGGAGGGGAGGATGACAGGCTGCGGGTTGCTGAGAGCGGCGTGTGAAACGGGGGCCGAGAAGGAGACAGCCGCCATCGCCACCGCAATCAGCGCGGCGTTTCTGGCGGTCCGGTGTTTGGTCCCTCGGGCGACAAGGGGGATCAATGAAACCACGGACGGATATTTCCATCCTGTTTCAAATCAGACAAGGTGAATGGTCTAACACTTTGCAACACAGGGCTTATCCGGAGAAAACGGGGTGAAAAAGAGGATTCAGCTGCCAAGCGCCGGGCTCCTTCCTTCTCGCCATCCCGCCGCCCTTGCCTTATCCACCCGCAGAACCATTCCGCGAGTCATCATGCGCGAGAACCGGCACTCCCTCCCCGAAGCCTATCCTCCCGATCCCGGCGCGATCTCCGTGGCCGATCACCTTTTGATCGGCGAGCGCATCGAGAAAGACCGCGATCTGGCGCAAGGTTTCCTGGCGCTTTCCATCGCCGGGGCGCTCTCCGGCGCGGTGCTGGCCGCGGCGATCAAGCACCCTGTCCTCTGGTTGGCCCGCTGGGAACCGATGCTGGCTTATACACTCGCCGGCACCAGCTTCCTCCTTAGTGCCGGCTACTCGCTCCGGATCTCGCTGCTGCAGGATAAAGTCCGCGCGCTCCGGCGGAGGAACGGCCTCTGAGGCCTTGAAAGAGAATCCCTCGGGAGAGGGTTCCCAAGGTGTCCCGTCATCTGAGGGACGGACGGGACACCCTGGGTGGGAGGGGAGGCAATGCGAATCCTGAAGATCAAGGATTCACGTATGTTTAAACCAGACTACTGGGCTTTTGACCAGCAGAGAATTCGGTCGTAATCGTCAAAAATTGTCATCAACCCCGCCCCGGCACTTCACTTCCCCTCATCACCGCCGAAGAAGCCTTTGATGTAGCCGAACTCGATCATCGTGTCCTGCCAGCTGGAGATGATGCTCGGATCCTGGAAGATCCGTCCCGCGCGGGCCATGGCGGCTTCCGCCTCAACCTCCTTGCCCTCGGAGAACAGGATCGCCGCTTCCGCATAGTAGGGGAAGGGGGAGTCGTCCAAGTAATCGTACTTCTTCGCCAAGGTGGCGGCCTCGCCTGCCTTATCGAGCTTCAGCTTCACGAGAAGCAGCTTGAACTCTCCGAGACGGCGCAGCTGGAAGCGCAGCTTGTCGGTATCCGGGATGAGCACCAAGATCCGGGTGAAGGATCGCTCGGCTTCTTCCCAGTTCTTGGTGACAAATTCGAGCTCGGCGATGTTGAAGACGATCTCGGGATTGTCCGGGGTGAGCGAATCGGCCTTCTTGAAGTCGGCCATCGCCTTGTCGAAGTTGCGGAACTCCACCTGGCAAGCACCGGTGAGGTTCAGCAGGCCGGGATCATCCGGGAAAATGGCCGAGGCTTCCTTGGCCTTGTCGAGGGCCTCGAAGACGCGCTTCTCGCCGAAGAGGCGGCGGGCTTCGGTGAGCTTGGCTTCGTAGTCCTTGCGCTTGGCTTCCGGCAGGTTCAGGAAGGCGACCTCATGGGGCAGCTTGGGCGCTTCTTGCTCCTTTTCCTGCGCATGCAGCAGGGACAGCGGGATCAGGCAGAGGAGCAGGGTTCGGAAAATCGGTTTCATGGCTCGGGGAATGAGGCCCACGTTAGAGGCCCGTCCGGATACCTGCAAGTCACGGTTCAACCTTTATACAGGCCCCGCGCGGCGATGTAGGCGGCGACTGCTGGCGGCAACCACGGGCCCGTTTCCCCGGCGGCAATTGCTTGCCGGATCGCGGTCGAGGAGGCGGGGTGATCCACCGCGAGCGACTGCATCCGCCACTGCGGGTGCGGCTCCGGGATGCCGGCACGGGAGGAGACGAGGAAGTCCACCTGCGCTGCCAGACGCTCCGGGTGCTGCCAGCGCGGCAGGGCGGTCCACTGGTCGTAGCCCATCAGCCAGAAGAGCTTCGCCTCCGGCTCGCGCCGCGCCATTTCCTCCGCCGTCTGCCAGGAGTAGGCCGGCTGCGGGCGGAAGAGATCGTAGGAATCCACCGTGGCCCACGGCAGCCCGGCAATCGCCAGCCGCACCATCTCCAAGCGCTCCTCCGCAGGCGCGGTGAGCACCCCGACCTTGTGCGGGGAAACCTGGCAGGGCAGGAAGCGCACCTCATCCAGCGCGAACAGCCGCTGCGCCTCCACCGCGATCCGCAGGTGACCCTCGTGAATCGGATCGAAGGTGCCGCCGAAGAGGGCGATCCGCCGTGCGCTCATAGCCGCTTGCGGACGTGATCGCGATAGGCCGCGGGCGGCATGCCCACCATGCTGCGGAACTGCCGGGTGAGCGCCGTCTGGTCGCCGTAGCCGCATTCCAGCGCCACATCCGCGATCGCCATCGGCGTTTCACGCAGCAAGCGGGCCGCGTGTTCGATCCGGCTCTTGCGCACGAATTGGGTGGTGCTGAGCTGGAAGACGCGGTGCATGCGGCGCTCGAGCTGGGTGGGGGAGAGGCCTGCGATGGCGGCCAATTCCGCCGCCCGCAGCGGCTCGTCCAGATGATCGCGGATGTGTTCCGCCACCTTCGCCACGCCCGCCAGCTCGGCATCGCCCTCGCGCGGGGCCCGCAGGTCGCGGGACACGGAGGCCAGTCCGATGATCTTGCCGTTGCGGTCGTGCAGCGGGACTTTCGTGGCCAGATACCAGCCCTGCGAACCATCGCGGTTCAGGGAAAGTTCCAGTTGGTCGATGATCTCCGAGCCGGTGCCCAGCACGTGGTCGTCCTGCTCGCGATAGGTTTCAGCCAGCGCCTTCGGGAAAAACTCCTCGGCCAAGCGGCCGATCAGCCGCCGCGTGTCCTTGAGGCCGATCCGCTCCACGAAGGCCTGGTTCAGCGCCCGGTAGCGCCGCTCCGTGTCCTTCAGGCAGAACATCACGTCGGGCAGCACGGCGAACAGCCGCTCGCAGAAGCGCGGCGAATCCACCCGGGAAATGAAGGCGACGTCAATGGCCACGCCGCTGATTAGAGGGCAGCAGCGCCGGGAGACAAGAGAGGATCTCCGCCAAGCTCAATCCAAGCGGCGGCGGCTCCCCGGGGCGCGACCGGAGAGAATCGCGAAGGACTCCCGCTCGTAGCGGCGGCGACGCAGGAAATTGAAGAAGCTCTGGAAGAACAGGCCCACCAGATACAGGAAGCCCACCAGCAGCAGGCCCGCCCCGATCACCGAGCCGGCCTCGCCGAGTAATTCCTTGGTGCCCTTCGAGAGGTCCTTACCGAAAAACAGGCAGACCAGCAGCACGGCACCCGAGAACACGAAGAGCGAGTTCCGCACCCAGCGCCCCATGTCCTTGCGCAGTTCGCGGATCTCCTGAAGCAAACGCTCATCTTGCGGGCCCTCGTTCATGGCCCATGCAGATAAGGGATCGCTTGCGCGGTTGCAAGCAATCCCTCGCCTGCTGCGGTTCCGCCCGCACCGCCACCGCGCTTCTCGACCCGTCCTAACCCCCGATCTTGACCATCCTGCCACCGCTCCCTTAGCACTTATGTCTCCGACTCGTGCTTCTCACCCGCGGCTATCTCCTCTTTCTGCTCACCGGCTCTCTTTTCTCCGCATGGGCTGGCCGCGCGCTGAATGGTCACGACAAAACGGAGTTCATTTCGCCAACGGAAACTACCGAGGTCTCCCGCTCCTCTCCAGCGCCAGCCATCCCCAAGCACCGCGAAGGACCGCCTGACACCGCCACCCTCGTCCGCGAACTCATCGAGCAGACATCCAGGAATCCCCAGAACGCCACCCGCATCCCCGCGTGGAAACGCATCCGCGGCTTCTCCTTGGAACAAGTGCAGGAAGGCCTCCGGATCGCGGGTGATCCGCTCCAATTGGATCCGCCCAATCCGGTGGCCTCCATGCTGCTCGCCCGCTGGGCCGAACTCGATCCTCAGCCTGCGCTCGATAGCCTCCTGAGCCGACAGGGTGGGCCCAATGAATTCACCCTGCCCAGCCTCTTCAATTCCTGGATGCTGCGGGATCAGGTTGCCGCCACGCGCTGGGCGCTCGCTCATCCGGAGGCCATTGATTCCAACCGGCTCGACCGCGTCCGTGCCGCCGTGCTCTTGCAGAAGCCCCTTGCCACCGCTTGCGCGGAGGCCGGGAACCTGCCCGAGGGGATACGCCGCCAATTCGTGATGCTCCTCGCCCGATCGCATGCCGCCAGCGAAACCGGCCGGGCCGAGTGTTTCGCCTTGTTGACGAACGCTGGCGAAGAGGACCGCCTGCTCGCCGCGGAGACCATGGCGAGTGCCGCCGAGCGTCGTTCGCCCCGTGAGTCGCTCGACCTCATCGAAGCCTTGCCTTTCACCGCCGAAGCCCGGGAGACGGCGCGCTCGAAAAGCTTGCAAGCTTGTGCCCGGGAGAACATCGCGGAGACCGTCGCTTGGCTCGATGCCAATCCCGGCCTCGGCACCCCGGGGGATCGCGGCTACGTCCTCTATCTCTGGCAGCAGGGCGACCCAGATGCCGCCAGCGACTGGCTCGCCCGCCAGGACCGACCGGCCGCCTTGCTCGAGAGCGCCATGGATCAAATGAAGCTCTCTCTCAGTTCCGGATACTCCTATGCGGAAAGCCGGGCGCGGATGGGCGAAAGAATCCGCGCCAACCATTCCCGGCTTCAAGCGATCGACCCGGAAGCCGCTGCGCGCTGGCTTGCCCGTGCCACGCCGGATGTCGCAGCCTTTGTCAACGAGCCCGCTCCCGATGAAGAGTAGATCCTCGCGGCAGTTCCTGCTCCGGAGCGGCATCGCGCTCATTGTCTTCGGCATTGCCGCATGGATCGGCGGAGGTCTTTCCGTGGATGGCGTTGCGGGATCGCCGTCTGACAATGGCATCGGGAAGAAAACTTCCTCATCCTCGGTCGTGGACCGTTTACCTGCCGACAAGCAGGCCATCCATCCTCACTCGCATGGCCGCAGGAGTGAACCCCCGGAGGCCCGGGCTCGCCGGGTCGCCGCCGTGAAGGAACAGGTGAAGCGCCTTTGGATGGTTCACTCCGAGTACGGACTAAACTGGGAGCTGGATGATGAGACGCATCGACTGCTCGCTACCCTCGATGCGGAAGATTTGAAGGCCTTTCTGCATGAGGTCCCACCCATGGGCGGCCTTCCTTCCCATACCTTCCTGCGCTTGGAGATCGTGAAGGCCTGGGCCGTGAAGGACGGTCCCGGAGCGGTGGCCGGCTGTTCGGTGGGCCATCGCATCGACCATCTGGTCCGCGCCCGCGCCCTCGGTGCTTGGGGGGAAGTCGCTCCGGCCGCAGCGCTTGCCTGGCTGCGACAGGAAGATCTGCCGGGTGACTTGGAACAGTATCGCGGCCCCATGCGGTCGAATCTCTTCCGCGACCTGGCCAAGTCGCACTTTGCCCTCGTGGAAAAGGAGCTGCCTCTTCTGGGCGCAAATGACAGGAGTAGCCTCCTGCCTACGCTGGTGTCCGCCGCCGCCGAGCAAAATCTGCCGGTCGACGGGCTCTTAGCGATGGCCCGTGAGTTCACGCCGGAAGGTAAGATGAGCGAAGCCGAGAAGTGGCTCTTCATGGACCTTGCCGCGAAGGATCCGGAGGCGGCCCTCGGTCGCATCCAGTCGGCGGAACACCTCGGTGAAGAGGAGCGGCGCGAGCTCGATGGCATCGTCCTTTCCCGGCAGGCGGGCAGTTCTCCCGCGACCGCTTTCGACGCTTGGCTGGAACGGAATCCAGGCATCGACTCGATCCCGGAGGCGGCGGGAAATACGGTCGCGAATGCGATGCAGTCCCGCCGGGAGGAGATGATCGGCTGGATCGGGCGCTTGCCGGAAGGTCAATTGCGCGACCAGTTCCATGAGCGCGGCATTCGTTCCTTGGCCGGGATGAGATGTTTCGAGGATGCGGTCCGCCTTAGCTCCGGTATCTCCGATTCCGAGACGCGAACTACGGCACTCATCGTACTACGGGACTTCTGGAAGAACGCGGACCCTGCTGCCGCTGGCAAGTGGCTGGAATCGCTACCGCCCGCCGACCGTCAGCTTCTTGGCGACTAGGTGCCGGAAAATCCTTCACTCCGGACCGCGAGGCTCATGTCGCCCGGCTCGCGGACAATCACTCGCCCCCGCTCGTAAACCGCCTCAGCAGCTCCTTTGTAAATCGCCATGCCAGCAGCGAATCGAGTGCGAGGAACTGATGCAGCGCCACCGTCATCCAGAAGATGAACTGGAAGGAGCCCTTCGCCGTCTTGTGCCGATACTCCCGCTGCGCCAGAAATCCCCCGGGCCAGCCGCCGATCAGGTCGATGAAGTGCAGCGTGGTCTCCGGGATCCGCCAGCCGCCCGCCTGTGCCTGCAGCTTGTCGTGGCGGTAGAGGAAGAAGGACGCGGCGGTGAGGCAGATCGGGCCGAAGGAGAGGATCCGCCAATCGACCAAGCGGGCCAGCTCGAACAAGGCGCGGCACGGCAGCGCGATCAGGAGCAAGAAGGCGAGCCAGTTCCCGAGTCTCAGGCCCCTGCGCCTGCCATCCGGCAGGACCTGTCCGGGGCGGGCGGGTGGCCGCTGTTCCTCGCGCCCGCGGCCATCCCGGCGGGACCGGTGGCCCCGTGGCGGCGGGTGAGGAGAACGACTCATCTCCCGGCCTCCTAACATGCGGGGCCGGTTTTGTGAAGCCGGTCCCGGATCAGAGCCGCGCCGGGCCCACGGTATTCCCCTCGCGGAGGCGGCCGGAGATGTAGACGTGCTGGGACTGGTGGAAGCGCTTCTTCAGTCGTGCCGCGAGCCGCTGCGTGCCGCTGCCGCCGATCTCCCGGAAGGGGATCTCGATGGTGGTCAGGGCCGGGCGGTTGCCGCGGCGCTCGATCCCGTCGAAGCCGGTCACGGAGACATCCGCCGGGACCTTCAGCCCGCGCTTCTTCAGCCCGAGAATGAGGTCGTAGGCCTGGTGGTCCGCCGCGCAGATCCATGCGGTCACGCCTGCCTTGGTCCGCTCGGCGGCGGCATCGAAACTTTCCTCCAGCTCAAGCTCGGGGCGGGGGAAGACGCCGATGACATCCAGCGGGTCGACTTTCAGGCGCAGGCGCGTCATCTTCTCGATGAAGGCGCTGTAGCGGCGGAAGGACCAGCCGGCTTCCACCTGATACTTGCGCGTGTAGAAACCGATCCGACGGTGACCGGCCGCCATCAGATGATCCACCAGCTCCGAGACCCCGTGGTAGTGGTCCACGTCCACGCAATCGATCGCGTTGTGCTCATACTGGTCCACCAGCGAGACGATCGGGAAGCGCTCGGCCAGACCCTCGATCACCTTCTCCGGGAAGGGGTAGATGAGCAGCACGCCGCTGGTCCGCCGCTTGGACAGGCTGGTGATCCGCTGCAGTTCCGGGTGGTCGAAGCTGTCCACCGCGGGGGGGACCAGGTGCATCTCCACCCGCGCGCCGTGCAATTGTGCGTACTCGGAGACACCCTCCAGGATCTGGGCCCCCGGGCTCTCGTAGCCGCCGCTGAAATACTCCTTCGTCTCGGTGCAGATCAGCACGCAGAGGTCGATCCGGGAGGGGGAGACCTTCTTCGTCCGCGTCCGCGTCTCCATGTGCGCGTAGCCCAGCTCCGCCGCGATCTGGAAGACCTTCGCCCGCGTCACCGGACTGATGCCCGCGTGGTTCGTGAAGCAGCGCGAAACCGTGGCCCGGGAAATGCCCAGGCGGTCGGCAATCAATTGTTGGTTTACGTCAGTCACTTCGCGGGTTGTTTCTCAAGGACTCGCGGCAGCATGAACCCCTCCCGCCACGCTGGCAAGAACCGCCTCCTGTCGGACAAGCGGCTTTCGTGGCATCCGCTTGCCCATCCCGAGGGATAATTGTTGTAATTTTATGCAACAAGACCCCGTAATCCGCCCCGACGCATGAAGCTTCCCCTGATACTCGCCGCCCTGACCTTCCTCGATCTCTCCGCCACGGCCCTCGCGCAAGGCGGGCCGATCACCATGCAGCGGAAGTCCTCCGGCGGCTGGGAGCTGGTCCGGGATGGCAAGCCTTTCTTCCTCCGCGGGGCCGGCGGTCACGAGCATCTGGACGTGCTGCAAGCCAGCGGCGGGAATGCGATCCGCACTTGGGGCATCGACGCGCTCACGGCCACGCACGACGGGCTGCCGCTCACCGAGCGGGCCAAGAAGCACAATCTCACCATCGTCGCGGGGCTCTGGGTGGCCCATGAGCGGCACGGCTTCAACTACTCGGATCCCGCTCAGGTGCAGAAGCAGCGCGAGCAGATCCGCGCTTCCATCGCGAAGTGGAAGCACGAGTCCTCCATCGGTATCTGGGGGCTGGGCAACGAGATGGAAGGCCCCACCGCGAACGGCCAGGACAGCCGGATTTGGAAGGAGATCGAGGCGCTGGCGAAGATCGTGAAGGAAGAGGACCCCACGCGCCTCGTCATGACCGTCGTCGCCGGGGCCGCGCCTGCCAAGGTGAAGGGCGTGAAGGATCACTGCCCGAGCATCGATATCCTCGGCGTGAATGCCTATGCCTCCGCCTCCGGTGCGGGCAAGCAGGTGAAGGATGCGGGCTGGGACAAGCCCTTCGCACTCACGGAATTCGGTCCCTCCGGCCACTGGGAGGTCCCGCACACGCCGTGGAATGCGCCGATCGAGCCGAGCAGCCGCGAGAAGGCCGCCAAGTACTTTGCCACCCAGCAGTTGGTCGCGGAGGAATCCGCCGGGCTCTGCGTCGGCACCTTCGCTTTCCTCTGGGGCCAGAAGCAGGAGACCACCTCCACGTGGTATGGCATGTTCCTGAAGTCCGGCGAGAAGCTTCCCGCGGTCGATGCCGTCTCCCGCGCATGGACCGGCGAGTGGCCCGCGAACCGCTGCCCGCGCATCGAGGCCTTCAGCGCGCCCGCACTCGCCTCCTCCGTGGCTCCGGGCCAAGCGGTGGAGGTGAAGCTCGATGTGGCCGATCCGAACGGCGACGAGGTGAACCTCGACTGGCGCATCGCCCCGGAGTCTACCGACCGCAAGGAGGGCGGCGACCACGAACGCGCTCCCGAGGAGAAGCCGCTGGCCATGGAAGCCGCGGGCGAGAAGGCATGGAAGTTCACCGCCCCGCAGGAGAAGGGCGCCTACCGCCTCTTCCTCTACGTGCGGGATGGCAAGGACGCCGCCAGCGCGGAGAACATTCCCTTCCTGGTGAAGTAAGGTGGGCTCCGGTCTTCAGGAGAGGGCAAGCTCTTCCCCGGGCTTGCGGAACTTCTCCTGCTGTTCGAATCCGAAGAGCGCTGACTCCGTGAGGAAGGGGAGACCGAAAAGATGAAGCCACATTCGTTCGAACATGAAGCCGATCGAGTAGTGTTCCCATGTCATTTCCCGCATGGCTTCAATCCTGTGTTTGGGAATCAGTCCCAACTGGGAGTTCTTGACCGCGAAGATGGCGGCATAGGCGTACCGCACCACCACGGCCCGCCATGCTTCCTCAGCGATGGGAACTAAGCCGCATTTCTCGACGAAATGTCCCGTCAGGCTCCAGCCCCGCGGTAAGTTGTAGAAGTCTGCATAATCTTGAAAACAGCGGTAGGCACCCTCTCCGTCGTTCCAGCTCATGTTTCCCAAGGAGCGGGCGCTGCTATACTCGGTTCGAACGGCCAGACCCCGAATCCATTCGTCATCCTGTAATTCTCTCAGAAGCCAAGGAGGCGTGTGGTTATCATCCTTATACATGCCGGTGAGCGCCTGGACGTCCTTCCATGCGTCGCGGTGACGAAGCAATGCCAAGAAGTTAGGACTGTGCGGGAATGGATCGCCTTGGACGAAGATGGTCCAGTTCTCGCCGCTGTCGTGAGGGTAAGATTGCAGATGATGCAGATAGGTGTCCGCCTCCCGACCGCGGTTGGGCAGGACCTGCAGGTGGTTGATCCGCTCCAGCAGGCGCGGGTCGGAGATCTCGGGGCCTTTGTTGTAGACCGCGATGGTGATGTCCTCCGGAACCTCGAGCAGCCATTCGAGGTCTTCCCGATAGCGTGCCACTGCAAGGGTAGCTCGACCTTTCTCCCATTCCCGGGCGGGCTCCGGGATAAGATTCCGCCGCGAGGCCAGCTTGCTTTTCCTCAGCCTGTCCAGGATCGGGCTTTCAGCAGCCTTCGGATGGCGCTGCTTGAGCAAGGCGGAGATGCGGCTGGGTTGCCCGAAATAGATGACCTCGCTTGCCGGGTTGGCCCAAGTCACGTATTCGATGTCGAGCGTGAACCAGTGACTCGGTGAAGGACCCGCCCCGATGGCCGGATAAAAAGTAGCCACCCCGGTTTCTGCCCAGCGCGGGTAGACCGCTGCATTGAGAAACCATTCGTCGAAGCCATAAGACGGCCAGTTGCTGCCGAAGATCGGAAGATGCACGGTTGCCTCGCCGTTCTGGATAGTACATTGGCAGGGCATGGTTTCCTTGCTCGAGTGCCACAGGAACGCCCTCATGAGCAAGCCGATGGGACGGCCGCCACGAACCCCGAAGTGACAGGCGTTCATGGTCCGGTAGAAGCCGGGGTCATCGTTGTTCGCTACTCCGCCGTAGACATACGGAGCCCGCCACAGGCCCAGACCGGATGAGAGGATTTCCTCCGTGCGGACGATATCGTGAATCACCATCGGTGCGCGATCCGAATCCGTAATGGTAATCAAACGATCCTCTCCCTCTTCGATGGCGAGGAAACGCCACATTGCGCCGGGATTATGGCGGAGGGAGGAGCCCTTCATCAGAAAGACCTCGCAGCCAGCGGACACGAGGTCCTCGACGAGGAACCGCAGATCCGCTGCGAGATAAACCCGGAAGACGACATCGGGACGATCGGCTCCCAGCGACTTTGCGCCATCGATCAGGGGCTGGACGTAGTGGTCCCAAGGGGCGAAGCGCGAAACCAAGCCCTGCTTCCGGGCGTCCTTCATCAGCTCCCGGGAGATCGGAGGCAGATCTCCTTCCGCTGTGGTGCTGTTCTTCCAGAAGAGGCTGGCAGCCACGAGATGGCGGCCTTCCCGCGGATTGATGATCTCGGCGACACCGCACCATTCCTCAAGCAGGGCATGATCCTCGGGGGTCGCCTTCTGCTGGAACTCTTCGACCTGTTCGTCCGTAAAAACCGGAAAAATATCCGTCCAACTCATTTGGGCATTCGATTGAAAAAGGTTCCGTGGTCCGGTGTTGCCGGGGCCTTGGGGGGCTAGCGCTCTAGCAGTCTCATGAGCGTGCCCTCGTCGTCGGTGTGGAAATGGGTGATGAACTTCGCCTGCATCGCGAGGACCTTCTCTCCGTTCCCGCAGCCGCAGAAGTGCATGGCAGGCGCGCGCATCACTTCCATGAACGAGGGTTGATCATAATAGAAAGTGATAGGGGGATTGGAGATCTCCTTGGTCTGATAGGTGGTATCCAACAGCAGGCGGTTCCAAGCGGGTTGGTCCCCCCATTTCCTGCTATAGGGGATCTGTTCATCGATACGCTCCCACTCTTCCATCACGGCGTTGAAATACTCGCCCTTGATAATGAAGGATCCGCTGTTCACGCCGGGTGCGGCCAAGTCCCTGCCCTCGGATTCGGACAGGTAGGTGTTGAACTGCGGCAAGCTGATGCACCGGTTGGGTTCGCAGGCGTAGCGGATGATCTCGGGCCCGGTGAACCAATCATCGATCTTCGAGTTGATGATGAAGTCGCAATCGAGGAACATCACCCAATCGTAGCCCTCGGTAGAAAGCAGGTGTCGTGCGACATATTTGGACTTGAAGCAATTCTCGAGCGAAAGAGGGGTGTCGATTCCGATCTCCTCGACATTCTTCTGGGGATAGTCGAAGATCGGCGAGGTGCCGTTGTGAAGTATCTTCATGTCGCCTTCGAAGCCGCAGCGCTTGAGGCTAGCGACCAGCATCCTGGCCTGTTGTCGATAGACTTGGAGTTGATCCCGATCGATGGCGATGGTGTAGAAGAGAACTTTCGGAGGCATGTGGGGGTGGAAAGAGCGAGAGATGGAAGGCAGCCCGAGACGAGTGCCAAGAGGGCATTTCGCCGTGCCTTCATTTGAAGATGCCAAGATAAGAGTCCTTGGTTTCCTGATCGAACTCGGCGTTCTGAATGATGCTCCGGATTTGCTCGCGCTCAAACTTCGAGCGGGAGGCGATTTGGTTTAGAGTGGAGGCTCTTAGAGCCGGATCGGTGATCGAGATCGCCCAGACCACGGCGGATTGCGGTTCCGTACGTGCCACCGCTTTCGCCAAACCCGCCGCGCCCGCGTCACGAACCGTGCCCTCTTGGGATTCGAGCCATCGGGCTGCTTCGATGGGGCTCGTATTTCCCCACGCCTCCAAGGCCGGTTCGGCAATTCGGTTGATATTGGGGAGTTCCTTGTTGGCGGACAGGTAGGCAGCGGCAGCGGCGGGATCCTTCGTAGCCACTTGCCGGATGGCCGAATCACCGATACTTCCTTTCGGCACGATTCCCCCTTGCATCAGAAGCCCAACGATCTCAAGCGATTGGTCCACGCTGGTTTGCGAAGCTCCGCCGGACACGATCGAGCTGAAGATGATGTCCTGATTGAGCCCGAGCGCCGCGATCCTCTGGGGATCAGCGAGAAGGCCCTTGAGAGCTCGGGAATCCTGCTGCTGTGACAAGCCGAGCAGATATCCTGCCGAGAACTCGTCCTTCAGTCCCTGATCGGAGACAGAGCGGAGGAAGCTTTCAGCCAAAACGGGGTCCAGTGCTGCATTCCTTCCGATCAATGAGTATCCCTTTTGCAGATGTCCCTCTTGAGGAAGGCCCTTCAACCATTCGATGGACGCGCCGAGGTCTTCTTTCGAGTAGCGATCGGCGAACTCGCCGAGGAGTGTCTCGTAGAAGGGGCCGACCGGCATTGACTCAAGCGCCCTCTTGCAGGTTTCGATATCTCCCGATCTCATCAGGGCGATCCCGGAACGTTTCTGATCCTTGGAAGGTGGCCCCGAATGAGCGAGCAGGTCTTTTAGCAAATTCTCGCTCGCATCACCCGGAGCCTTGTCCCGATGCGTTTTGCCGATTTCGGGTTTATTGGGCTCGTCGCGCCTCTCCGTCACTCCGTCCGGCCTCTTCTTTGTTTCCGTCGTGGCTTCCCCCTTTTGCTCGCTGCATGAGACGAGAGGGAGCAAGGCGAGAAGAAGAAATCGGAGGTGTGACTTCATGGCCGGTCTAGTCAATTAGTAGCTGTAAGTAACAACCGACCTGAACACCCAGCGGAAATGCCAGCCGTTCGCCCCGCTTGAGATGATCTGCGGCGCTGTATCGTCGATTGATGGGTTGGTGGTTATCGTTTTTGTGGGGGTCGGGGCGGGGGAGTCAACCTCTATGTAGTCATTATCGACGAGGAGCGCATTGCTTGATGTCGGAGTCTTGTTCTCCGGCCAAGATCTTTCGGCTTTATCCTTGTCTCCGACATAATTTGAATTCGTCGAGTAATTCTCCGGTGTGGGCCGGGGGTTCTCATTGTCTTCGAGGTGGACGTCGCCGTCGATAGTGACCTCATACTCCTCTCTTGAGAGGACGGTTTCCTTTGCTCCGCTTCCGCTGGTGCCGCTGCCATTGGTGGCGAGGGCGATTCCTTGGGAAAGCATGGTGATGGCGCCAACGGTCAGCGCCGAGTTCTTCATGAAGCCGCGACGAGTGAGCGAACTGGAGGGGATCTTAGGATCGTTCATTGGGTTGGTAGTTATGCTTTAGAGCTTCTGATAAAAACTCTATGTGGCTGTTAGTCGGCAAGTATTTTGTGTGTACAGAAATCAGAAAATCACGACTCAATTTATCGTTGTATCGATTCTTATGAGTTCTAATTTCTGATGCTGTGTATTGGTTGTCAGGTGGTTGCTTGTTGTTGTGTCTGATTTTGAGGTTGGTCTCGATGGGTCGGGTTTGTTCCGTGTCCTGTTAAAGCGTGAGTTGATTGTAGGTGGTCAATCTCTGTTCTGATTGTACCCTCTTCTGCGGGTGCTCGGCTGTGCACGCTCACCGGGAAAGACCTGATCCTCAGTTTATGTGAAGGGGATAGCCTTCCCTTGATTTCGGGGGCGGGCAGCGTGTGGCGACGCCGCCGCTTTTCTTTACGACAAATGATGTGGGCCGCACTTCCGCCTGCTGGAGGGAGTCGCGACCAATCGAGAGACCTAAGGTAAGGGCCTCTTCTCAGTTCTCCGC
This sequence comes from Luteolibacter rhizosphaerae, assembly GCF_025950095.1. Taxonomy (NCBI): domain Bacteria; kingdom Pseudomonadati; phylum Verrucomicrobiota; class Verrucomicrobiia; order Verrucomicrobiales; family Verrucomicrobiaceae; genus Neoluteolibacter; species Neoluteolibacter rhizosphaerae. The sequence goes on along the minus strand of NZ_JAPDDR010000010.1, from coordinate 110,778 downwards.
GCCCAGCGCTTCGCGTTCCCGGCCGATCAGGGGATCGCTGGTGCCGTGCTCGCCGGTCTCGATCCGCCCGGCGTAGCGGCGGGAGAAGCGGGGGGCTCCGGCGATGGCGATGCCGAGGTCATACCAGCGCGAGCTCTTGGCGAGATCGAAGGGCAGGCTTTCCTCCGTGCCGGGTGCGAGGACGCGGGTGAGGGGATGGCTGCCGTAGGCGTGGTCGGTGATGGTGATCTCACGCGTTTCGGCATCGCGGTTCACGATGCGCAGCAGCAGGCGGCCACCGGAGTAGCTCGCGGAGACCTCCACCATGGGATCCGCGGCATCACCCGCATACTCGCGGTAGAAGCCATTCGGTCCGTAAGTACGAAGATGATAGTAGTTGTCCGGGAAGAGCGCCAACGGCCACTCGTAGGCCACGCTGCCGCCTGCCTTCACGGCGAAGGACCAGCGGCGGCACTCCTCCTGCGGGGCGGGGGCATCGGTATAGCTCGCGGCATCGTCGGCATGCGTCCAGCCGGGGGCGTAGACTTGGAAGGGAGAGCCTGCCGACTTCGCGCCGAAGCTCTTGTCGGAGGCCTCGAAGACGATGCGGAAGACTCCCGCCTCCCGCTGCAGGCCACCCTCGGCATGCAACTCGTAAGGTAGGGCACAGGAGGGCCGCGTGCCGGGCTCCTGGCGCGGTAGCAGCGGCGTGGTCCACGGGTTCTCGCGAATCTGCGCGATCTCCTCCGCTCCCAGCTTCCGGAAGCCCGCGGGGTTCTCCATGAAGCGCGCGCGGTGGATGCCCTCCACGAAGGCATCGCGGTCCACCGGCAGCGGGTGCTTGTCGCCCGCACCATCGTGCTGGCGGAAGGCGGCTGTTAGATCACCGCAGACGGTGCGCCGCCATTCGCCGATGTTGGTTTCCTTCACCTCGTTCCCGGTTTTGCGGCTCAGGAAGACCTCCAGGAATTGCAGCACGGAGGTGTGATCGAAGACCTGCGAGCAGACATAGCCGCCGCGGGTCCAAGGTGAGGCGATGACCATCGGCACGCGATAGCCGAGGCCGGTGGGCAAGCCCTTGGAATCCTGCTCCAGTCGCGTGTTCACCCCTGCCGATGCCGCGCCGCTGCCGGGCAGGTCCGGGTCCGGTGCCACGAAGGGCGGCACGTGGTCGTAGTAGCCGTCGTTCTCGTCGTAGGTCAGGATGAAGATGGTCTTCCTCCACTGCTCCGGATTCTTTGTGAGGATATCCAGCACCTCCGCCACATACCATGCGCCATACCAGGGTGCGCTGGGGTGATCGGAGAAGTTCTCCGGTGCCACGATCCATGAAACGGTCGGCAGCGTGCCCTGATCCACATCCTGCCGGAGCTGGTGCAGTACATCGCCCGCAGGCACATGCGTCTCGCGCAGTTCCTCGCCTTCCAGATACTGGATGGTGGTAACCTTGCGGTAGTCGGGATCGCCCGTGTTCACGGTGAAGGCCTTCCGGTGCAGGCGCTGCTCACGCTCGGGCAGGCGGGCGAAGTTCTCCGGCGAGCAGCGCTCGATCTCCACCGCCAAGCCATCGATCTGGGCCTGCAGCTTCTCCTGCCGCGTCACGATCTCTTCCGGCGCGAGCCCTTCCGGCGGGGCCTGCTCGGCCTTCTCGCGCAAGGCGGCCAAGCGCTCGCGCAGGGCGGCGACGCGCTGCGGCGAAAAGTCCACGTGATACTGCGAGAAGTACTCCAGGGGGTTATCGCCGAAGTTCGCCACCCACGAGGCCTCCAGCGGCTTCAGTCCCGTGGGGTGATCGATCTCGTTCTGATAGACCTTCCACGAGATGCCGTGCTCCTCCAGCCGCTCGGGGAAGGTGGGCCAGTCGATGTGGGTCACGTGATCCGCCTGGCCATTGCTGAGCAGCACCGGGCTGGCGGGATCGCGCGGATCGCGGCTGGTGCCGGTCCAGAGGTAGAGGCGGTTCGGCGTGGTGGAAGTTTGCAGCGAGCAGAAGTGCTGGTCGCAGATTGTGAAGGCATCCGCGAAGGCGTGGTAGAAGGGGATGTCACGACGGTCATAGTAGCCGAGCGTGAGCGGCATGCCGGCGTAGGCCTCGATGCCGGATTCCATCACCGGCAGCCAGCGGTCGTGCTTGCCGTGATTGCCCGCGGCCACCTCCGCGAAGCGGCTGTGCGGCAGGCAATTCATCCACGTGGAATTCGACTCGTGGATCTTCAGTCCGAAGGGCGCGTAGGTATCGCCCTGCGCATCCGTCTGCAGCCACACCGGATTCCCGCCGGGAATGGTGATCGCCCGCGGGTCATCGAAGCCGCGCACCCCGCGCAGCGTGCCGAAGGCGTGGTCGAAGGAGCGGTTCTCCTGCATCAGGATCACCACGTGCTCCGCATCGTAGAAAGTGCTGCCCGCCGCGGGCTCGATCCCCAGCGCCTTCGCGATCGAGGCCGGTAGCGCGGCCATCGCTCCCATCCCTCCGGAGAGGAGTCCGGCCTGCTTCAGGAAATCACGGCGTGACGGCATGCCCGCGATTCAATCAGCCCGGGCAGGCACTTGGAATTGGCTTTTTCGCCGGGGGAGTAGGCAAAATGGGTGGGCGGGAGGATTCTCCGAAAAAATCCCGTTCGGTTTGCCAGAACGGCTCCGCATAGGAGATGACACCCGCACATGCCACAAGGCATGGCGCGTCCCCTGGACCATGAACCCGCACGCCACGATCGAGGACGCCGAGCTCCTGAAGCTGTTCTTCCGCACCCGGAACGAGGGGCACCTGCGCGTGCTCATGGAGCGGCACCTGCCGCTTGTTTACTCGGTGGCGCTCCGTGTCTCGGACAGCCCGGAGCTGGCGGCGGAGGCGGCGCAGGATGTCTTCCTGAAACTCACCCGGAGCAACGAACTACTCATGACGCGCGGCATCCCCTTTATCGCCTGGCTGCACCGCAGTGCCCGGCATCGCGCGCTGGACCTGCTGCGTTCCGAGCGGGCGCGGCGGCAGCGCGAGCGGATCGCGGTGGAGCTGGCGGCCCTGCCTGCGGGCGAGTCGCTCTCCGCGGAGGCGCTGGGCATGCTGGACGAGGTGATCGGGGAGTTGCCGGTGCGGGACCGCATGCTGGTGCTGGAGCGCTTCTTCTCCGGGCGCACGCTGGCGTCGCTGGCGGTGCCGCTGGGGCTGACGGAGGATGCGGTGCGGATGCGGCTGAACCGGGCGCTGGAGAAGATGCGCGCGCTCTTCGCGGCGCGGGGCATCGCTACCACCACGGCGCTGCTGGCGGCCGCGCTGCCGCTGCAGGCGATCGTGCCGCCGCCGGTGTCACTCGCGCTGGGCGTGAAGGTGAAGGTGCTGGCGGAGAGTTCCGCTGCCGCGGGCTCTTCCGCTTGGGTGGCCGGGTTGCTGGGATTTCTCGCGGGCATTCCACGACCGGTGGCCGTGGCGGGGCTGTTAGGCGTCGCGGGCATCGCCGGCGGCATTTATCATTTGATGGCGGAGCCTGCGCCGGTGCTTGCTGATGCCGGTTCATCCGGCTCCCTTCCTGCGTCGGCGCGGTCCTCACCGGCGTCTGTCGCGGCACTGAGACCGGTATCCCTGCACGACGAGAAACAGCGGCTCGATCTGATCCGGCAGTGGCTCATGGATACGAGCCCGGAAGATCGTGATAGCGACCGGCGCTTGATGATGGCGGTCAACCAACTCTCGGTGGCGGGCACCCGCGAACTGCTGGCCGACCGGGAACTACTGAAGGACGTGCAGGGCCCGGAGCGCGAGGACGAGTTTCCGAATCCCATCTACCCCCGCCGCGGAAGCGCGGAGCACCTGCTGTGGCTGCACTACGCGAAGCTGGCTCCGCAAGAAGCCATCGACTTCATGGTCGCCACGGATCTCCCGGCCCACGGAATCCTGGTGAATGCGGCTCCGGTGATCGAAGGAGTCGCGAAGGTGGATCCGCAACGAGTGATCGACCTGATCAAGAATCCGCCCGGGGAATTGCCTCAGTCGCTGGGATTGGGTGGCTGCTTCGAGATCGTCTTGCCGATGCTCGTGAAGCACTCGAAGGAGGAAGCCTACGAGCTCATCCACCATCTTGAGCCCATGTCGCAGAAGGACTGGTATCTTGCTTATGTCGGCAGCCTCGGGCCGGACACGGATTGGCCGGCGGAGCGGGCCCGCTTGGATCGTGACTTCCCCGTCTATTCCGAGATCGGCTTCCGGCTGGAGGGCGTCCATGGCAATATGGCCGGGTTGTGGGCCTGCACGGATCCGGATGCGGCCTTCGCCTGGATCGCCACAGCGGAGAAGGACGCTTGGGAAGGCTACTTCGAGGCCACGTTCATCTGGCTGCAACGGGACCCGGCGGACGCGCTGCGCTGGCTGAAGACTTGGGAGCCGCCGGGCATCGACAAGAGCACGGTGTTCGCGAAGGTCCTGGTCTTCGGTGGTGCGGATGAGATCCGCTACGTGGACGGGCTGCTGGAGATGATCCCGGACCCGGCGATGCGGACGGAGACGATCCGCAAGGTCATGGAGAACATGGGCAAGGGGATGGAGCGGGAGTCTCTGGAGCATCTCAAGAACTCCCCGCTGCTGGATCCGGAAGCGAAGGCGGTGATCGACGAAATGATCGCGGGAAAGGCGTGGTAAGGGGGGCTCCGGGTGGGGGAAACTACTTCGCTCACCGCGCCTGAAGTTGGCGCGGGTTGAGCTCGTGCCTTGCGGGATCGACCAGCCATACGTCGACCTGCTGGGTGAAGTACACGTTATCTTCCTGCGGGTAATGACTGATGCGGCCACGCATGACGACGAGCTTCCCACCGAAAGCCTGTGTAACCACGAACGGGCCGGGCTGGGTCTGATACGGATTGGCCAGAAGCTTTCCCAGAATCTTGAGATCGAAGCGATCCGGTCGCGTGAGTCCGCGGGCGACGATGATCTCCCGCGCGTCCTCCCGCAGTTCCGGCGGGAGTTGGGTCAGCTCGGGCACCGGGACGGAGAGATACATCGAGCGCCCGCACCATGCCACGTAGCCCAGCAACAGCAGGGTGATGCCGCCGAAGAAGAGGAGCGCGCGTTTGCGTTTCATGCCCGATTGCCCGGGAGGGTGAGCGGTAGCGGGGCATTCCGCAAGATCCGACGGGTAGCCGCGTGCAGCCGGAGGCACGAGAGTGCTTCCGCCATGCGTGAATGATCCGGCTTGTTGCCCGCGCTTGGCCTGCCAATGCTCCGCGCGTGGACGCATCGAAGGCGGTTCTGGCGGCAGTCCTGCCAGTGTATTTGTTGATTCTGGCCGGGGCCTTCCTGCGGAAGATCGGAGTGCTCAAGAAGGAGCAGGACGAGCCCGTCTTCCACCTCGTCTTCAGCGTGCTCTACCCCTGCCTGATCCTGGACAAGATCCTGGGCAGCGAGAGCGTGAAGCAGCCGGGCGGCGTGCTCTGGGGCATCGGCGCGGGCTTCGTGCTCACGGTGCTGAGCTTCGGCGGAGCATGGCTGGCGGCGGGCCTGCTGCGCTTCCAGAAGGGCAGCGGCAAGCGCACCTTCACCCTCTCCGCCGGGGTGCAGAATTTCGGCTACACGGCCATCCCTGTGGTGGAGCAGGTGTGGGTGGGCGGCGGCGCGCTGGCCATGCTCTTCGTGCACAATCTGGGAGTGGAGCTGGCGATCTGGTCGGTGGGGGTGATGCTGCTCTCCGGGGACCGGCAGATCCCGTGGCGTCGCCTGCTGAATGGCCCGGTGGTCTCCGTGCTGCTCGGCCTGATCCTGGTGGGCAGCGGCGTGGATACCTTCCTGAATCCCGCGCCGGAGGGCTGGGTGCCGGACAATTGGTTCGAGGGCGGCATCTACGGTCTCGGAGCCGCGCTGCGGAAGACGATGGGCTGGCTCGGCGCCGGGGCCTTCCCGGTGGCGATCCTGATTACCGGCGCGGTGATGTTCGATCTCGTCGCGGCGGAGAAGCCCTCGCTGAAGGTGGTGCTTGGCGGCTGCGTGGTGCGGCTGGCGGTGCTGCCGCTCTTCCTGCTGGCCGCGGCCAAGTTCCTGCCCGCCCCGCTGGCGCTGAAGCAAGTGCTGGTGGTGCAGGCCGCCATGCCCTCCGCCATGACGCCGATCATGCTCGCGCGCATCTACGGCGGCAGGCCCGGAGTGGCCGTGCAGATCGTCATCGCCACCACGGTGGTGAGCTTGTTCACCCTGCCCTTCGTGATTGTGTGGGCTATGAAGTGGGTGGGGATCTAGGTGCGTTTCCCGCAGCGCTATGCGCCGGGCAGCAGCACTGTTCCGCCGTCCTTGCGGGACCACTCCAGTTCGCTCAGGTCGATCGCCAGATCGCTCAGGTAGCCTTCCCGTTCGCGATCGTCCGCGGGGCGCGGGAACTCCGCCCGGATCTTCACGGTGCCGCCCACGATTCCCACCCGCGTGGCGATGTAGCCGGGGGTGCCGTGATGGCTGCACTTCAGCGTCTCGGTGTATTCGCCGTGCGCGCTCACCGAGCCTTCCTCCGCTTCCACCGCATGGTCGGTGAAGGATAGGCCCGCGATCCGGCAGGAGAGCGTCTCCGGCTGCCCGTCGTTCAGCCGCTGCTTCTCGGCGAGATCACGCACCACGTCCTCGAACTCCTGCGATTCGAGGTGCTCCATCAGGGGCCGCTCGGGTTCCTCACTCATGTTCCGGGATGGGGCGGACATCGGAGTTGCGGTCGATCGGTGTTGGCATGTGGCAAGTGCCGCAGCTTTCGTGCCGAATGCCGCCCGTGCTCCAAGGACCCGATACCTTGCCTATAGGGCGAGCGTTCTGCAATCACGCTCTGCAAAAAGACGCCCCGGGCGCGCCATGCCGGTGGCAGCGCTGTGGCGAAGGTGCCTAGGGCCGTATCGCATCTCCCGCTCATCTTGCCGCGGGGCACGGATCCCGCTGGGAGCATGGGAATATGAGCGCTCCATCCCAAGACCCGAAGCCCGGTCACGCCCCCGAATTCCATCCCGATCCGATCACCGGCGAGCCCGGCGCACATCCGCTGGGCACCGGCATCGGTGCGGCCGGAGGGGCGGCTGCCGGTGCCGCCTTGGGCGCGCTCGGCGGACCCGTGGGGGCCTCCATCGGCGGAGTGATCGGAGCCATCGCCGGAGGTCTGGCGGGCAAGGGTGTGGCGGAGAAGATCGATCCCACGGCGGAAGAGGCCTACTGGCGGGAGAACTTTCATCGCGAGCCGTACTACGAAGAGGACAAGGACTTCGCCGACTACGGGCCCGCCTACCAGATGAGCGTGGCGCGCTATGAAGAGGACGCCCGCTTTGAAGATCACGAAGCCGCGATGGCCGAGGAATGGGACAGCGCCAAGGGCAGCTCGACCCTCCACTGGCTCCAAGCCCGTGCCGCAGCGAAGGCCGGCTGGGACCGGCTGCACCGCCGCCGCGATGGCAGCGTGGGCGACGAGGGACCGATCTAAGCGCTTCCCGTCATGCACATCATCCTTGGCGGTACCGGGCACATCGGCTCGGCTCTCGCAGGCCTCTTGAGCGTGCGCGGGGAGGAGGTCACCATCATCACGCGCAGTGCCGACAAAGCGCGGCGCTGGCGCGAGAAGGGCGTGCAGGCCTCGGTGGCGGACGTGCACGACACGGCATCCCTGCGCTCTATCTTCCGGCGGGGACGGAAGCTCTTTCTGCTGAATCCGCCTGCCGATCCGGCGACGGATACGGATGTGGAAGAGCAGCGAAGCCTCGACGCGATCATGGAAGCGCTGGAAGAGAGCGGGCTGGAGAAGGTGGTCGCGGAATCGACCTATGGCGCACAGGCCTGCGAGCATTGCGGCGATCTCGGCATCCTCCACTCGATGGAGCTGCGGCTGGCCGCGAAGGGCATCCCCTTCAGCATCCTCCGCGGGGCCTACTACATGAGCAATTGGGATGCGGCGCTGGAAATGGCGCGGGATGGAGGCGTGGTGCAGAGCTTCTACCCGGCGGACTTCGCGCTACCCATGGTCGCTCCGCGGGACATCGCGAAGGTCGCGGCACTCCGGATGACCGCGCCGGTCGGGGAGCAAGGCACCTGGCATGTGGAAGGGCCGGAGCCCTACACGGCGGGAGATGTGGCCGCGGCCTTCGCCCATGCGCTGGACCGCGAGGTGCGGGTGGAGGTGGTGCCGCGGGAGCAGTGGCAGAGCACCTTCCGTAGGGCCGGGTTCTCGCAGCCCGCTGCGGAATCCTATGCGAAGATGACCGCGCTGACGCTCGACCAGCACTACACCGTGCCCGGCGAGCCGGTGCGGGGCCAGACCACGCTGAAGCAATACATCTCCGATCTGGTGTGGAAGGGGCAGGGGAGCTAAGGCGGAGGGTGCCCCTATCCTCCCCGCTTGCCGATAACCTAACTTCTCGACGGACCGGCGCGGGGGGCTACAGTCGGAGCGTTCATCCTCCCATGACCCCCTCCCATGAACACAAACCCTCCCCCGGTGTACGCCGCGGGTGCGATCCCGGATCGCGCCCCATCCCCCTCCCACAGGCAGGCTAGGCCTTCCCTGCGATCCCTCGTCCCGGCACTGGCATTCGCGCTGCTCGCGGCGCTGCCGGCATCCGCCACCACGGGCACGATCTACTACAACAGCTATAGTACCGCGCCCGCCATGAACGTGCGCGCGATCGGTGTGGATGGCTCGAACGCCCGCACCATTTCCCTGCCGGTACCATCGCCCGCGCTGCCGGTGGTCTCGCGGGATGGCCGCTGGCTGCTCACCAGCTCCGGTGGCCCGCTGGCGCACGTGATGCTCAGCCAGAATGTCTTCCGCACCGATTTGACGAATGGCGCGACCACGCAGGTGACCCGCTTCATGGACACCTACTCGGACGGTATCACCATCTACGAGAACCCTCAGGGCGAGCCGGAGTTCGATACCTACTCCTACTACACCACCCACCTGCCGAACCATAAGGCCTTCTCGCCCACCGGGGACCGCGTCGCCACGCTCGATCTGGCCGCCGTCTCCGGGAAGCAGCCGGGCGGTGTGCGGCTCCCGGCGACGCAATCGCCCGTGCTGGAGGTGTATCCCGTGCCGCAGACCACCCCGGTGGCCACCTGGCTGGCGGGCGGCACCGAGCGCACCGGCGTGAACCAGGCGGGGGACGGGCTGGACTGGCATCCCACCCGCGAGGAGATGGTCGGAACCTTCCGCTCCAATATCCCTCTCACCAGCAATATCAGCTCGGGAGGCTTCACGGAGGGCACGGTGCTGCAGGTCTATGCCAGCTCCGGCACGACTCCGCTGCTGCGCCCCCTCACCGCACCCACGGGACGGTCCTACTATGACTTTAGTAATTTTTACATCCAGAGCGAGACGGAGCAGGACTACGCGCCCTCCATCTCGCGGGATGGCAGCAAGGTGGCCTACGTGCGGAACACGCTGTTCTCGGATTCACGGGTCGCCGGGGGCGCCATCCGGCTGGTCCGCTGCGCCATCCGCATCATCAACTACGACGGCAGCGGCGACCGCGAGCTGATCGCCTTCGGGAACAACTTCTGGATCACGAAGCTCGCCTGGTCGCCGGACGGCACGGAGATCGCCTTCGATGCCGCGCCGCGCCTGGTCTCGAACGGGCTGGAGTTGCAGATGGGGAACATGGCACAGTCCGCCATCTACATCGTGAAAGCCAGCGATGCCGCCCACCGCTTGCTGGTGCCCGCGCCTGCCGCGCATCCCACCTGGTCACCGCTGGGGGCCACGCTGCCGGCGGATCTGCCGCTGGTCCGTGCGGTGCGGGCCGGGAGTACGCTCCAGCTCCAGATGTCGAATCTCACGGTCGCGCGGCAATACGACATCGAGGTGAGCACGAATCTCGGGCAGTGGACCACCGACCAGACGATCACCGCCGCCGCGGCCAGCCAGACGGTGAACTACACCATTGCTCCCGGCGTGCGGGCCCGCTTCTTCCGCGTGCGCCCGCGCTAGCGCGCCGGCAGGTCGAGCCACCATACCCGCGACAGGTCACCGCTGCCCGCATGCCGCTGCCCCGGGAGGCGGCAGGGGTGCTCCGGCCTGCCGATGAGTCCGGCATCGATGCGGAGCTCCGCGGCGGCCATCCGCAGGGATTCCACCGCTGCCGCCGCCGGCGTGTGGAACCATGCGTGCAGGCTCTTGCCGCCGGTGTGCAGGATGGCCGCGAGCTCCCAGCGCGACTGGTCCCGCAGCCAGCGGATCATGGCGAGCGAGTCCGCCAGGTGCGCCGCCATTTCCAGCGCACCCGCGGGCTTCACGCCGCCGAAGCCATCGAAATCCAGCACGGTATAGGGCGCGTGAAGTACGGCATCAATCGTACGTGAGACCGTGCCGGGCCGCCACAGGGCGGGGGAGACCATGGGGCCGATCCCAGCATCCACCGCGGCCTGCCACTCTGCACGGGTCCGCCAGTGCGCGGCATGGGCAGGGCCGGAGTGATGCACCTCCCCGGTCCAGAGCCGTGCCTTCGGCGGGTAGAGCGTGGCGAGGAAGTGGCGCGGATCGGAGACGACCCGCGGGCCGTCCGGACGCTGCGGGGAGTCCTCCCACACCTCCACGCGCGGCCACGGATGAGCAGCCAGCAACTCGCGCAGGGTGCTCCGTGCGCTGCTGCGGAGTTCTGCCCGTTTCTGCTCGCGTGCCTGTTCGCGGGCACGCTGTTCGCGCCAGCGGCGGCGCTCGCCATCATCCCTGCGGCGCTCCGCCATCACCCCGGCCAGAGCGAAGATCCGGCGGCGGTGCTCGCCATCGCCCGGGTGCGCGGCGCAGGCGAATTTCCCGCTGGGGAAGATCACCAGATGTTCCGCCCGGCGGTCCTGCTGGTTCTCCGCGCAGGCCGGGCAGCGCGCGATGAGCTTCCCCGCACGCTGGCGCACGCGCTCCAGCAGGGAGGGATCGAGATGGGATTCGGTATCGGTCATGTATGTGTTTTGTTAGAGTCGGGTGATCTGGGAGCGCGGAACTCCGGCTTTGCGGAGTGGTCCGACACGAAACTCCTCTCTCCTCGGACAAGCTCCGGCCCGCAGAAGCCACCCTCGATGCGCTCGGCATCACGAGGCAGGAATGGATATCGCCGGTGGCTTCTTCTCAGACCGCCAGTGGTCACCCGCTACAAGGGTGCTTCTGCGGGCCGGAGGCTCCGCGCTCCCGGGCGCTGACGCGTCTGCGTTCGCCAATCGAGCCGCAGGCTGCACGCAGTCCAAGGCGGCGGTGCCGCGTCCGCGTCCACCGGCAGATGCGGCATTTTACGGGAGAGTCTGTCCCATCCGTCCCACTACCCTAGGGGTGTGGGACGGATGGGATGGAAGCGGTGGAGTCGCGGTGGGGTTACTGTAAATATAGTAGTATATTTTATACACTACCCATCCCTTCATTTGCGCCACCCTCTTGCCATTGCCGTCCCGTCCGTCCCACACCCCTAGGGTAGTGGGACGGACGGGACAGGCTAGGCCTCCTCCTTCCACCACAATTTGCCATCAGCGTCCTCGACGATGTTGTCCGGGAACTGCTTCAGGATCCTATATGCCGTGCTGCGACTACACAGTTCAGCATTCACCAGTCGCGCGGCGGCCTTTCCGATGGGTTCTCCGGCCATGCCCGCGAGCACTTTCCTGATCGAGGCGAAGGGGACCGCGGTTCCCTTCGCTCCCGCCTCCGCCCCTTCCAGAAACCCCGCCATATCAAACTCCGGATTCGGCTCAAACAAGCCGTTCCTCCGGAACCACGCGCTGGGGGCGCCCTCCGCGCCGTCGTTGTTCTTGCAGCAGGTCAGCACCACGGTGTCGTCACTCACGTCATTGCTCGCGGCTTCCAGGGCGAAGACGCAGCGGGCGGAGCTGCCGATCTGGTAGCTACCTGCCAGCTCGTGCAGAAGCTCGCGGCCCTGCTTGCGCCCGGCGTCCCCGCTCTTCTTCCGCATGTGGTGGATGACCAGCAGCGCGGGCTTCTCCGCCGGGTCCTCCGGCAGGCATTCGAAGACGGCGTCCAGCGCCCCGCGGTAGTCCGCCTGCTTGTCGCCATCCGCCGCACGGTTCCAGGGATCGATGATCACCAGCCCCGGCTTGAAGCTGGCGATCTTCTCCCGCAGCTCCTGACGGAAGCCCGGCTCCTGGAAGGCCAGCCCGTAGGTGGGGGGAGGGGTGATGCCCACCCAGCCCTCCAGCCGCTCCTCCTGCCCGCGCATCGCTTCCACCAGCTCCTCCTTCAGCCGGTAGGGGCCGTTCTCGCACTGGATGATCAGGGTGCGGAAGCGGGCATGGACGGGATAGCCCAGCCACGGCACCCTGCGGGCCCCGGCGATGGCCAGACCCAGCGCGGCCCGGCTCTTGCCCACCCCCGGCCAGCCGCCCAGCACGGTCAGGTTCCCGCGGGCGAGGTGGCACTCGCCCATCAGCCGGAAGTCCGCGGGCGGCTGGAAGTTCAGGAAGTCCGAGACCGTCCAGACCTGTAGCCACTGGCGCTTCGCCACTGCCGGGGCTGGCGCATAGGACTGCGAGGCCCGCGCGATGGCCGCCTCCGCTTCCGCATCCGCCGCGGCATTGGCTGCCAGTTGCTCCGCGATCTCCTCCTCCGACCTGCCCGCCCCGCGCATGAGCGCCTCCACGGTGATCGGCTTCGCATTCTCCTGTCCCGGGTAGTAGGGGATATTGAAGCTAAAGCTCATGCCGCACCTCCTTCCTGAGCGGCTTGCGACTGCGCTTGCTGCTCCGCCGCCAGCTGGTCCAGATAGGCGCAGAGGCTGGGGAAGGAGATCAGACGCGTCCCCGTCGCCTTGCCCGGCGGGCACAGGCTCACCGACTTCACCCGCCCGTCCCGGATCATCAGCGCCGCATGCGCTTGGCCGATCCCGAACAACTCCTTCACCTGCCGCGGGCGGATCCACTCCGGATCGCGCACCTCGTTCTTCATCCCTGCAATCGTTCCTCCTTGTTCAATGTGTCGTCCTGACATGTGTGCAGATGAACATGTGGTGCCGGGTCTTGGCTAGGGGCGCGTTCCTTGCCGGCCTCACTTCGGAAATTTCCCATTTTGGATCTAACTCCCGGAATTTCACCCATCTGCTTCCGGCTCAATCACTGGTGCTGATCGGTGGCAAAATCCGGGTCCCCACTGGTCCAATCCGCTTTGCTCAAATCGGGAATTTCCCCGGTCCCGGATTCCTCCTGAGAACCGCTGCCCGGCAGCGGCGAAACAAGCGTTGGGATTGTGTTTGGAAATGTTGGAATTTGAGGGCGATTTCTCGGTTAGAAACTTGAAAGGGGGGTGTGGATTCCTTTGTATTGGGAGGCGCACGCCGTTTCATATGACAAACGAATCTGACTGGGAAAACAACTCCGACAACCCCCGGGCCCGCTACATCGTGCCGAACCTCGATCGTGCCTTGGTCATGCTCGAGCTTCTGAGCTCCCGCCCGGAGGGTATCAACGTGAGTGACTTGGGCGTGGAACTGAAGATCCCGAAGAACAGCGCCTTCCGCATCGCGGTGACGCTGGAGAACCGGGGCTTCCTGGAAAAAGTGGAGAATACCAAACGCTATCGCCTCACCCCGCGCCTGCTGATCCTCGGCGCGATGTCGGTGACGGATGCGAATCTTTTCGAGAAGTCGCTCGATGTGATGCGCCGCCTGCGCGACGCCACCGGCGAGACCGCCCTGCTCGGCACCTTCGCCGATGACGAGGGCGTGGTGCTGGACCAGGCGCTGGGCACGCACCACTTCAAGTTCGCGGTGGATCCGGGCACCCGCTTCTGCCTGCACACCGCCGCCCCGGGCAAGGCGATGCTGGCCGGCCTGCCGGAGAGCGAGCGCGTGGCCCGCGTCTCGCGCCTGAAGATGCCGCGCTTCACGCCGAATACCATCACCTCGCACGATGTGTTTTTAAAGCATCTGAATGAGGTTGCGGCCCGCGGCTATGGCTTTGATCTTGGCGAGGAAATGGAAGGGCAGACCTGCATCGGCGCCGCTATCCGCGGTGCTACCGGTGCCGTGATCGCGGCCCTGTGGATCACCGCACCATCCTCGCGGATTCCGGATGGCCAGCTCGATGCCTTCGGTGCCGTGGTGAAGTCCCACGCCGATGAGATTTCGAGCCGGTTCGGCGCTGTTCTTTCCCAGATTGCATGAGGTACTTGTGGGTCATCGGACTTGGAGTCGCTGGAGCTTCCGCCCTCGGGCAGGAGTCTAACAGCGAGGGCGTGGAGTTCTTCCGCACGGAGGTGAAGCCGATCCTGGAGCAGAACTGCTTCAAGTGCCACGGCGGCACCGACGAGAAGGGCCACCCGAAGGTGAAGAGCGGACTGCAGCTTCTCAGCCGTAAAGGGCTGATGAAGGGCGGTGCGCATGGAGCCGCCATCAACGAGTCCGAGCCCGCGAAGAGCCTGCTGCTGGAGGTCATCTCCTACCAGAACGAGGACCTGCAGATGCCGCCGCGCGGCAAGCTGGCGGAGGAAGAGATCGCCAAGATCACCAAGTGGCTGGAGATGGGCGCACCGTGGACTCCCGAGGACGCGGAGCTCATGGTGGAGGTGCACGATCCGCTCGCCGGCGTGACCGAAGTCAACGAGAAGACCAAGGCCCACTGGTCCTACAAGCCGATGGAGCGGCCCCCGGTGCCGCAGGTGGCGGATGCCGCTTGGAACGCAAACCCGGTGGATGCCTTTCTGCGCGCGAAGATCGACGAGAAGGGCCTGCAGCCGGTGGGCGAGGCCTCGAAGCCCGCGCTGCTACGACGTCTCTCGTACGACCTGACCGGCCTGCCGCCCTCGCTGGAAGACATCAAGGCCTTCGAGGCGGATACTTCTCCGGATGCCTGGAGCAAGCAGGTGGACCGCCTGCTGGCCTCCCCGCAATACGGCGAGAAGTGGGCCCGCCACTGGCTGGACTTGGTGCGCTATGCGGAATCGAACGGCTTCGAGCGCGATAACGAGAAGCCCTTCGTCTGGCGCTACCGCGACTACGTGATCCGTAGTTTCAACCAGGACAAGCCCTACGACCGCTTCGTGATGGAGCAGATCGCGGGCGACGAGTTGCCAGACAAGACGGCGGACTCGCAGATCGCCACCGGCATGCTCAAGCTGATGGCATGGGACGACGAGCCCGCCGACCGCAAGCAGCACTTCTTCGACGTGATGGACGACAATGTCCGCACGGTGACGGAGGGCTTCCTGGCCATGACCGCGGGCTGCGCGCGCTGCCACGATCACAAGGGCGACCCGATCCCGCAGTCCGACTACACCAAGTTCGTGTCCTTCTTCCGCGGCATCGAGCCGATGGGGAAGGGGGGCAAGCAGACTCAGTTCATCGAGTCTCCCGAGTTCGAGCAGGAGCGGGATGCCCGCATGGTCGAGCTGAAGGCGGAGGAAGACAAGATCCGCAAGTGGATGAGCGGCGTGGAGGCGGATGCCCGCGCCAATGTGGAGCGCACCCGCCCGGAGGTGGCGCAGAAGGTGAACAACCTGGCCAGCATGGACCGCTGGCTGGTGACGGATGCGCGCCTGCGCCCGACCTCATGGTTCTATAGCGTGACCAAGCCTGCGGACGATTGGTCGGCGGTGGGCTTCCGCGCGGAGCAAGCGAATTGGCAGCAGGGCGTGGCCCCCTTCGGCACCGCCTCCGCGAATGCGCAGGCCCGCACGGTGTGGACCGGCTCGGACATCTGGCTGCAGACCAGCTTCGGCCTGGAGTCGATCCCGAAGGCGGTGATGATCCACCTCTTCCACGATGAGGACGCCACGATCTATTTGAACGGCCAGCTCGTGCTGCAGCGCGAGCATCACTCGATCGACTACGACCGCATCGAGGCTCCGGAAGCCTTCATGCGCGCCCTGCAGACCGGCCGGAACGTGCTCTCCGTGCATGTGAAGCAGACCGCGGGCGGACAATTCTTCGACATGGGTCTGGAGGTGGACGCCGTAACTCCGGCGGATCTAGTACTTCGCCGCGACCTGCGCGCCGCCAGCCGCCAGGACCGCATGAACTATCGCAAGGGCATGGCGCGTCTCGATGAGATCGCCGCGCTGAAGAAGGCTCCGGGCATCGAGGCCCTCGTCATCACGGAAGGTGGCCCGGTGCCGCCGCCGACGCTGATCCACCTGCGCGGCAGCGCGCATGCGGAGGGGGATGAAGTGCGCCCCGGCTTCCCGAAGATCTGGGGTGGCCAGGATGCCGTGATCCCGCCCGTGCCGGAAGGCGCGAAGAGCAGCGGCCGCCGCCTGGAGCTCGCCAAGTGGATGACCCGTGCGGACAACCCGCGCACCGCCCGCGTGATGGTGAACCGCATGTGGCAGCACCACTTCGGTCGCGGCCTGAGCCCGACGCCGAATGACTTCGGCTACCTCGGCACCGCTCCCACCCATCCCGAGCTGCTCGACTGGCTGGCCACCGAATTCGTGGCGAAGGGCTGGAGCATGAAGGCGATGCACCGCCTGATGCTGAACTCGAAGGCCTATCGCATGTCGATCGCCTCCGAGCCGAAGGCCGCCGCCGCGGACCCGGGCAATGATCTCTTTTGGCGCTTCAATCCCCGCCGCCTTACCGCGGAGGAGCTGCGCGATTCCATCCTGGCCAGCACCGGCGAGCTGAATCTCGAGATGGCCGGCCCCAGCGTCTACATCCCCATGCCGGAGGAAGTGCTCGCCACCTCCTCCACCAAGGGCGGCAAGTGGGGCACCAGCACACCGGACCAGGCCGCACGCCGCAGCGTGTATGTGAAGATCAAGCGCTCGCTGCAGTCGCCGCTCTTCACCGACTTCGACGGTGCGGACACGGATAACTCCTGCCCCAGCCGCTTCACCACCACGGTGCCCACGCAGGCACTGGCGATGATGAATAGCGAGTTCATCCACACCGAGGCCAAGGCCCTGGCCGGGCGCCTCAAGAGGGAGCACCCGGATGACCTGCAAGCGCAGGTGAAGCGGGCCTTCGAACTCGTCGTCTGCCGCAGCGCGGACGAATCGGAAGTCGCGCTCTCGCTCGCTTTCATCAACAAGTTGAAATCCGAGAACCAGCTCGATGTGGATCTCGCCCTGCAGCGCTTCTGCGTCGCGGTCTTCAGCTTCAACGAATTCTTCTACATCGATTGAGATGCAAGACTGGAAGATTCAAGACGCAAGACTTGAGTCTGTGATCCTCAACCGTGTCCTCCGGTCTTGTGTCTTGCGTCTTCAAGTCTTGAGTCTTCTTCAATCATGATCCTTCGCCCACCCACCGGCAATTTCTGCGGTCGCGTTCATCGCCGTGAGTTCCTCCACCAGATCGGTGGCGGTTTCACCTCGCTCGCGCTGGCAGGCATGATGTCCAAGGACGGCGCCTTCGCCTCCGAGTTGCAGTACGACAATCCGCTCTCGCCGAAGCAGCCTGCGCTGCCCGCGAAGGCGAAGTCGGTGATCTTCCTCTTCATGTATGGCGGCCCCAGCCACATGGACACCTTCGACTACAAGCCGAAGATGTACCCGCTGGATGGCAAGAGCATCCCGATCAAGACCTTCGGTCGCGGCGGCAAGAAGAACGAAGGCCGCGTGGTCGGACCCAAGTGGAAGTTCAAGCAATACGGCCAGAGCGGCAAGTGGGTCTCCGACCTCTTCCCGAACGTGGGCGAGTGCGTGGACGATATCTCCTTCATCCACTCCATGACCGCGGACTCGCCGATCCACGGCTCCGCGATGCTGATGATGAACAGCGGCTCGCTGCTCACCGGCAAGCCCTCCATGGGCTCGTGGGTGAACTACGGCCTCGGCTCGCTGAACGAGAACCTGCCCGGCTATGTGGTGATGCTGGACAAGACCGGCGGCCCCATCTCCGGCGCGAAGAACTGGAGCTCCGGCTTCATGCCCGCCAGCTACCAGGGCGTGGTCTTCCGCTCGCAGGGGAACCCGATCCTGAACCTGCAGAACCGCCCCGGCATGGACCGCGTGCAGCAGCGCTCGCTGCTCGATTTCCTGGGCGATATCAACAAGTCCCACCTGAAGGGCCGCGAGCACAACTCCGACCTCGCCGCGCGCATCGCCTCCTACGAGCTGGCCTTCCGCATGCAGGCCACCGCGCCGGAAGCCATCGACGTGGACAACGAGCCGGAGCACATCAAGAAGCTCTATGGCATGGATGGCACGCGCACGGATGACTTCGCGCGCAAGTGCATCCTCGCCCGCCGCCTCGTCGAGCGCGGCACCCGCTTCATCCAGATCTACTCCGGCGGCGCTCACAACGATGACAACTGGGATGCCCACGGCGACCTGGTAAAGAACCACGAGTTCCACGCCGGCAATACCGACAAGCCGATCGCCGGTCTGCTCAAGGACCTCAAGCAGCGCGGCCTCCTCGATGAAACGCTCGTCATCTGGGGCGGTGAGTTCGGCCGCCAGCCCACCGCGGAATACGCGGAAGGCACCGGCCGCGACCACAACTCCTACGGCTTCACCATGTGGATGGCCGGCGGCGGCATCAAGGGCGGCACCAGCTTCGGCGAGACCGATGAGCTCGGCGGCGAGGCTGTGAAGGATCGCGTGCAGGTGAAGAACCTCCACGCCACCGTGCTCCAGCAGATGGGCCTCGATCCGAATCACCTCAGCTACTTCTACGCCGGCCTCGATCAGAAGCTCGTCGGCGTCGAAGGCGCGGATCCGATCCAGGAGATCATCGCGTAGAGGCGCAGCCTTCTTGGACTGGTCAATCTCTCTCCGGGCTCGTGTCGGGCTACTTGCGAGCCGCCTTGTCATGAAACAAGTCGGCGCGAAAGGCATCGAGGCGGAGCCTCCTTGGACTGCGTGCAGCCTGCTGCCGCTTTCGGCAGGCAGCCTGCTGCCGTGAAGCAGCGGGAAGGGTCGCGGGTTTCTCTCCGGGGATGTATCCTACCAGCTCCCGTAGTTCACGTGGCTTTTGGTTACTGCGGGCCAATCGATCACGGATCTACGGATTGGACGGATTACACGGATTCTGAACCGATGAATGGGCCGGAGTTCACCGCCTTGCTCGAGGAAATCCGTAAATCCGTTGGAATCCGTAAATCCGTCGCTACTGCCCGAAGCACCGAAAAGTCACTTGGTTGAATCGACTTGGCATCAGGTTACTCCGGTGCCGCTCGGTCGGGAAGCTCGGCACCTGATGGTCCGGGATGACCGGGGAGCGGTGTCTCCGGCTTGGTTGAAGACGATCACCAGCTTCGCCTACGAAGAGATCGCGGAGAGAGACGGGGAATAAAAGCCGCAGTCTCCTTGGACTGCGCGCAGCCTGCAGCGGGAAGAGTCGCGGGCGCGCATTCCGCACGGCTCGCGATTGCAAAAGGGGGTGTCTTCCTGCCCGGAAGCTTGCGAATCCAAGCAATCAACGGTGGAACACTCCCTGCGGATGGTAGGCAAACCATCCGCCATGAATGCCGCCGATATCGTCCGAGCTTGCTTCGATGCCTACGACTCCCGCGACCGCGCCACGATGGAGCGCTTGCTCGCGGACGACTTCACCTTCAGCAGTCCGCTGGATGACAACATCAGCCGCGAGAAGTATTTCGAGCGCTGCTGGCCGAACGAGAGCGGCAAGACGGAGCGGAAGATCCTGCGCGTCTTCGCCGAGGGTAACGAGGTCTTCGTGACCTACGAGTGCACCCGCGCCAATGGCGAGCGCTTCCGCAATACCGAGTTCTTCCGCCTCGAGGGCGGACGGATCCGCCACGTGGATGTCTTCTTCGGCGGGGATGATCCATCAAAGGCTGCGGCGGAGGAACTGCGCTCGATCGTGGAGGAAGGCGTAGCCGCCTGCCGGGCGAAGGATGCGGATACCATGGTGACCCATCACGCCGCCGGGGTGCTTGCCTTCGATGTGATAGATCCGCTGCGTTACGAAGGCGCGGATGCCGTGAAGCAGCGCGCGCAGCAATGGCTCGATTCCTTCACCGGTGAGATTGGCTACGAGTTGAAGGATCTAGTGGTCGTCGCCAGCAGCGATGCCGGCTTCTGCCATAGCCTGAATCACGTCACGGGCACCAAGACCGACGGTCAGGAGATCAGCATGTGGTGGCGCGCCTCCATCGGCTTCGAGAAGATCGATGGTGAATGGCAGGCCACCCACCTCCACAGCTCCGTGCCCTTCGACATGGAAACGGGGAAGGCTTCGCTGGCTTTGACCCCTTGATTTTCGAAGACGCCGGATACCTGATTCGAGGTGCAATCAAAGGTCCTCGTAAGGCATCGAGAAGGTGTCGCCGTCCTCGATCTTCCCGCTCAGCAGTCCCTTCTTGAACCAGCGTGTGCGCTGCTCCGAGCTGCCGTGGGTGAAGGAGTGGGGGATCACGCGTCCCTGCGTCTTCTTCTGGATCGCGTCGTCGCCGATTGCATTGGCGGCGCGCATGGCTTCTTCGATGTCGCTGCGATCCAGCTTCAGCGTTTGCTGCGAATGATTCGCCCATACCCCGGCGAGGAAGTCGGCCTGGAGTTCGAGCCGGACCGAATACTCGTTGTACTTCGGCTGCCCGCGCATCGCCGCCACCTTGTCCGAGGTGCCCAAAAGCTTCTGCACGTGATGCCCCACCTCATGCGCGATCACATAGGCTTGGGCGAAGTCTCCCGGTGAATTGAAGGTCTCCGCCAGCTCGTCGTAAAAGCTGAGGTCGATGTACACCTTGCGATCCGCC
This sequence comes from Luteolibacter rhizosphaerae, assembly GCF_025950095.1. Lineage (NCBI taxonomy): Bacteria > Pseudomonadati > Verrucomicrobiota > Verrucomicrobiia > Verrucomicrobiales > Verrucomicrobiaceae > Neoluteolibacter > Neoluteolibacter rhizosphaerae. Next base: position 90,209 of record NZ_JAPDDR010000010.1, on the reverse strand, counting down.
GGACAATAGAACGGCCCCATCTCCGCACCGCCGGTGCCGCATCCCGTCTGAGTCCTCCCGCGATAGACCTGCAGGCCAGGCAGATCATACTTCCGGCCGACCCGCGCAAATTCCTTGGTCCACACGTCTTCCGTGCTGCCCAGCACCACCTTGACGAATCGGAACCGCTCTTCGTCCTCCGAGCTCACCCGGCTCTGCTGGGCCGGGCCAACAGCCCCTCCGCCGAGAAGGGTGTTCAGGTCGATGATGCCGCACTTGACCAAAAAGAAGGCAAGCACCACCCCGGCGATAACCCCCTTGATGCCGAAGGTCCGGCCGATGAAGGTGAGAAGGCCGAGCGCTCCGCCGCCCATGCGGGTCCCGCCGCCTCCGGCACTCCTGCCGCGCGCGTCATCCACGTTATCGCTTTCCCGGTTTCCCTTCCATTCCATGTTCGCCACTATTCATGGTCGCCGCCGTGGTGGCGAGAAATCTCCTCCTCGGGCCCATCAATTCCAGAAGCGGGTAGGTGGTATGTCGTGGAGACTCTCCACTCCATCCGCCATTTTCCAATCGTAGCGGCCCGGGAGTTATGCTTGTCTCCCCGCGTGTCCTCCGCGATCGAGAAGCTCTCTTGCAAAGGCTGCGGCGCCCCGCTGCCGCGTCGGAAGACCTCGCGCACCATTGTCTGCGAGTATTGCTCCTCGACCCTGCAGTTCGCCCTCGATCCCGGTCCGGAAACCGCGAAGGATGTGGTGAACCTGCGCAAGACCCTGAAAGACCTCGATCTCGCTTGGGAACGCTACAAGCGCTCGGTGGGCACACCGGATGGCACGGGCAACTACGATCCGCCGGATGAGAATACCGCGTTGGGCTACGCGGTGATCGGCGGCCTGGGCACCCTCGTGGCCACCGTTCTCTTCGGGGCCTTCACCTTGTGGTTCATTCCCATTCCTCTGGTCGTAGGCTTCTTCATCACCCGTCATCACTACCTCTTCGAGCTGCTGCGGGCCCGTGCCTACGCCGCCTCCGGGAAGCTCTATGCCGACCGCCGTGCGGAGCTCGTCACACGCCTCGCCGGACTGGAAGGCAAGATCGCGGTGGCTTCCTGAGCATGAGCAAGAAAAGGAAGACGCGGCAGGGAAAGATCCGCGCCCAAGCCCGTGGGCCGACTACCTCCCTGCGGGATCGGCAGGAGACGTCGGCTGCTGATGCTCCGAGAAGCATCTTCAAGCGGGATCCGCAAGAGACGGGGAAACAGTATGTCGACCGCTTGAGCACCTGGCTATGTCTGCGGATCGCGATGTTCTTCGTGCCGCTGGCAATCATCAATTGTCTACTTACTTGGAAGGAGCCCCGGCTCCGCTTTGCGGGAATGATCGTGGACCAATATGGCAAGGCCGTGCCGGGAGCTGTCGTCACATGGGACACTGAGAGCCGTAGGATCATCTTTCCCTTCGACCCCGACGGTCAGACGACGACCGATGGGGACGGCCGGTTCTGGATCAGATCAAGAAGTCTCACGGCGCACAGCCTGAAGCTTCTATCAATCTCGAAGGCGGGTTTCAGGGAGGGCGCCGAACGCCTTGTTGATCTGGAGGCCAAGGAGCATCCCGAGCTCACCTTTGCGATCCGGAAGATCGATTAGGTGTCGTCTCGCCAATTACTTTTCGCTCCTTCGACAAATTCCCCCGCTTCTGGCGCTGGATTGGGTCAAAGCCGTCACCGGGCGCTAAACCCCGGGGGCGCTTTCCGACGTTCTTGCCAATCCATCCGCCCATGAAATCCCGTTTCTCGCTCGCCACTCTTCTCCTGGTCTCCACCGTCTGCGCCGATCCGGCCGTGAAAGTCACCACCGGCTTCAGCGCCACCGATGCTGGCTTCAAGAGCGGCGGCATCCGTCCTCCCGCCATGAATGACGCGGGCAAGGATGCCTTCTTTCGCGTGGTCTCCGGCAAGGCGGACGAAGCCTGCGGCGTGCTGCCCGTGGTGAAGGATGGCCGCGGCCCCTCGAACCAGGATGATCCGGAGGCGAACTTCTTCTTCGCGAATGGCGACAAGGGCGGCCGCCTGAGCGTGGAGCTCAAGGCCCCGATCGAGGTCAAGGACATCGCCACCTACTCCTGGCACACCGGTGCGCGTGCCCCGCAGATCTACAAGCTCTACGCCGCGGATGGCACTGCCCCCGGCTTCAATGCCGAGCCCGCCGCCGAGGTCGATCCCGCCACCGCCGGCTGGAAGCTCGTCGCGGAAGTGGACACCCGCAAGAACGGCGAGGCCGGCCAGCACTCCGTGCTCATCTCCACCGAAGGCGGCGAGCCGCTCGGCAAGTACAGCCGCCTGCTCTTCGACGTCGCGGCGAATGACAACCCGCACGGTCAGGGCAACACCTTCTTCAGCGAGATCGACATCACCGATGCCAAGGGCCCCGCGCTCCAGCACTTCGAGAAGAAGGTAGAGACCTTCACTTCCAAAGACGGCAAGTTCAAGTATGTGCTCAATTCCTCCGAGAGCCCGGACCTGCACGAGTGGGCGAAGGTACACCTGATGCCGGTCATGGAGGACTGGTATCCCAAGCTCATCGAGATGATCCCGGTCGATGGCTACACCCCGCCGGACACCATCAACTTCACCATGAAGCTGGCCACCACGCTACCCGGCCATGCGCAGGGCGTCCCCGCCTTCGCCAGCGGTAATAACGTGACGCTGAACGCGAACTTCATGCGCGACCAGCAGGGCGGCGAGGCCATCGGCTGCGCCATCCACGAGATCGTTCACGTGGTGCAGTTCGGCAGCCCCGGCGGCTCCACCCGCGGCCAGCGCCCGCCCACCTGGGTCACGGAAGGCGTGGCCGACTACATCCGCTGGTTCCTCTTCGAGCCGCAGGCCAAGGGCGCCGAGATCACCCAGCGCAACTTCGCCAGCGCGAACTACGACTCCAGCTACCGCATCACCGCGAACTTCTACGACTTCGTGATCAAGAAGTACGAGAAGGACCTGATGAAGAAGCTCAACCTCGCCACCCACCAGGGCTACAGCGAGGACCTCTGGAAGCAGTGGACCGGCAAGACCGTGCAAGAGCTCGACGCCGAGTGGAAGGCCGCGAACAAGGAGCGCCTGGGCATCCAGTAAGCTTCCTCTCCGCGAGGGGCTAACCCGGGAGCGAAGCGGAAGTCACTTCTTCCGCTGCTCCATGCGGCAATCGGGATCGGCGGGCACGGGCTCGCCGGTCTGCTCGACAGGGTGGGTGAAGAGGTAGCGCCAAACTTCCTCGTGGAGATACTTGCCCTTCTCATCCTTCGGCGCTTGTCCGCCGGGGACCACACCGCTGTGGGCGCGCTTGGCATCGCCCTTCACATCGGCATCGCTGATCAAGCGGCGTGAGTTGCCGAAGGGCGGCGGGGTGTTCTCGACATTCACCAGCGGGCCGTAGTCCTGCAGCTTGAGCATCTGCCAGGAGCGGCAGTAGTGGTCGTTCTCCCAGCCATCGTCGAGGACATGGGTGAAAGCGAAGAAGCGCTTCCCCGGCGTGGCGGAGGGCAGGGACTGCCAGGCCTCGTATTGGTCGCGGGGACCGGAGAACATGACAACGCGGTCCACCTTCACCTGCTTGGCCATGCGGGCGGCGGTCGTGGAGCCGTGGGAAATGCCGCTGAGGATGACCTTCTCCCAGCGCAGGTCCTTGCCATCCTCTGTTAGAAATTGCTTCCACCCGCCCTGCGGGTTCTCTCGGTCGAGCCACTTCACGAATGCCACCGAGCGGCCCATGATGCTGTCGGGCTTGGGGATGCTGACCTTGTCGCTCAGGTCCTCGCCGGTGGCGGCTTCGAGCCGGATCTTCGAGAGGTAGAGGTCATCGGCAGGCGGCGCGCCGGAGTAGAGTTGGGAGAACCAGCCGTTCGCGTAGTGCACCTGGATGGCGTGCAGGCCGTAGGAAGACACCCGCTCGAAGAGCCCCTGGTTGTGCCCCATCAGCCAGATCACCAGCTTGCCTTGGTCCGGCACGCGGGTATCCACACAGGCGTGTTGCAGGTCGGCGGGCTTGCCGTCCTTGGTGAAGGCGAAGGAGATCTCGGGATGTTCCTTCGCCTGCGGGTCGATGGCGCTGGCGCGGGCTTGGAGATCGTAGCGCTTGGGGGCCGGGTCCTCGTAGGCGAGAGCGAGGGACGGAAGTAAGAGGATGCTAAGCAGTCTCATGGCTTTCATGCTTTCCATGCGGGCACGGCCTTTGCCATCTGCCACATCATCTGGTCGAGTGCCAGGTCGATGCCTTCACGACGGACATTCGTGAGCGCCGCCCATGACAGTCCGCCGGAGGTGCGCACCGCGATGGACGAGGTGCCGGGCAGGCTGCCATTGTGCCAGCGGTTGCGCGCGCCATTCACGGCCCAGCCGCAGGCGTAGCCGCCGTGGCAGGCGGGAGCGGTGGTCATGGTGGCGATGCTCTCGGGCTTGAGCAGGCCGCCGGTCTTGCCGCTGTGGACGAGGAACTTCACGAGATCCGCGGGCGAGGCGATCCAGCCGCCGTGGGAATCCATGCGGCGCACATTCATGCCGTAGGGAGACTCCCCCTCGTAGTAGACCACCTCGTTCTTCGCCCGCTCGTCGCGGGTGTTGCCCGCGAGTTCCATGCCGGTGATGCTGGCGGGCTTGAAGACCGATTCACCCGTGAAGCTGGTGTAGGATTTCCGGCTGACCTTCTCGATGATGCGCCCGAGCAGGCAGTAGCCGAAGTTCGAGTAGGAGTAATGGGTGCCCGGCTCGTGCTCGAGAGGCTGCTCTTCCAGAGTGCGCTCGATCAGGTCCTCGTGCCGGAGATCCGGATGCATGAACATGGGGTCGTTGCGGCTATTTCCCCAGCCGCCGCAGGTGTGATCGAGCAAGTGATGGATGGTAATCTTCTCCAAACGCTCCTGCCGGGCGGCAGGGAGATCCGCCTCGAAGTAGCGCCGCTTGCCGAAGACCGGCTCGTCCAGCTTCAGCTTGCCCTGCTCGATCAGGCGGAAGATCGCCACCGCGGTGACGGGCTTGGCCACGCTGGCGATGCGGAAGCGATGCTCCGGGGTGACCTTCTCCGAGCGATCCTTGTCGGCCATGCCGTAGGCGCCGCTGAAGAGCGGGCTCTCGTCCGTGCCGAAGGCGACCGAGAGGGCGGGCACTTGGAACTTCTCCATGAAAGCCTTCGCGATGGCCTCGATGGCATCCTGCTCGGCGGCGGAGGGCTCCACCGCTGCGGCGAAAGCGTGCGGGCTGAGGAAGCTGGCCGGGATCGCGAGACCGAGGCGTTGCAGGCAGGAGCGCCGGGTGATGGTGGACATGGCGGGTTTCCCTTCTGCAACGCTGCCGGGAGGGGCATCCTATCAGCGATTCCCGGGGCGGCCCGCCCGCGGGGTTGACTTGGGGCGGCGGGCCGGTCATGCCAGCGCCGCATGTTGCCCCTGCGGATCCTATTCCTGGACGAGCACCTTGTCGCGATCGACAAGCCGGCGGGGATGATCGTGCACCCGGGGCGTGATGAGGAATCGCCGGAGTGGATTGCGATGAAGCGCGTGCGGGACGAGCTGGACCAGCAGGTCTACGTGGTGCACCGCCTTGATCGCCCGACCTCCGGGGTCCTGCTTTTCGCCCGCGACCGGGCGACCTGCGCGATCGTGCAGCAGTCCTTCGAGCAGCGGCGGGTGCAGAAGACCTACCTAACCGTGGTGGATGGCGTGACGCCGGAGCGCTGGTGCTGCGAGCGTGCGCTGCAGAAATCCCAGGACGAGCCGCCGCTGAGTGCCCGCACGGATTTCCAACGCCTGCTGGTGGCGGAGGCGGGGAGCTTCCCGGAGATGCCGAACCTGAGCCTCTCGCTGCTGGAGGCACGGCCCTACACGGGGCGTTACCACCAGATCCGCCGCCACCTCGTGGACGATGGTCACCCGATCGTGGGCGACTACCGCTATGCCGGCGTGGATCGCTCGGATGAGCTGGGCAGCCTTCTCGGCACCGGCACCCGCATGCTCCTGCAGGCGAAAGTGCTGGAGATCTCGCACCCCTACACCGGCGAGATGCTGCGGATCGAGGCTCCGCATGATCCGGATTTCCTGCGCTGCTTCCCGGAGCTCTCCGGCGAGGTGGTGGCCGCGGTCTGAGCTCACCAAGTCTCGGGCGAGCTCACCTTCAGGCGGATGAACTGCTTGCCCGCGCTGAGCGGGAGGTCGCGCCAAAAGAGGCCGAGACCGTCGCTTTGCTCGGGTGACAGGGCAGGGGACCAGGATCCCAGGGTGCCACTGCTCTCGACGGCATAGCTCAGCCCGGGCACGGCCTTGCGATAGGTGAAGCGAAGGGAGTCTTGCGTGCGGGTGGTCGCGGGCAGGGCGCTGCGATCCGCTAGTACCGGGTTCATGCCCTGTGAGTATTCGATCAGATTGGAGACTCCGTCGCCATCCGGGTCTTCCTCGCTGCCTGCTCCGGGTCCACCATCGGGAAGCGTGAAGTGGATGTCCCGCCACTCCTGGAGCGCGGTCATGAACTCGAAGGCCCCGATATCCACGCGGCCTCCCGCAATCCGGCTGCGGCCACGATAGTCTTTCTCATTCGCTGCCGGGGTAAAGGGTAGCGCCGCGCTGTCGCCCGTGTCCTTTGCAGGAGAGCTCGCGGTGATGGCGAAATCGGCGGCAGGGGAAGCCGCTGTCAGTGTGCTGCCCACGAAGCCCGGAGATGTCGTGATGAGGCTGGAGTGGGTGTCCTGCGCGCTGGCGCTCTGCCATGCGGCGAAGCTGGTGCGCGCGGTGTTGTTCGAGATGAACTCGAAGCTGCCGCCGGGCGGGGCGTAGTAGAGATTCCAGTCGATGGCTCCGGCGGCAACGCTGCCGGTGTTGTTCCCTTTCAGGATGAATTGCGAGAAGGAGGAGGTGGATACCATCACATTGCGGCGGACCGTGAGGCCGCTCACGTGATTCTGGATCGAGAACTGGCCACCGCCTTGCGAGACGGTGTCGTTGCCGTAGATCGTGTTGTGGGTGAAGCTGCTGTTCGTGGTGCCGCCGTTGGTGGTTTCCGAGCCTCCGACCACGATGCCGCCGACGTGGCAGTGGTGGAAGACGTTGTTGCGGACCGTAACCCCGCTCACCACCTTGCCGGTGTTCTCGCTGCCGATGGAGATGGCGAAGTTGCAATCGTAGACATGATTGCGTTCGAGGATGATGTCGCGCCCGCCATCGACGTAGAGACCCGGCGCGCTGCGGGTGGCATTACCTCCGCCGGTGGTGAAGTTCCCGCCATAGACCGGGTTGAACTTCGAATCGATGCGGAAAACCACGTTGCCGGAGCAGATGCCGTTGCGCGCCTGGTCGAGTGCTTCCACCGGGTTTGTGCCCTCGAAGCCGATGAAGTCGATGCCGATGTTGTTGCAGTCGCGGACGATGTTGTTGGTGACGGCGAAGTTGGTGACGTTGCCGTTCAGCACCAGGGATTCGCTGGCACCGGTGCGGAGGTTGTAGACCTCGCAGCCATCGATCACGAGTTGATCGATCGGCGAGGATTGCTCGCCATACACCGCGATGCCGAAGCCGTTCGCGTTGTAGTTGTTCTGGGTCGGGCTGCTTTGCCAAATGTCGTGAACCTTGCAGCCGCGAATCTGGATGCCGGTGCCGCTGCCGCTGACATGAATGCCGACGGGCAACTGCGCGCGCTGCTCGGCGGCAGTGCCCGCGGTCTTGTAATCCGCGATCTCAAGGTCCCGCACCACGAGGTGATCGCAGTTGCGGATCGCGAGCACGGCGGTGAGATCGTCGGGCGGGGTCACGCCGCTCTGCGAGATGATGACGCTGCCTGTATCTGCCGCGAACTTCTTGAAGACGATCGGAAGTGCGGCGCTGCCGTGACGATTCTCGATCGTGACGCGCTCAATGTAGATTCCCGCGTGAATGTGGACGGTATCGCCCGCCACCACCGTGGCCGCCGCTTTCTGGATCGTGCGCCAGGGCTGGCCCTGCGTGCCGGGATTCGTGTCGAGCCCGGACAGACTCACGTGGTAGTCCGCGGCGGAAGCGATTCCTGAGCAGATAGCGAAGGCCGAAGCAGCGATCTCGCGGAGTGTCATCTGTCGTGGATGCTAGGTGGTGCTTCAACCAGGCGACAAGCGCTTGAAATGCGGACCCTCAAGGATGCCATCTTTGGTGGTATTGGCGAGAGGACCCTCAATGGATAGCCTGAAAGCGAGCTATGACAACCGATACCCCGGCGTGGACCTTGGAAAGAGCGCAGCCCGCAGCAAACCTCGATGTGTTCGGCGTGCGCGTGAATATCGTCGCTGAATCCGCCGATACGGGCGGAGCTTGCCTAGTGACGAGGATCTTCGCCCGGCCCGGCACGGGTGCCCCGCTGCACCGTCACGCGGAGATCGAGCGCTTCCATGTACTGCGCGGATGCCTCAGCGTGGAAGCCGATGGCCAGAAAGCCGAACTGCACGAGGGCGATACCGTGACGGTGGCCCCGTGGGTGAATCACCGCTTCTGGAACGAATCGGGGGAGGACGCGGAGTTCATCGCCGTCGCGACCCCCGGCGGGCACGAGAAGTTCTTCCGCGATGCCGACGAACTGTCCCGCAGCGGGCGCTTCAATCCGGAATCCGCAGCAGCCCTCTGCGCGCAGCACGGAATCGAGTTGGTTCACTGACAAAAGCTCGCTTTGAAAATCCTGCAGGCTTGATCTAGCTTGCAGGATGACCCCTCGTTTCTGCCTTCCCGCTCTCGCCCTCGCCGCCGTCCTGAGCTCCTGCGCTGCCGATGGCGGGCGCGGGGCCGCTGCCAAGCCGCTGAAGACCACCGGGAAAGTGAGCGTGGACCGCTATGCGGGGAAATGGTTCGAGATCGCGCGCTATCCCAAGTGGTTCCAGAGCGGCTGCGAATCGGCCACGGCGGAGTATTCGAAGAACAAGGACGGCACGATCAAGGTGGTGAACACCTGCATCCGTGCGGATGGATCAAGCCGCAAGATCGAAGGCGTGGCGACCCCCGTGGATGCCACTGCCAACCGGCTCAAGGTGACATTCCCGAACAACTGGTACTCGAAGGCGATCCCCGCTCCCAAGGAGGGGAACTACTGGATCATCGATCTCTCGCCGGACTACCGCCATGTCATCGTCGGCACGCCGGATCGCAAGAGCCTGTGGTTCCTATCCCGCTCCGCCACCATCCCGGCCAAGGAATTCGAGCGCATGAAGACGGTCGCGACCGGCCAAGGCTTCGACATGAACGCGCTGGTGATCGACGGCCACACGAAGATCGAGAAACGCGGGCGGGCCACCGTGCCAGTCGCATCGGCGCGACCGGCAGGGAAGAAGCGATAGGTGCTCGGTCCCCTCAGTGCGTGCGCTTCCAGAGGTAGACCCAGCGCTCGGAGACCACCTTGCCGGACTCGTCCTGCAGCTCGCAGGTCATGTCGATGTCGTTCACACCCTTGCCAGGATCGAGCACGAAGAAGGCGCGTAGCACCTGCGGCATGTGGACCGTCTCGCTGCGGCCGAGGCCGGCGGGGAGGTCATCCACGTTCGGCATGCTCAAATCGGTGAGACCCACGTGGATGAGCTTCACACCCTCTTGGTTCACGGTCACGACCGGCTTGAACTTTGAGATGTCATCCCATTTCGGATCGCCGACCTTCTTCTCCGGATAGAGCGGCTTGGCGAAGTCGATGCTCACCAGCACTTCGTCCGGCTTCTGCACGGGGTTGCCGGCACGGGTGGCCTTCGCGGCGAAGAGACCGGTGGGCGGCAGGTCGCGCACCCAGTGGAGGCGATAGTGGAAGCGGAAGGGCTTGCCGATCTCCGGCGCGGGCGTGGGTTCCCAGACGAGGATGACGTTGTCGTTCGTCTCGTCGATGGTAGGCATCTCGATCAGGTGCAGCTTGCCGTTGTCGAAGCCTTCGACCGGCTCGACCTTCACCGTGGGGCGATCGTGATAGCCGGCCTCCACGTCTTGATAGGAGGTGAAGGAGCGGTCCCGCTGCACCAGCGACCAGGAGCGTGGCTTCTCCATGGTGAAGACGCAGTGGCGGAATTGGTTGTGGGTATGCTCCAGCGGGCGGTAGTGGAGATTGCCGCTGCCGAGCTCCATCAGGAAGCCATCGCTATCGTGCACCTCCGGGCGGAAGTCATACGGGCGCGGGTGGGTGTTCTCGCCGAACCAGAACATGCTGGAGAAGGGCGCGAGGCCGAGCTGCTGGACCGGGCGGCGCAGGGTGAGCTCCGCCTCCACATCCATCACCGTCTCGGTGCCGGGCGTAACCGTGAACTTGTAGGCACCGGCCACGCTCTCGCCTTCGAGCAGGGCGACGGCGGTCATGGACTTGGAGTCCTTCGCGGGCTTCTCCAGATGAAACTCGGTGAAGTCCGGGAACTCCTCCGGCACGCCGGGCAGGCCGCTATTGATCGAGAGGCCGCGCGCGGAAAGCCCATAGGGCGACTTGGCAGGGATCGCGCGGAAATAGCTGGCACCGAGAAAGACGAGGAACTCGTCCATGTAGTCCTTCGAGTTCAGGTGCGTGCGCGCGCGCCAGCCGGCATAGCCCGGCGGGGCGGGCACGGCGGAGGGGACCTTCTGCTTACCGTAGTCGAAGAGCGAGGTGTCGAACTTCAGCTCCTTGTCCTCGCCCTCCTTGACCTCGTAGAGGGAGACAGTCTTCTTCGCGGTCCAGCCGGGGTGGAAGAAGTCGATGGAGAAGGGACTTTCGTCCCACCACAGGCCGGACTCCATCTTGAAGCGGATGTCGCGGTGCTGGTCGTAGCTGAGGTTCGCCCAGAAGTCGTCGAGCTTGTTAGCCGACGCCTGATAGGGCTTGGCGGCCAAGCCGCGCGCCTTCTCCTTCACGGCTTCGAAGGTGGCGTCATTCGCGGAGAGCAGCGCGGGAATGGCGGAGGCCAAGCAAATAGCGGCGGAAAGGTGGCGGCAGTGGGTCATGGAGAAGAGGCTTGGCAAGAATCTGGCAGGAGGGATGGCTGCTTGCAAGAGCGCGTCGGAAGAGGGCTGTGCGGTCGATGTCGGGATGGCGTGGGTATGTTGTTACTACCTTCTTCATTCCTTGACCGGAGATACATCTGCGCTTCATGGAAAGTTCACTCAAAAGGAATTGTGGGCAGTTGAACGGATCACCAGCGTTCGAGCCCTCATGAAACTAAATCCACTCCTCCTGTGGCCCGTCCTGGCGGCGGCCCCTCTCTCCCTCCAGTCGGTCTTCGCCCAAGGCGCGATCGTCGATGAGGTCCAGGTTCTCAGCTCCCTCTACGAGCCGACCGGAGACCTCGTGAATCGTGGCGACGGTTACTTCTACGGCGCGGCCCGTTGGTCCAACTCCGCCAAGTCCGGGGTGATCTTCCGCTTCGCCCCCGGCTCGGATGCGGAGGTGCTTTACACCTTCGGTACCATTGCGGATGCCGGCGTGCCGAACTATGGCGGGGCCAACCCGGCCACCGGCCTGCAGCTCGGGCCGGACGGGGCCTTCTACGGCACCACCAGCTATGGCGGCGCCCATACCCACGGGACCATTTACCGTATCTCCCCGGACGGCGTTTTCAGCGTCCTGCATGATATCAATGCGTCGGTGGATGGCTACGGTGCCTATCGCCTCATTGTCACCCCTGCTGGCGTCATCTACGGCGTGATGGGGGACGGCGGACCGCAAGGCGGCGGCACGATCTTCCGCATCGGCACGAACGGTGTCTTCGAGACCGTACATGCATTCGAGGATCCGGAGAGCATTCCGCCGAATACCGAGGTCCCACCCGGAACCCGCTTCGATTTCAGCAGCCCGGCTGAACTGGTTCTCGGCCAGGATGGCAAGATCTACGGCACCACCGGCATCGGTGGTCCGGTGAATCCTTTCGGCAGCTTCCGCTTCACCTATGGCGGATTCTTCCGCTTGGAGGACGCGGGAACGGTGACCGTGCTGGCCGAGTTCGATTCGCTGCAGGATCACGTGTGGCGGCTGGTGCCCACCGATGACGGCTTCCATGCCAATACGGAGGACGAGCTGCTCCACATCAGCTACACCGGCACCGTCACCGAGGTCGCCGAGATCGAGACCGAGGAAACGGGAAGCGTCTACCTGACCTCCCCCATCGAGAAGGCGGATGGCCTCTACGGGGTGTCCCTCTATGGTGGGGAAGAAGACGGCGGCTTCATCTACAAGCACGTCGAGGGTGAGGGAACCACCATCCTCTATAACTTCCCGGCGGACTATCGCAGCCGCCTCAAGTGGCTGTTTGCCGGGGCGGATGATGTCCTCTACGGGCTCACCGCTTACGCGGAAAGCCAGGTCCCCGAGACCAGTGCGTCCGCTTCCCGCGATGCCTCCGGGGCCCGGGATCCGAAGAAAAAGAAGCGTCTGCCGGACAGCGTGCTGCCGAAGGCCTTCCGTGTCCGCACCTCCCAAACCAGCGTGGAGAACTTCCTGCCGCTTGCGAAGCCAGACACGGCTTGGCTTCCGGCCAAGGCGAAGGATGGCGTGCGTGAAGTGGTGGTCGACGTGCTGGCGAACGACCGCGATACCGATGGCGGCACGCTCTCCATCATCGGAGTGGAAGCCGCGGAAGGCCTGATCGCCGAAGTGGTGGGCACGCCGAAGGGCCAGCGGGTGAGCGTGAGCACCACGGCGGCCCACCCGGGCAGCGGGGTCGTGAGCTACCACCTGTCGGACGGGTCAGGCGTCTCCACGGGCACCATCTCGGTCAAGTCTCCGGCGAGCGGTGTATTCACGGGGCAAGCCACGGCACCTGAAGTCGCTGCGGCACCGCTGACCGTGAAGTTCGGCAAGAAGAACAGCGTGACCGCCATCCTGGTGATCGGTGGCAAGAAGTATACCGGCAAGGGTTCGCTCGATGTCTCCGACTCCGCCGACATCAGCTTGAAGTCGAAAGGCAAGACACCGGTGAACCTGCACCTCGGATTGGTGCGCGGCAGTTCTCCGCAAGTGATCGCGACGGCCGTGGACGGCTCGGCGACCTACTCGGCCACCTGCTCTCCAAAGTAATCTCGGGGCTTTAGGTTTTTCCCCCGGAAACAAGGGGCCGCGGCGCATGGCGTCGCGGCCCTCACTCGTTCAGCGGCGCTGCTTCGGCAGCTTGAGCCACTCCGTCATCTCGGCCAGCGGCTTGGTGTTCAGCACATCCTCGCGGCGCAGCCAGCCCTTGCGGGCCACCTCCGCTCCGAACTTGATGAACTGGATCTGCTGCGTGGAGTGAGCATCCGGGTTGATCGAGCAGAGCACGCCCTTGTCGCGCGCGCGGTGCCACCAGCGCCAGTCCATGTCGAGGCGCTTCGGATTGCAGTTCAGCTCGATGACCGTGCGGGTCTCGGCAGCGGCATCGATGATTTTCTCATGGTTCACCGCATAGGCATCCCGGCGCAGCAGGAGGCGGCCGGTCATGTGACCGAGCATGGTGATGTAGGGATTCTCCATCGCGCGGATGATCCGCTTGGTCATCTCGTCCTCGGAGAGGGTGGTGGCATTGTGGACCGAGGCGACCGTGAAATCGAGCTGGGCCAGCAGCTCGTCATCAAAGTCGAGCGAACCGTCCTTGAGGATGTCCACCTCGGAACCGGCGAAGAGGCGGAAGCCTTCGTGGGCGAACTCCGTGTTCCAATTCGCGATGGTGACGATCTGGGCTGCCAGGCGGGCCTGATCCAGCCCGTTCGCCTGCGGGGATGACTTCGAGTGATCGGAGATGCCCAAGTACTGCAGGCCTAGTTCTTCCGCGGCAGCGGCCATCGCGGCCAGGGTGGACTTGCCGTCGGATTCCGTGGTGTGGGTGTGAAAAGTGCCGCGCAGGTTCTCCCATTCGATCAGGCGGGGCAGCTTCCCGGCGTCGGCGGCCTCGATCTCGCCGCGGTTCTCGCGCAGCGCGGGCGGGATGAAGTCGAGCCCCAGCGCCTTGTAGATGTCGCTCTCCTCGTTCACCGTCGGCGGGTTCTCGCCGGTGAAGCCGTATTCGTTGAGCGACCAACCGTGCTTCAGCGCCAGCGAACGGATCGCCACGTTGTGCTCCTTGCTGCCGGTGAAGTATTGCAGCGCGAAGGGGAACTGGCTGTTAGAAACCGCCCGCAGATCGCATTGCAACCCGGCCTCCGTGCGGATCGAGCACTTGGTGTCGCCCAGCACGATGATCTCCTTGGCCTGGGGCAGGGTGGAGAAGAACTTGGTGAGCTCCGCCGGTTCACTGGTGGCCACGATGAAATCGAGATCGCGCACCACCTCCTTTGCCCGGCGCATCGAGCCCGCCACGGAGGCACGCAGGACCGCAGGGTGACGCCGCAGCTCTTCCAAGATCTCCTCGGCCGCCAGCGTGGCTACATCGATGCGAAAGGCCGTGGCTGCCTGGGCGAGCCGCGCGATGGAATCGAGAATCTTCGTCTGCGTCTTCGCCCCGAAGCCGCTCAGGCCCGCCACCTTGTCGGCCTCGCAGGCGGTCTTGAGCGAGCCGATCGAGTTCACGCCCAGCTCCTTGTTCAGCAGGGCGATTTTCTTGGGGCCGAGACCTTCGAGTTCGAAGAGCTCGAAGAAGCTGTCGGGATAGTCGGCGCGGAGGTTCTTGTGAAAGCCAAGCTCACCGGTTGTGGCCAGCTCATGCAGCTTGTCGCGCAGCGCATCGCCCAAGCCCTTGATACCCGTGAGCATGTTCGCCTCCGCCAGTGCCACGATGTCGCCATCGAAGCCCTTCACCACATCGGCTCCCTGGCGATAGGCGCGGACCTTGAAAGGGTTCTCCCCTTGGATCTCCAGCAGGAGGGCGATCTCCTCCAAAACGGCAGCCATGCGCTCTCGGGTGACGGGCATGCGCGCAGGCTAGGAAACCATCTCGCGGGGAACAGCCGGAAAATTCGCGGGATGATGGCAAATTCAAGGCACCTGCAGGAAATCTGCCACCACCATACGATGGTCGCTGCGTTTCGTCGTTACCGCGGCACAGCGGATGGCGCGGAACTGGCGCGAGGCATGGATCTGATCGATGCGATGGATCGGGATGCGGCGCTGGTAGGTATTGCCCCAGCCGGTGCCAGCCTTGATGAAGGCGTCCTCGAAGTTCGCCTTGAGCAAGCTCTGGATCGGATCGGATGGCGGGGCATTGAAGTCGCCGCCGAGGATGGCAGGACGACCCGGAGCCGTATCCGCGAGGATCTGGAGCGTGTGCCAGAGCTCGGTGCCCCGCACCATACGGTTCTCGCTGTGGGTGCGCCAGCATTCGCTATTCCAGAGGCGCAGGTCGGTGGCGGCAGTCGCGAGATGGACATTGACCACCTCGATCAGCGTCTCATCCGGTTTCATGATCGTTACCTGCTGGTCGCGATAGAGTGGATTGCGCACCTCGCGGGTGATTTTCCAGCGGGTCACCACGCCATTGTCCTTGTGCGAGCGGTAGTCGCCGCGGCCGTGATAAAGCCGGTCGGCCACGTGCTTCACGTGGTAGGGCATGGCCTCCTGCAGCAGCACGATATCCGGCTCCCAGCGCTGGATGTCCGTAGCGGGATCACTGCCGCCGCCGTAGTTGAAGAACTTGCAGTTCAGCGTGAGCACCCGGACCAGAGGCTGGCCATCGGCCAAGCCGGCGGGACCGGGCTCGGGCGCGGACTTGCCGACATTCGCGATCACACGGGCTTCGTCCGAGCCGATCAGGACGGTCACCGCCCAGATCCCGGTGACCCAGAGCGAGAGCGGTGCCCGCAGGAACCAGAAGGCCGTGATCGAAAACACGAGCCCGATGCCGCTCCACACCCAGATCGGCATCACGGTGAAAGCCGCCATCCACTCCGGTTGCCGCGCGAAGGCGAAGACCGTGATGAGGTGGAGCAGCAGCGACAAGCCGACGAGGCTCCATCCGGCTCTGCGGCTGAAGCGGGAGTACCTCATCTCGTGGGGGAGGAAGGCGAGTGACTCGCTCAGAATGGCAGGCCCATGCCGCCGGTGAGCTTCTTCATCTCCGTGGAGGAGACTTCCTTGCCCTTGTTGATGGCTTCTTGGACGCCCTTCAGGACGAGATCCTGGAGAAAATCCACGTCCTCCGGATCGACCACGGACTTGTCGATCTTGATCGACTGCACATCGCCCGCGCAGGTGGCCACCACGGTGACCTTGCCGCCGCCGACACTGGCCTCGACGGTCTTGCGCGAAAGTTCCTCCTGCGCAGCGGCCATTCCGGCCTGCATCTGCTGCGCTTGTTTCATGAGTTTCTGGATATTCATGGGAAAGATTGAAGAGTTGGGGACTGGTTTACTTCTTCAAGGTCGCTTCGAACATTTCCAAAGCAGTTTGGATGAGAGGATCCTTATAAAATTCTTCCATCGGGTCCACTTTCGGAGTCGGTGGTTCCGGTGGCGCGTCCGGCTCCGGCTTCCACGGCGGGGCCTCGGATACCGGCTCAAACTCGGGCTCCGGATCGTCCGGGGCATTCGCGATCAATTCGTCGAGCGAGAAGACCACTCCTTCCACCTTCGGAGTTTCCTGAACGGGCCGAGTCAGTTCAGCCACCGGCTCGGGCTCTGGCTCCGGCGGGGGAACCAGCACCGGGGCGGGCTCGGACGGAACAAATGCCACGGGTTCGGCTGGCTCGGGCGCGGGTGCCGGTATCGCCGCCACCTCCACGATGGCAGCGGGCAAGGCCGCGGCAGCAGTCGGAGCGTAGCTCACCGGCGCGGCCAGGTGTTCGGTGGCACCGGCGAGCACCTTGATGACATCCGAGAGCCGAACCTCGCCGAGGGTCTGCACCGCCTTGATCAGGCCGATCTCAAGGTGCAGTCGCTTGTTCGACGCCCACTTCATCCGGCTCTCCGTCTCGGCGAAGACATCGATCACGGAGAGCAGTCGCTCCGGCGGATAGGCCTCCGCGGCGGTTTTGAGAGCGGTCCAAGTTTCGGCAGGAATACCATCGCCACCGGCCGAACTGTCCAAGCGGGAAACCAGCAGGGCGCGCACGCCGCCGATCAGCTCGCCCAACAGCTGGGAAAGCTCGCGACCCGCCTCCGCCTCGCGCTGCACGGTGGAGAGCGCCTTCGGGGTATCGCGCGCCAGCAGGCTGCCGAGCACGGTCGCCACGGTCTCGCGCGAGGTGAAGCCGAAGATATCCAGCACGTTCGCCTCGGTGATCGTGTCACCGCAGAAGGCCACCAGCTGGTCGAGCATCGACTGGGCGTCACGCATGCCGCCGTCCGCGCCCTTGCCGATCGCCCAAGCGGCGGACTCGTGCAGATTCACGCCTTCATTCTGCGCGATGTGTAGCAGGTGCTTGGCGATGATCTCGGTCGGGATCGGCCGCAGGTCGAAGCGCTGGCAGCGGGAGAGAATGGTCGGCAGCACCTTGTGCGCCTCGGTGGTCGCGAAGATGAACTTCACGTGCTCCGGCGGCTCTTCCAGCGTCTTGAGCAGCGCATTGAAGGCTGCCGTGGAGAGCATGTGAACTTCGTCGATGTAGTAGATCTTGAACTGACCCCGCGCCGGGGCGAAGCGGACGGACTCGCGGATGTTCCGGACGTCGTCCACCGAGTTGTTCGAGGCACCGTCGATCTCCAGCACGTCGAGCGAGCGGCCCTCGGCGATCTCCACGCAGACATCTTCATCCGGATCGAAATCCGCCTTGGGCCCGCCGGTGCAGTTCAGGGCCTTGGCCAGGATCCGGGCGGTGGTGGTCTTGCCGGTGCCGCGTGGACCGACGAAAAGGTAGGCGTGGGCGAGGCGCTTCTGGGCGATCGCGTTCCTCAGGGTGCGCACCACGTGATCCTGACCGAGGACGTCGTCGAACGTTTTCGGGCGGTATTTCCGGGCGAAGACCTGATAGCTCACGCGCGCGAGGGTAGGGGGGAATGGGAGTTTGTCAGCACCCGGTTTTGCCGCAGGCCCGGATTCCTGATTTCCGCTAGGGAATCAAGGGATTGCGGGCCTGCCTGCGACTTTCTGGCTGGCGCGGAGTGCCGTGGGAAGCTTGGCTCGGCTCATCGGCCCGCGCGCTCAAAACCGGCTCTTCCTCGCCTTGCGGATCTTGATCGGGTCGGTATGGGTGTTCCACGGACTCTACAGCAAGCTGCTCGACGGGATTCCGCGGCACCGCATGATCGTGGCGCGGGTGCTCGGGGATGATCTGGCGGTGATTGCGACGCGGGCCGTGGGTGTCGCCGAGATTCTGCTCGGGCTCTGGGCCTTTTCCCACCGCTGGCCGCGGACCTGTGCAGCGGTCCAGACTCTGGCGATCGTTACCATGAATACGCTGGAGATCGCCCGCGCTCCCGATCTGCTGATCTCGGCACCCGGGATGGTGCTGCTCAATCTCGGTTTCCTTGCGCTCGGATGGTACAGCGCGACCCGCCAAGCACCTCAGGCTAACCAACCCAGCTGAACCGCGCCGCAGGTGGCGAAGAGGCCCGCCAGCGCCGTCCAAAGGAAACTGAACCACCAGTGAACCACCGTCTCCATGCGCTTGCCGCGCCAGAGATCCGCCCGATAGACGAAGAATTGGCTGTAAAGCCGGATCAACCAGAAGGCGGCGAATGACCATGAAAGCCATGCCCCTGCTGCGGTGGGCAGGACGAAGATCCCCGGCTGGATCAGGCAGGGCAGGCCCATCATCACCAGCACCACGCAGATGAAGAGCGTGTGGACGAAGAAGACGGACTCGTTGACCGGTGTGAGCTGCTAGCAGTCCTCCTTCCAGCGGAGCTGCTTCCCGATCGGGATGTGAAGCAGCGCCAGCAGGATCAAGCCCACTCCGGCGATGCGTAGCAAAAGCGTGAGAAGCTCGATCATGGCAAGGCGATCACAAAGAAGCGGACCCAAGGGGTGACGGAAAATTCATCCACAGTCCTCAGCCCGGCCAGCTCCCAGCAGTGTCGCCAGTTTGCGGCAGAGTGGAAGTGCAGGAAGCCGGGGCCGAAGGCGATGAAGTTCGCCGGGTCCCGCAGGTGCTCCGCCAGCACGATGCGTCCGCCGGGTTTCAGGCAGCGCCGCGCCTCCGCAAACCAGCGACCGCGCTGTTCCAGACTGCGGAACTCATGAATCGCTAGCAGCCCGAAGATGGCATCCGCGGAAGCATCCTGAAGCGGCCAGCGGTCGAAGGACGCCGCCAAGGTTGCCGGGGTCGGCGGGTAGAGCTTCCGCGCCTTGTGGATCGAGGGCTCGGTGAGCAGAGCCGGATCGTAGTGATCAAGCACCGTGCAGCTCGCCGGCTGGAGTCTGTTAGAAAGCGCCTCCGACACTTCATCGAAGCCTGAGTGACAGACCACGATGTCCTGCGAGTTCGCGCCTGCGAGAGCCCGTTCGCACCAGCGCCAGCCATAGAGGTCCGAGCGATCGTAAACCAGATGCGAGACGCCCAATGAAACGAAAATGAAATAAGCGGCGCCGATGGCGGCCGCCACGCAGGCCAACTTCAGCCACAACGGATCGATGAGAATACTTCCCGCAATCGTCCCTAACAGAACTAGGGCCGCTGCCACATAGAGCGGCCAGTTGAAGCGGAATACGGTCAGCATTCCCTGCCATGGCGTGCGCTGCTTCATGCGGTGGCAGGTGGTGTGATCACGCGACCGCGTTCCCAGCGGTAGGCGATGTTGTTCACGGCGAAGGCATTCGCGGGCAGGGGCGTCGCCTTCGCGAGCGGTGAGTCTTGGAAGATTCCGACCTGCCAATCCAGCAGGCGCACCGGCCGCGGCGTCCATTCGGCCCGGCCTCCCTCGATCACCACGAAGGACCCATCGCCCTGCGGACTGAAGGTGAAGGGCATGGGCCCGGCGAAGCGGCGGGCGGTGCGCCAATCGGGGAAAGGCGAGCCTTCCGGCAGACCGATCTCGCCGCCGCAGTCGTCGAAGCTCAGGTCCAGCGTGCAGCGCCCGTCATCGCGCCGGGTGCGGATGCGGGTGACCGTGCCGCTGGTCTCGATATCCAGCTTCACCCGCGAGTAGTTGTAGCCGGTCATGAGGTTGCCGAGCAGCACCATCCGCTGCTTGTCCGTTTCGCTGCCCAGGATCTTGAGCCCGCGCAAACGGCGCCCCGATTCATCCTGCAGCCGGGCGAAGATCCGATAGCCCGCGAGGAAGAAATCATGTCCGAGGAAGGCCGGAAACGCCGCAGGACGCAGCTTGCGCGTCCAGACCATCGCCACCGTCACGAAGCCGAATCCCTCATAGGCATCGATCTCCAGTCCTTCCGGCACCATCGGTCGCAAGATCTCCTGTGGAAACGCGAAGGAAACGGCCACCACCCGGTCGAAATGGGCCACGACCGGGAAGGGGTGGCGCTTGAGATAATTCATCGCTCGGGTGGAGCCATCCGTATCCGAATGCATCCGCCGCCACAATCGCCATATCTCGCGAACTAGAGTTTCTTCCCCGCCGCCTCGGCAGCTTCCGGATCGATTTCCTTCCAGCCTTCGAGCACATGTTGCTGCATCGTCTCGCGTTGCTTCTGGTCCGAGAGTGAGCCGGCCCAGTCGAGGGCTTCCTGAGGATAGCGCATGCGGATCGAGTTGATCAGTTTGATCGAGGCATCGTTGCGCTGGGGACCGGCGGGCATCTTGTCGATCCAGTCGGCAGCAGCCAAGGGCTCGGACTTCACCCAGCGGTCGACAAGTTCCTGGGTGGCGAGATCTTTGGCCTGTCCGGCGGGGAGACTGTCGATCCACACGCGGGCGCCGGGAAGATCCGCCGCGACGTATTTCTTCGCCACGATGATCCCCGTGTCCCCCATGTTCGCGGCTTCCGTGCCGAGCGCGGCGAAGGCCTCGGCGGCTTTGCGCGGATCGGTCTCGGCAGCGTGCTTGATCAGGATGCCTTTCACTCTCGCTTCGCCTGGACCGCGATACGATTCGCCGAAGGCACGGGCAGCCTCGGGGTCCGTGCGCATCCAATCGTCCACCACGGAGCCCACAAGTCGGGCGTCCCGCCCGGACTTCACCCAGGTCTGGGCATATTTGATCGCCTGCGCCGGATCGTCCTTGGTGATCTTCTCGACGAACTTCCTTCGCTCTCCATCCAAGTCCGCTTGGGTGAAGCCGGAGAGCAGGTCGAAGGCCGCTTGGGGATTCTTCCCCGTCAGCGTCCCCATCACTCCTTCCATGGCACCGCGCAGCATCTTGTCGTCCAAACCGGAGAGCAGAGCCTTGGCCTCGGCGGGATCTTTCAGAGCAGCGTTGGCGAATACCATCTCGAGCATTTCTCCACGGCGGTCGATGTCGGGGCTTTCCTGAAGGAAACGCAGGGCGGCTTGCGGATTCAGCTGGGAAAGCCGGAACACGGTGGCCGCCAGGCCGCGTTCCTGAAGGTCGTCGCCGTCGAAGGCGGCACGCATTTCCGGGTCACCTGCATCGTAAAGTTTCAGGATATCGCGCAGTTCCACCGCCAGTTCTTCCGCCGCGCGTTCGTCAAGCGTGGCGCAGTTCTGGATCAGTTGCAGCAGGCCGGTGAAGCTGTCCTCGCAGTTCTCCCGACCCTTCGTCATGAACCACTCCCGTGCCCCGCCCGGGGCGAAGGGGACCGCCGACTTGAAGCCGCTGAGCTGCCGCTCGCTCTTCGTCTGCCGTCCGGTCTTGCTTTCGGCAAATGCGGTTTCTTCGGATGAGGCCCCCGCTCGGGAATCCTTCACGGCACCGCCAGCGTCGGCATCCGGAGCTTGGTAGCGCCCGGTTAGATAGGCCAGTGCCACCAAGCCGAGCACGGCGCCGCCCTTCCACCAGCTTGGGTTCATGGCGAGGAAGTTAGAACAAGGTCGGGGTAGGATTCAATACCATCCCATCTGGATCGCACCGCAGGTGGCGAAGGCTGAGGGGCTGGCACGTGGATCACAATCGCGGATCACGGCAGGGGAACTTCGCGCTTCCCCGCGGCCTTTTCACCGCAAAGGATCGCCGCCCGCCATGTCCTCGCCTCTTCACGATCCAGCATCTCTTTCCGGCATGGAACGCTGGCAGGCGGAGCGCGCCCGGCTAGAGCAGGAGTTCGGCGAGCGCATTACCCTCGATGCGCTGACCGGCCCGAACGGCCTCGACCGCGAGCCATGGCAGGACGACGCGGGCGGCGCGGCCGGATGGCTGATCGCCCAGCGGAAGGGCGGTCACCGCCATTCGATCGATGATGTGCTGACCGCGTGGTATGCCCTGCAGGTTTCTCCGGCAGTCACCGAGCATCTCGATTTGGGCACGGGCATCGGCACCGTGGGCTTGCTCACGCTCTGGGGAATGGGGGAGTCCGCGCATCTGACCTGCGTGGAGGCGCAGGAAATCAGCTATCGCCTGCTCCAAACCAACCTCGATGCGAACGGCATCCGTCACCGCGTCGATTGCTCGCGTGGCGACCTCCGGGATCTGGCGCTGGGCCGCCACTTTCCCTTGGTCACCGGCAGCCCGCCCTATTTCCCTGCGAATGCCGGGGTCGTACCGCAGGATTCCCAGAAGGCCCACGCCCGCTTCGAGCTGCGCGGGGATGTCTCCGATTATGCACGGGCCGCGGTGAAGCACCTCGCTCCCGGGGGGTGGTTCGTGCTGTGCTTTCCCTCACCGCAAAAGCAGCGCGCCCTCGATGGCATCGCTGCGGCGGGATTGGGAACCGTTAGGATGCGGGATGTGGTGCCTCGCGAGACGCTCGCGCCGCTCTTCACCCTCTTCGCCTGCCAGCATGCCGATGAGGCTGGCAAGACAACCGAGGTCGAGGCCCCGCTCACGGTGCGCGAGCAGAGCGGCCGCCTCACCGCGGAGATGGCGGGAGTCCGCCGTCGCTTCGGCTTCCTCGATGGCGAGGCTCATGGCGGGCATTCCGTCGGATGAGATGGGAAGATTGCGCTTTGCCCCCTCTGTCATTCCTTGCTCTTCCCGCTTGGCCCGGCCTTGATCCGCGGCCACCTTCCTCCAAGGCGTGATAGAAGTCCGGTTCCAACGCGGTTTGTATGTCCCCGAGGCCGATTTATGGCTGGATCCGTGGGATGCACAGCCGTGGGCCTTCGTCTCGCATGCCCATGCCGACCATTTCGCCCGCCACGATAAGGCCCTGTGCTCGACGGTGACCGCCGCACTGGTCCGCTGCCGCTACGGGGTCGCAGCCGAAAAGCTGGAACCGGCTGCGTTCCACACGGTCGTGGAACGAAATGGCTTCCGCTTGCGCCTGCTCCCGGCGGGACACATCGCGGGCTCGGCCATGCTGCATGTGACCCGCAAGGCGGACGGCGCCACGATGCTCTACACGGGTGATTTCAAGGTCCGGAAGGGCCGCACCTCGGAACCGGTGGTATTCCAACAGGCTGACCTGCTGATCTTGGAGACGACCTTCGGCCTTCCCCAGTTCAACTTCCCCTCGCAGATGGAAGTGGAGTCGGCAGTTTTGCGTTTCGTCCACGATACTTTGGCCGATGGCGAGGTGCCTGTGCTGCTAGGTTACTCGCTAGGCAAGGCACAGGAGGCTCTGGCCTTGCTGCATGCAAACGAGATCCCGGCCGTGCTGCATCCGAATGTGGCAGATATGACCCGGGCCTGCCTGGAGGCCGGGGTGTCCTGCCTACCGGAGCCTATCCTTCTCGATGGCCCCGTGCCGCCCGGCCATGCTGTGATCGCCCCGCCGAATGCGGTCCGGTCGAAACTTCTCCGTGCCGTGGGTAACCGCCGCGTGGCGATGCTCAGCGGTTGGGCCATGGTGCCGGGCGCCACCTTCCGCTACCGGGTGGATGAGGCGATCCCGCTTTCCGATCACGCCGACTATCCGGGGCTGATGGAGTGCATCCAGCGCGTGAGGCCGAAGAAGATCCTCACGGTGCACGGCTATACCCGCGAGTTCGCCGCCGAGTTGCGTCTCCGTGGGCAGGATGCCTGGTCCGCCTCGGGGAATGATCAGTTGGAGCTCGCGCTTTCTCCGCCATCCGCCCGCGGTGTGATGACTGGCAGCGGGGTGCAGACCACGGCAAGCGCCCGCCATGTAAGACCGATCTGTGCTCTAGCGGATTTCACCAGCCTGTGCCGCTTGACGGGGGAGACCAGCAGCCGCCTCGAAAAGATCCGCCACCTAGCCGCCTATCTCAAAGGATTGGAGAGCGAGGATGACCTCGTGCTCGCCGCGAGCTGGCTAACAGGCCGAGCCCTGCCGCGTGCCGCCGATCGCCGTGCGGTTTACGCCGGTTCCGCCACACTCCGCCGCGCCCTGCTTAAGCTGCCCGGTGCGCGGGAAGAGCGCTACCGCGAGATCTCGCTCTCGCAGAATGATGCCGCCCGCACCACTCGCCTCTTCCTGCAGGAGCTACCGCTGAAGCCGGAGCCGCTTACGTTGGAAGGTCTTGCCGCCTTCTTCACGGAGCTGGCGACCGCGCCGGGTTCCTTGGCGAAGATCGAGTTGCTTTCGTCCCGTCTGCGGACGCTTCATCCCGCGGAGGGTGAAACCCTCGTGAAGCTTCTAACAGGTGATCTGAGGATCGGCCTGAAAGAAGGTCTGGTGGAGGACGCCGTGGCCACCGCCTTCAGCGCGGAGCCCGCCGCAGTCCGGAATGCACACATGCTCACCGGCGATCTCGGGGAGACCGCCAGACTGGCCAAGCACAAGCGCTTGGAGCAAGCCGCTCTTCGCCCCTTCGTGCCGGTGAAGGTGATGCTTGCGTCTCCGATGCCCGATGCTGCCGCACTGGTGGACTACGTGAGTCAAGGGGCCGCCGCCACTCGCGGGATCTGGCTGGAGCCGAAGTATGATGGCATCCGCGCGCAACTGCATAAGCAGGGCAACCGTGCCGCGCTTTACTCGCGCGATCTGCGTCCGCTGGATGCCGAATTCCCCGAGTTGTTGCATGCCGCGCTCACCTTGCCGGGAGATTTCATCTTGGATGGAGAGATCATCGCTTATGCCGAGGGCAAGCGCCTGACCTTCCATGATCTACAGACCCGCCTCGGGCGCATCACGGTAGCGCAGTCGGATCTTTTTGCTGCCTCATCGGATGCGGGAGATGGTCATGGATCGTCCCTGCCTCCGGTCAGCTTCATTGCCTTTGATCTCCTCTGGCTGAATGAATCGGATCTGCTGCGCGAGCCGCTTCTGAAGCGCCGCACCTTGTTGGATGATTCGGGGATCGGGCAGGTTCATCCCGCGATCGTGCCGATCCAGCTCCTGCGCTCGGATGCGGATGCCGATGCGGTGCAGGCCGCTTTCAAGCAAGCCCGTGCGGAAGGGCACGAAGGTCTGATCGCGAAAGATCCGGAGAGCACCTATTCACCGGGGCGTCGCGGGAAGGCATGGCTGAAGCTGAAGACCTCCAGCACTCTCGATTGCGTGGTCGTGGCCGCGGAGCAGGGCCACGGCAAACGCGCGGAAGTTCTCTCCGACTACACCTTTGCAGTCAGAGATCAGGTGAGCGGCCAACTTCGCGTCATCGGCAAGGCCTACTCGGGCCTGACCGATGTCGAGATCGAGGAACTCACCGAGTATTTCAAGCGCCACACGCTTTCCACGGAACGGCGCAAGCATATCGTCGAGCCGAACCTGGTGTTAGAGATTGCCTTCGATTCGATCCAAGCCTCGAAGCGTCACGACTCAGGGCTCGCGCTGCGTTTCCCCCGCATCCACGCCATCCGCCGCGACAAGACTCCGGATGAGATCGACACGCTGCAATACGCCCGATCCCTGGTGGATAGCTAAGGAAGTGCTAAAGATTGCTGGAAAACCCGCGATCCTGCGCGTCATTCGGCGGCAATGGACGAGCAGCTACTTCTCTTCGACATGCCTCCGGCGCGGAAGACTCGCGCGGATGTGTTCGCGGTGGTTCGCCCGGACGCCCTTACCGCGCAGCATCTCTATCGTTTCACCGATCTCCACTGCCGCAGGCACGGCGTGAGGGCGAAGAAGCGGCCACCGGAAATTCTCCACATCACCTTGCGGTCCTTCGGAAACTTCGAGGATCTGAAACCGCAGGATCTGAAGAAGATCCGCCGCATCTGCAAGACCGCGGCTCTTCTCGTCACACCTTTCGATGTGAGCTTCGATGCAGTTCTCCCATTCTCGAACGGCCCCTTGGCGCTCGTGAGCGAGGAAGCGAATGCCGATCTCCATCACCTGCACTGGCTTGCCATGGGAGCTCCGGAGCGGAGGCCGAAGTTCACTCCGCATGCGTCCCTCGCCTATCCCTCCGCGGGCTTCGAGGAGGAGCCGGTTCCACCGGTGGAATGGCGTGTGGACGAGCTGATTCTTGTCCGCAGTCTCGTGGGGCAAACCGAGCACGTTGAACTGGGACGCTGGATGCTCGGCGGGAGCCTCTAGGGGACCTCATCCGATACGCTGTCGTTGAAATCCATTTACACCTTCAGCGTTCTCATTATCTCTGAGGGTCAATGAAAAAACTGTCTTCGGCTGCTCTCTTGGTGGCCGGTTTGGCTCTCGGCATCATTCTGGGCAAAGGGCCTCTCTCGTCGGTTCCGGAAGCCGGGACGGATGCTTCCGCACCTGAGGCCGGAGCCCCGCGTTCCGCCAAGTCCACGCGCAACTCCGCTTCGATTCACCCGGGTGTAGCCGCAATTCGCCAAGCGGGCTCCGATCAGCTCGCGGCTTTCACCGAGCAAGCTGCCACGATGACCGATCCGGTCGAGATCCGGCGCCTGCTTTCGGAATGCCTGCTCCACATGACCGCCGACAACTGGCGTGAAGTGATCGCAACCTTCGGGAAGATCTCCGAGGACAGCGGTAGGGATCCGGCCGACGAGTGGAAGCTGGCGCTCTTCCGCGCCGGGCAAGTGGCAGGGGCGGACGTAATGGATACCTACCTCGACGACAACTTCGACAAGCGCAACGTCCGCTCTTGGCAAACCCTCTACGGCTGGGCCTCCAAGGATCCCCGTGCTGCGATTGAATGGTTGAAGAAGGTGGAAGCGGATGGTCATAAGACGAACAGTGATCACTATGCCGCCGTTCTTTCCGGCGCCGCATTGAGCAATCCTCAGGATGCGCTCAAACTCCTCGACGAGCTTCCTGCCGACAAACGCAAGGGCTGTGCCGGCAATCTGGTCTGGAACGTCGTGCAGAACGGGGGAGTGCAGGCTTTGGAACCGGTGCTTCAATACGCTTCCACACTGGACACCTCGAATGCGGCGAATGCTCAGCTTGCAGGTGATCTCTTCCACGAGGCTACCCAGAAGTTGCTTTGGAAGGCGGATCACTCCCGCGATGTGGATCAGGCCTGCGAGGTGATGACGAAGCTCCAACAGTATGGGCGTGATCCTAACAAACTCACCCAGACGGTGCTCGAGAAGTACCGCTACTACTATGTTCCCGACAAGCTCCGCCTTCTCGATGCCGCGAGTAAGGGTTCCAAGGATTCGGAACTGGATCTCGGATATCTTACAGGCTTCGTCGAGATGACGATCCGCGGCGATGCTGACATGGCCGCCGCCCGGGACTGGATGGACAAGAATCCCGACTCGCCGTTGATCCCGCACCTGGCACCGAGAATCCCGCGGGGGCAGTGAGCAGGGTGCAATTTTCCGGCGGTTGGAAAATAATTGTCCCGATTCCGGGATCTCGTTCGTCGGTATGATGAAACACCGAATTACCTGAACTACCATGAACTCTGAAAGCACTACCACTACCGGAACCGTCCGTCTTCACCGTGTGATCCGCGCCAAGGCGGAGCGCATCTACCGCGCCTTTATCGATGCCGATGCGATGGCGAAGTGGCTGCCGCCCCATGGCTTCACCGGCAAGGTTCATCACATGGACGCTCAGGTCGGTGGCACCTACCGCATGTCCTTCACGAACTTCAACACCGGCAGCAGCCACGCCTTCGGCGGTCGCTTCCTGGAAATGGAGCCTAACAAGAAGCTCCGCTACGATGACCAGTTCGAGGACCCGAAGCTGCCGGGCACCATGATCACCACCGTGGAACTGCGGGAGGTCTTCTGCGGCACGGAGGTGAATATCACCCAAGAGGGCATCCCTGCCATGATTCCGGTCGAGGCCTGCTACATGGGCTGGCAGGAGTCCCTGCAACTGCTGACGCTCTTGGTCGAACCGGAGATCCCGGACCAGATGTAAGCTGCGAGGACCCCGTTCCCGGAGGGGGTGACGGCTTGGCTGTCACCCCTTGCTATTATTCGTTCACGGCATCCAGCAGCCAGACTCCGTCGGTTTTCACCAGCTTTACGGTCACGCTGTGCTTGTATTCGCCCGAGCCGGCGTTGAGCACCACCGTGGCCTTGTCATCCTTGATTACCGGCTTCTGAGCCTTGAAGGGTTTGTCGGGAATGTCCTGCGCGTTCAGCACCGGATCGGCATCGAGCTCATCCGAGTTCATGGCCTTGGCATAGGCCTTCTTGAACTTCTCCGAGGCGAGCTTCGACTTCGCGACCCAGACCTTCGTATCCTTGTTGGCCTCAACCTCGGCCACGTAACCGGCGTAGAACTTCTCTGCCACGGCCGAGGGCTCATCTGCTGCCCGCAGGACGGTAGACGAGAAAACGAAGGCACAGAAGGCGAGAATGAAGGAGGGGATCCTTGTCATCCCTGCATCATGCGGAATCTCTTCGGGCGGGTCAATCCGGCGTGTCTCACTTGCCCTCCGGCGGCGCTACCTGTGGCCAGCCGTCGTCGCTCCATGTGATCGGCATCACGCCGAGTGTCGCCTTGCCACCCATGCGTTCGTCCGCCTCGAAGTGACAACTGAACCAGCTCTTGCCGTCCTTCTCGATGATCCCGGCGTGCCCGGGGCCGGTGAAGGGGCCGATCTTCATGTCCAGCACCATGGTGCCACCGCCGTCGATCATGAGTGAATCGTCCTTTGCGATATACGGGCCCTTGATGTCCTCGCTGCGACCGACCTTGATGTGGTAGGTGCTTTTGTTCCCGGCGCAGCAGTTGCCGCGGTTCAGGAAGAGGTAGTAGAAACCCTTCCGCTTGTAGATGTAGGCGGCCTCGATCGATTGGCCCGCGGCTAGCGGGGTCATCGGCTCGTCCGGCTTGAGACGCTTGCCGGTCTTCGGGTCCAGTTCGATCAGCTTGAGCCCGCTCCATTGCGAGCCAAAGGACATCCACAGTTTGCCATCCTCGTCTTGGAAGATAGCCGGGTCGATGGCGTTGAAATCGCCGCCATCGCGTGACTGGACCACGGGGCCGTGGTCGGTCCATTTGAAGGCGGGGTTCTCGGGATCGAGCGTGGGAGTCGTGGCGAGGCCGATCGCGGAGTGCATCGCGCCGAAGCTGGAGACCGAATAGTAGAGGAGATATTGCTCACCTACTTTCAGGATGTCCGGGGCCCAGTAAACGCCGTCGTTCTTGGGCACGTCGTTGGAGATCCATTCCGGCGGATTTTCCAAGACGCGTGGTCCTCGTTCCCAAGTGACCAGATCCTTCGAGTGCAGGGAGGCCACGCCGCGGCCGGTGTAGAAGCACCAGAAGGTATCGCCCTCCCGGACGATCATGGAGGGATCTCGTGCGGTCACGCCCCGACTCGCGGTTGCATCCAGCGGACCTCCCGGTTCCACCTTCGGATCTTCTGCTGCGGCCAGCCCGCAGAGGCAAGCCGCTGCGAGGATGTTAGGCAAGATTACATCGCGGGTGAGAGTGGTCCCAAGCATGGGATGAACACAGGGATCACCGCATGCCGAGACAAGAGCAAATAGCCCTGCTTTCTCAGCGCTTGCGGCGAAGGATCAGCGCCCCGAGTCCGATGAGGCCGAGCAGGCTGCTGGATGGCTCCGGCACCAAGTTGAAGGCGAAGGCTCCGACCTGACCCTCGCAGGTGGGATCGTCGAGGTGAGCTCCGGCGATGAACCCGCTGACCACGCCTGAGCCATTCGCGACGGCAGTACCGATCAGGGTGTAGTTCGCGAGTGTTGGTGTGGTGCCGGGAGTGCCGACCACCTGAGCTTGTGCGGTGGTGCCGCCGAAGGTGACTTGAGCGCCGCGCGGATTTCCATCCCAAGCGGCGACGGCATAGAGGGTGACGATGCTCCCCGGGGCTAGGCCGCTCAGAGTGAAGTTGTGGGAATTCTCGTTGTTGCCGAAGGTGTAGAAGCCGTCAGTGGTCAGCGGCTCGGTCGCGTTATCGAAGCTGAAAACGCCGACGTTTTCGATCGAGAAGGTGATCCCGGTTCCTTCAATGTTGCTGACCGAGGCGGTCGGCGTGTTGGAGAGGAAATTGCCGGTCGCGGCGGTGGTTCCGGTGGCGACCGGGGAGGTCGAGCTACCGAAATCGAGTTGGAGGACGACGGCCTCCGCGAGGACGGTGAGGCTCGCCAGCAGGGACGTTGCGAGAGCAAGGGTTTTCATGTGTGGGTCGTGAACAGTAAGCTACCCTTAACATTTCACAAGGGGCCTCGTATATGTCCACGATCACGTATCAGTATCCCTACGCATGTCCCGGGATCATGCGGAGGCGGCGGGATGATCCAGATTGAGCTGGCGCACCTCCTCAAGCAGGGCTGAGAGCTTGATGCCGACCTCCGTGAGGTCGTAGTCCACGCGGGCGGGTAGCGCGGGGTGCTCGGTGCGGATGAGCACGCCGAAGTCCACGAGCCTGCGCAGGCGCTCGTTAAGGACCTTGGTGGAGATGCCGGGGATGAAGCGTTCTAGCTCGCCCGGGCGCTTCACGTCTTGTGCCACCGCGGCCACGATGGAGGAGCTCCATTTGCAGCCGATCACATCCTCGAAGCGATGGTAGGCGGTGCGATCCTTGAGGGGGATAAACTTCGGCTTCTTCGCTGGCATCCCGCTGATGGAAACCCGCCATGGCAAGAGCTGTCGAGAGGGAACCTTTCGGTGCCCACCCCTCCGTAAAGTGGCCTCTGTGGCGAAATCGCGGAGGGCGGATGATGGCGACGCGATCCGGAACACGAGCGATCGCGAATCACAAAGAACCAACACAAAAGTATCATGAAAACGTCCGCTATCTTCTATCATGCCGGTTGTCCTGTCTGTGTGGAGGCCGAGCAGAGCGTGGCCCAGGCGCTCGATCCCGCCCGCTACGAGGTGGAGATCGTCCATCTGGGCGAGCAGGCCGGCCGGGTGGCCGAGGCCAAGTCCGCAGGAGTGAAGTCCGTGCCAGCGCTGGTGCTGGCGGGCCAGTCCTTCCACATCAACTTCGGTGCCGGTATCGAGGCGCTGGGTTGATCCAGTAGCTGCGAGCGGCCCCGCTTCCTTCCGCCGGTGCGGAGGGAGCGGGGCTTTGCTTGTGGTCAGGAGTCGACGCCACGGCGTGCTTCGCTCTCGCGGATCATCTCGCTCAAGTCCGCGGCGGGGCGGATCTCGAAGGGGCCGGCCTTCACACCGGGGTGCTTCGACATGATCTGGATGGCATGGTTCAGGTCGCGGGCTTCGAGGATGAGGATGCCGCCGATCTGTTCCTTGGTCTCGGCGTAGGGGCCGTCGGTGATGGCGACCTTGCCATTCTCCCAGCGTAGGGTGGCGGCGGTCTGTGGCGGCTGAAGGCCCTCGCCACCGGCGAAGTGGCCGTTCTTCCGCAGCTCGTCATCGTAGCTGAAGCACTCGTCCACCATCGCATTGCGCTCGGCTTCGGAGAGGGACTCGAACTTGTTCGGGGCGATGTAGCCCAGGCAGATGTATTTCATCGAGTGGATGAGGGTCTCGGGTTCAATCGAAAGTGCCTTCGGGGAACTCGAAGATGGGACGCAGCTCGACCACATCGCCGGGTTCGGCGGGGACGCGGCGGGCCCATACGAGGGCTTCCTCGCGCGAGCCGATCTCGAAGAGCCAGTAGCCGCCGATGACTTCCTTCGATTCGATGAAGGGGCCGTCGGTGACATTCGGCGTGCCGCCTTCGAAGCTGACGCGTGCGCCCGAGCTAAGAGGGGTCAGTCCGTCGATGTCGATCATCTTGGCGGCCTTGCCGAGTGCTTCGTTGAACTCGCCCATCTTCTTCATCTTTTCGAGTTCCTCGCCTTTCGGGACCCAGTCTTCCCCGAGCCGTTCTTCGGGCGGGGTACCGGGCTGATAGACGCGGGGGATCATGAGCATCAGGAATTTCATCGTTTGGTGTCGGTTGAAGCTTGGTTTCAATAGCTCGACGAACGAGGCGGAGGGATTTCGACAAGGCTTTCCGATTTTTTTGGACCGGGATGGATTGGATGGATGGGATTGAGAAGAAGGCTAGGGAGATGAATTGTGGGGTATCCTATTCATCGTGGTCCTTTTGATCGAGTTGCTGGAGGCGTTTTTCGAGGAAGCGGCGTTCGGGTTCCTGCTGGGTGAGGGCGAGGGCGCGGGTGTAGGATTCGTGGGCCTCGCGGTGCTGGCCGAGACGGCGGAGGAGATCGGCGCGGACGGAGTGGGCGAGGTGGTAATCGGTGAGATCGCCGCGGGAGAGGATGGTGTCGATGTGGGCGACGCCGGATTCCGGACCATCGCGCATGGCGATGGCCACGGCGCGGTTCAACTCGACCACGGGCGAGGGCTCCATCTGGTAGAGGGCGGTGTAGAGGGCGACGATCTGTGGCCAATCTGTAGCGGCGGTATCGGGGGCCTCGGCATGTACGGCGGCGATGGCAGCTTGGAGGGTGTAAGGGCCGAAGCGTTGGGTGCGCAGGGAGCGTTCGACGAGGGCGATGCCTTCCGCGATACCCTCGCGGTCCCAGAGGCTGCGATCCTGCGCTTCTAACAGGATGAGCTCGCCCTCCGGAGTGCTGCGGGCGGCGCGGCGGGATTCCTGCAGGAGCATGAGGGCGAGCAGGCCGATGACCTCCGGCTCGGGGAGGAGTTCGAGCAGGAGGCGACCGAGGCGGATGGCTTCACCGGAGAGGTCGGCGCGGGTGAGCGAGCTACCGGAGGAGGCGGAGTAGCCTTCATTGAAGACCAGATAGACGACCTGCAGCACGGTGGCGAGGCGCTCCGGGAGTTCCTCCGGGGAGGGGACCTGATAGGGGATGCGGGCGTCGCGGATCTTCGCCTTGGCCCGCACGATGCGTTGGGCGAGGGCGGGTGTGGTGGTGAGGAAGGCGCGGGCGATCTCCTCGGTCTTCAAGCCGCAGACTTCGCGTAGCGTGAGCGCGACGCGGGCTTCTTGGGCGAGCGCGGGGTGACAGCAGGTGAAGATGAGGCGCAGGCTGTCATCGTACAGGCCCGTGTGATCCTCAGACGGGTCTTCCGGGCTCCGGGCTTCCAATTCTTGGACGAGCTTGTCCTGAGCAGCATCGAAGCGGCCGCGGCGGCGCAGGGCATCGATGGCGCGGTTGCGGCCGGTGCTGACGAGCCAGGCGCGGGGATTGGCGGGGATGCCGTCCTGCGGCCACTTCTCCAGCGCGGCGGTGAAGGCATCCTGCATCGCATCCTCCGCGCGGTCGAAATCGCCGAGCAGGCGGATGAGGGTGGCGAGGATCCGGCCGGACTCCGCGTGATAGAGCGTCTCCAAGTGTTCCCGAACCGCTTCGATGGATGTCTCCGGCATTGGAGGAAGGGAGAGCGTGGGGAGGGGCGGGGATCAATCGGAAACGTCAGGGGCGGTGTCCGTGCGAGGTGAGGCGGGATGGAAATGTCATGAAATGTCTGTGGTTTTGAGAAAGTTGTCGGCGCGACCTGAAGTGATCCCGGCATTGAAGCATGGATCGGGGGGCAAGGCGAGAAGGGGAGGGCTTGCCGGCCTCAGATCGGAAATTTGTGATTCCGATCCCGGTGTGGGGATGGGGGGACTACCGCGGAGGCGCAGAGGTCGCGGAGGGTCGCAGAGATGGATGCCCCGGGCTTGGTGTAGGCTCCAGAGCGGGCTTGGAAGCTGGCTACTTGACCTTCACCGCGACGACCTTGCCGTCTTTCCAAGTGAGGAGCGGCATTTTCCAGCGGCGGTGTTCAGCGCGGAGTTCGCGGGCCATTTTCTTAGCGGCCAGCAGGCCTCGTTCCTTCGACGTGATCGTGCCGGAGGTAGGAGTTGTCTTTGAAAAGCTGTCGGCTGGCTTCATGGATGCAGCAGGTTGCGCAACTTTGTGAGGCTAGCATCTCCAGACTCCAAAATCAACTGTGGAGGCTCAGACACGTTTCTCCAAAGAAACCAAGCATCGGCGAGCGAAGCGTAAGCTCCCACAAAGTTGTTGATACTGCGTTGGTAACGGCGGTGAATGTCTGCCGTTGGGATGTGGTGGCCGCCCTTTCTTACGCGTTGAGCAACGCGACGAACTGCCAAGGAGGGGGATGGAATCCAGAGGTAATGGATCTCGATGCGGTAACCGGCTGCTTTAGCTCTCTGAATGATGGCGACTTGGGCGTGGCCGCTAAGAGTAGACTCCAAAGCGAAAGAGACTTTCGCCATCAGACAGACCTCGATCTCTTCTAACAGAATCCTACCAGCTTTGAAAGCGACGGATCGAGGGGCGAAAGGGGAAAGCCCACGGGCGATCTCGTCGGCATTCAGAAAACGAGGTGGAGCGTCGAACAAAGTTGTCAGATAGGCTTTGGCGAAAGTGGTCTTCCCTGCGCCATTGCAACCTCCGAAGAGATAAAGTACGGGGTCGGCTTTATCTGGTTGATTGGTGAGGACCCGTTTCCAGACGTAATCCTCGCCAACTTCTTCACCTTCTTCGTTCATGATCGGGAGGGATGTTAGCATAAACGACCAAGGGCCGTCTTCCGGCGATAGCCACGAGTGAAAAGACTGCCAGGAATCCCAATCAGGCACGGCCATGATTAGCATCCAATCTCCGACTTGGCAGTCGGAGGCTTCTTCGCGCTTCATCGGACTGACTCTTCCCATGCACCGCACGAGATTCAACTTTGGATTCCAAGGGACAGGTGCGGAGGTCTCTATTTACGAGAACTCTTCAAGGAATGCAGTCGTGAGATGCACGTGAGCGCGGTCTCAGGCTCGCCGTTTGAGATGGCGGAACTTGAGGACGGTCGATTGCAGCTGCGTGTCGTGATCGAGATCTAAGCGGCAAGCTGAGATCTGAGATGGTGCCTTCTCATCCATCATCATTGGCGAGGCGGATGCCGCAGCGGCGGATGCGGACGGTGGCGGTTGCGTCATTGGTGCGGAAGGCCAAGGTCGGGGGGACTGAAGTCACCCCGGCGGGCACGAGGACGGGCGGGGTGCGGAGGGCGACGATGCCGTCTTGAGGGACGATCTGGGCACCGATATCCCCGCCTGCCAGCATGTCGACGGCGAGCGCGCTCCCCACCTGGAGCGTGACGCCGGCGATGCTGCCGGACATCACCTGAAGCTCGACGACTCCTTCCACCATGCGCCCGGTCGGCGGGCCGCCGAGATTCTCGCCGAAGTTGTTGAGATAGAAATTTCCGAGGGCGCCGCCTTGGGTGATTCTGAATTCCCACCAGTTCCCCTCCGGGCTGGGGATCAGGCTTCTCTGGTCGACGCTGCCTTCGGCCGGAGGGAAGAGATACCAGCCATTGGGGCGGTCCGTGCCGACGAAGACGACATTGGGTGTGATCCAGTTCTGGTTCTCCCAGGGATCGAAGTCGAAGCGGAAATGCTTCTTCAGGGTTTCGTGTAGCTTGCGGCCGATCATCGAGGCCGGGTAGGGAAGGGGATGGTAGTTGTTGCTGCCGATGTAGTAGCTATCGAGACCGACGCCGTTGTCGCTGCCGGGGACGGCTTCCATCAGGTAGCTCCAATCGCAGAGCGGGACATTGTGGATGGCAGACTCCTCGCGGACAATGGTGTTCAACTGGACGACAAGGGCCTGACGGACGGTGTTGTCGATGCCGACACTGCCGATGGGGAGCACCGTGACGGCGACCGGATGGATACCGGCAGCACGGAGGGCGGCCCAATCGGCCACGATCTGGGCGCGGTAGGCTTCCGGAGTGGAGATCTGGGCCGCGTCGTTCGTACCATAAGCCAGGATGCAGACATCTGCATCGCTGGCGAGGATCGTGGGGAGATGGATGGCGCTGATCTGATACGAGCGCTTCCCGCCAGCGTAGAAGCAGAAGGCCTTGTTCACCGGGTCGGCCACCAGCTCCCAGCGGGTGCCGCCGAAGAGGCGGGCCCAGTTGAAGTAACCCCGGGCAGATAGGTGGACCAGATTCGCACTTCCCTGGCCGGTGACAGAGTCCCCCATGACGGCGATCTTCTTGATCAGAGGCTTCACGGGGCCGACCTCGAGGCGGTAGAAGCGATGGGCCTCACCCGGTCCGGGGGTCTCCGTGAAGGTCATGGGTAAGCCGGTGGCTTCTTCCTCCGCGCGCGCGGTTTGCCAATCGGCGGCGGCGAGGCTTGGCGAACTCTGGAGATGGTAGGTCTGGCCGGGGAGGGTGGGCCACTGGAGGGTGACCTGCCCGGCTGCATCGCGAGCGATGGAGAGCGGGGGTAGCTCCTGGGCGGGGAGGAGGGACGGGATGAGAGCTAGGGTAGCCCGCAGGAGAAGACGGAAGATCATCACGGTAACAGCTGCGCCGTGATAACAGGAGAAAGAGCCTCTACAAGGATGTTAGGGGATGGGGAAGGGGGCTGGGCTGGAGCTTTGGCGAGGATGGCGATGGATGGGGGGCGCGATGATGTTACCGCGGAGACACAGAGGTCGCGGAGGGGCGCAGAGATTTTTGGGACGGAGATCTCAGCTACACAGGGCTGAAGGGCCGCTTAAGGGATCTTCACCTCGATGATCTTGCCGTTTCTCCAAGTCAGGAGCGGTAGTCCCCAGCGCTTGTGACTGGCTTCCAGATCCTTGGCCATGACCTGCGCCGCGAGCAACCCGCGTTGACCCGGGGTGAGGGTCAAAACGGCTAGAGCTTTGGGAGAGGAAGAGGTTGGATCGACCGATTTCATGGAATCAAGCGTGCTCTGAGTTGTTCCAAGCTAACGCCGGGGAACTCCAATTGCAATGCCGGTGGCTTGGTGGTGTTGTCCCAGAGGAGCCACGAGTCGGCGAGCGGCGGCAATGCGTCCGTGTGCTTTCTCGTGGTGCCTCAGGGTCCGCTGTCCTTACACTTCGGCGCGGCCATGCAGCACTTCCCTGAAATCCAGCTCACCTTTCAAGAAGCCAGGGTCCTCGGCTGCTTGTTGGAAAAGGAAATCCTCACGCCCGACAGCTACCCGCTCACGCCCAACTCCCTGCTGCTGGCCTGCAACCAGACCACCAGCCGGGACCCCGTCACCCGCTTCACCGGGGACGAAGTGGCGGAGGCCCTGCGCGGACTTTCGGAGAAATACCTCGTCGAAAAGAACCTCGGCGGCCGTGCCCCGAAGTTCGAACACTGCATCCAGGACGTGCTGAGCATGCAGCGGAGCGAGCGCGCCGTCCTGACCGTCCTGCTGCTGCGCGGTCCCCAGAGCGCCGGGGAAATCCGCCAGCGCACCGATCGGCTGCACACCTTCTCCTCCCTGGAGGAAGTGGAAGAGACGCTCACGTGGTTCATCGACTACCCGCACGGTCCGCTGGTCCGCCGTATCCCCGTCGGCGAAGGCCGCCGGGTCGAGACCTTCGTCCACCTCCTTTCACCCGCCGCCGCAGACGGCTACTCCGGCACCGTCACCCCTTCCGCCGCCGCCGACACTCCTGCGGAGAACGATTGGCGTGCCGCCATCGAGGCGCGACTCGCCAGCCTCGAGGCCGAGATCGCAGAGCTCAAAGCCGGCCAAGCACCGCGATCCGTCGATGGGAATCCGTGAGAGTGTTGAGTGTTACGCCTTGTTCGGCTTCGAGGCTGGTGATTCGGGGCCGCATCCCAGCGAGATTCCGTCGATTGAGTTTCTTTATAAAGAGACAGGCACTATGCCGGTCCTCAGCCGCAAACTAGGGCATTAGGATGGGGGGGCGCAAGGCGGGTTGAGCCTAATAGGTTCAGATTTTAAGGGCTGGTCCCCGGGGAGGGAATTTTTCGATGCGGGGACTGACCCCAGTCACGGAGAGCTCTGGAGATGGTAGATCTGGCCGGCGAGGGTGGGCCATTGGAGCGTGACTTGGCCGACTGCATTACGCGCCATGGAGAGTCGCCGCAGCTCTTGGCAGTGGAGCAGAGACGGAATGAGAACTTGGGTAGCCCGCTGGAGAAAACGGAAGATCATCACTGAAACAGCTTTCCCGAGGCATTTCCACCGGCCCAGAGTAGGATTGCGATCTCAAGGCTTTTTAACTTTGCATTACGGGCGTTAGAATTCAAATACTGCTCTCCGACTTTCTATAGAGGCAACAAAATTCTTAGCCTCATTGAGTTGAGATTCTAGCTCTCGGTGAATGATCGAAATTAAATCAGAGATCTTCGAGCCAACTGAAATGTCTTGGAGGAGATCCTTCAATTTAAATCTATAAGTTCCGGAGCTGTCTCGCGATTTATTTATGTCAACGGAGGAGTAGTCAAGGTTAATTAGTTCTGTGATATAGTTTGATTCGGTCATGTTGTTAATCGGATAATGTTTGCTTGATTCCCAAGTGTAAGAGTCGAGTCTGCGTGTTTCCTTGTCAATCGTTAAGATGTCGTCTCCGAAAAATTTCGTGGCAAATTTATTTTGTCCCACCTTGCTTCCTTTTTCCAGTAAGAGAGCAGTAAATGATGGGACTCGAAAATATTTCTCGAAACGGTATCTGTCGATCTGCGAAAGAAATATCAGCTCTTGTCTCCAAGCGTGCCACTTAACGGCCATGGTTTCGTAAAATTTGACAGCATTTTTGTCAGGATGATTTTTTATGCAGAGTGCCGCGTGGTATTCTTGAACGCTTTTGTGGATGTATTTGACCTCTTCGCTGTCTCTAACCATT
Organism: Luteolibacter rhizosphaerae; assembly: GCF_025950095.1. Taxonomy (NCBI): domain Bacteria; kingdom Pseudomonadati; phylum Verrucomicrobiota; class Verrucomicrobiia; order Verrucomicrobiales; family Verrucomicrobiaceae; genus Neoluteolibacter; species Neoluteolibacter rhizosphaerae. The sequence continues at coordinate 51,607 of NZ_JAPDDR010000010.1, read as the reverse complement.
AGACAGGTGATGTCTATAATGTCGGACAGTAAGTTGTCTGGCTCCATTTTAATTGCAAGAATTTGCAAAGTTGTTTTGGCGTGTTGGCTAAGGTCCTTGGTGGTGAATGATGTCTCGCCTTCCTTTCTTGTGATGAAAGAAAGGGTGTTAAAGAAGTCCTCCAGCGAAGAATCTTCCAATTTTGACTTGCGAGGGCGAGTGTAACCCCCTTTGTTTTTATCATGACTTAACAGGAGTAGTGGAAAAAGTGAGTCGTAAAAGGCAATCCCATTTTGAGGGATGCTTTGATCTATTCGGTGTCTTATAACCAAGAGTGCCACCATTAGAGGCGTAGTCAGGAGGTCTCTCATTCCTGTGCTCTCCTTGTTGATTTGCTGAATAATGGTGGTCGCGGTTGAAGTGCTGGCGCACATCTTCTTGATTATCTCCTCGTGATCGTTATCTTCGAGTTCAGCAACTTTAAAGACTCTCAGAAACGGACATGAGCTGATGCCGGTGTCAGGCCTAGAAGTGATGACGAATTGAATTTTCTCAAAGCGCCGGGACAAGCTTTGGATGTCTGAAATCAATTCTTCGCGAGTTTCATGCTTCGCTTCGTCAAAAGCATCTAAGAATATTGTAATTCTTCCTTCTGAGGCGAGAAGTTCAAATATTTTGACATCGCATTCGATTCCTAAGTCGTTTAGCTCTTGAATTAGATTGTCAACGAGACGCGCGTTCCCTCTTGCCTTTCTAAGCTCGATAAAGACTGGGATTTTTCTATTGAGGCAAAAGTCCACCGTGGCAAGGTATCTCAACAAGGTCGACTTGCCGAGGCCGGCTGTGCCCTCAAGTAAGATATTCCCATCATGCTTAAAATCTTCGAGTTGGTTAATCGTTACTCGTTCCCTGCCAATGATAGCCTTTGCTGGATAGTAAAATGTAGTTAAGTCGACTTCTCTTTCGGTTTGTAAAATTGTCTTTACTTTCCTTAGTGCGATGATGTTCTTGAAGATTGTATCTGTCTGCTTCTTTATTTTTAGCTTTTTAAGAGAGATGTTTAGGTGGGATTTTGCCAAGGTGTAAAGATCTGATGTCGCAGACTCGACGAGTTTCTTCACGGCTGCGGCAGTTAAAATCAACGTGGGTGTGGCTGGGTCAGGCATGACTATTATTTATGGTGTGTCTTCTCTACTTGCTGAGGCAAGGGCTCGGCTTGGACCTCTTTCTTTCGCGAGCCCAAGTGCCGGATTCCTTGGATGTTGGCTTGGTGCAAAAGGCGTTCAGTTCGCCCTGCTGTTATTCCTGCAATGAGCATCGACTCGGCGCTTGCCGATGTCGGGGGCAATCGAAACGAATAGGGTTACGGAAGCACATTGGATTCTGTTATGCTTGATGCCGCCTTCTTCGCTGCTTTTCTAGCCTCGATTTTGAGAAGCTTGCGAATCGCAGACTTGGCGAATTTGTTCTCAAGTTCCTGGGCATTGACGAGGATCTGATCGCGGAATGCGACCAATGCTCCCCGGCTTGAGTATCTGAAGAAGAGGTGCCGGGCGGAAGTCGCTCCGCTGGCGAGGTCATGCCGGTCGGAATCGCTGAGGCGGACCATCCGCCAGTGTCTGCTCCATCGCGTGACATGCATGGCGAGGATTAGGTCCTCGCCCTCGTTAGCCTTGCGCAGCCAGTAGCCGAGTTCAGAGTCCTCCTCCAGCACTCGCCCATGGAGGTCTAGCAAGCTGTCGATCTGGCGATGGATCTTGTGCTTGGCGGGATAGCTGTATTTGACCGGGCACTCGGCTTGGAATGCGAGCCGCGGGTCCTCCCGGAGGGCTCTCCAAAGTGAGTCGTAGAAGATCTTTGATCGTTCACCGCCTTCCTTGGTTTGATCGTAATCAACCGGTTGCCAGCCATTCAGCTTGGCGATGATGTGGGTGGCGGTGCGCCCCCGGCAGACGATGGTTCGGGAGAAGCCGGGGGAGGAGAACGAAATCTGGTCGAAGTCGAGGTGTTGAACGAGGAATTCAATCACTTCCTGTCGCTCATGCACGCCATACCATTCGGCGAGTTGCCAGATCTGGCTCGCCCGTGAACTCAGTAACATCTCTTCTAAGTCGGAAATCGATCCCGCGACACGACGTTCACAGATGTCGATTTCGTCGATGACTTCCGCGTTGCGAAACCAGGTTTGGAGCGTCGGCTTGGCGTCGAAGGCGGGGAAGTTCATCAGGCAACGTATCACCAACTCATCCCAATTTGCGGCAGGAGTTTGAATGAGGGAACGCAAGGGTTCCAGATTCTCAGGGGCCTTGAGGAGCGAGGCGGAATGGATCGCCCTGGAGCGGTTCATCGAGGCCTCCGCGCTTTTCCTCTCCGAGCTCTGTTGTTCCGGGTTGAAGAAGCGAGTGATGTGGGGAGCGAATTCCCGGAGACGAAATCTGCCAATAGCCTCCAGAACATTTTCCCGGAAGGGCAGGGCGTCGTCCTCTAACCAAGCTACGATCCGATGGTGGAGGGAGGGATGGTAAAGGTGCTCGCAGGCGATGGGGACGAGACAGGCGCGACGAAGGGGATCTCCCTTTGCCGCGCGCTCGAAGCAGGCATCAATTTGGCCGGAAGGTAGAGCGATGATCTCCGGAAGGAGTCCATTCAACCGGGTGCCGAATCCGACCTGCAAGGACCAAGCGCTCTTCAGCTTGCCGCAGAGAGCGCTTAATTTCTTCAAGGTGTCCCGGTCTGCGGTCATGCGCAGACGCAGTTATGGCGAACTTAGGCCGGTGTGTAAACCTCCGCGCCTTTTTCGACGAACTCCTGACTCTTGTCGGCCATGCCTTTTTCCAAGGCGGCTTCTTCGGAGATGCCCTGTTCCGCGGCATATTTCCGCACGTCTTCGGTAATCTTCATGGAGCAGAAGTGGGGGCCGCACATGGAGCAGAAGTGGGCGGTTTTGGCACCGTCCTGTGGGAGGGTTTCGTCGTGGAATTCGCGGGCGGTGACGGGGTCGAGGCCGAGGTTGAACTGGTCTTCCCAGCGGAATTCGAAGCGGGCCTTGCTGAGGGCGTTGTCGCGGTACTGGGCACCGGGGTGGCCCTTGGCGATGTCCGCGGCGTGGGCGGCGAGCTTGTAGGTGATGACGCCGTCCTTCACGTCCTTCTTGTTCGGCAGGCCGAGGTGTTCCTTCGGCGTGACGTAGCAGAGCATGGCGCAGCCGTACCAGCCGATCATGGCGGCACCGATGCCGCTGGTGATGTGGTCGTAGCCGGGCGCGATGTCGGTGGTCAATGGCCCGAGGGTGTAGAAGGGAGCCTCGTGGCACCACTCGAGCTGCTTGGCCATGTTCTCCTCGATCATGTGCATGGGGACGTGGCCGGGGCCTTCGTTCATGACCTGGCAACCCTTCGCCCAAGCGCGCTTGGTGAGCTCGCCCTGGACTTCCAGTTCGCCGAACTGGGCCTTGTCATTCGCATCCGCGATGGAGCCGGGGCGGAGGCCATCGCCGATGGAGAAGGAGACGTCGTAGGCGGCGCAGATGTCGCAGATCTCGTCCCAGTGGGTGTAGAGGAAGTTCTCCTTGTGATGGGCGAGGCACCACTTCGCCATGATGGAGCCGCCGCGGGAGACGATGCCGGTCATGCGGCTGGCGGTCATCGGCACGAAGCGCAGCAGCACGCCGGCGTGGATGGTGAAGTAGTCCACGCCTTGCTCGGCCTGCTCGATGAGGGTATCGCGGTAGAGTTCCCAGGTGAGGTCCTCGGCCTTGCCGTTCACCTTCTCCAGCGCCTGATAGATCGGCACGGTGCCGATGGGCACGGGCGAATTGCGCAGGATCCACTCGCGGGTGGCGTGGATGTTCTTGCCGGTGGAGAGGTCCATCACGGTGTCGGCGCCCCACTTGGTGGCCCAGCGCATCTTCTCGACTTCTTCCTCGATGGAGGAGGCGACGGCGGAGTTGCCGATGTTCGCATTGATCTTCACGAGGAAGTTGCGGCCGATGATCATCGGCTCGCACTCCGGGTGGTTCACATTGAGCGGGATGATCGCGCGACCGGCGGCGACTTCGCTCCGCACGAACTCCGGCGTGATCTCCGCGGGGATGCGCTGCGGGAAGCGGGAGAAGATGGAAGGGGTGTAGGGGCTGGCGGGGAGCTGGGTGCTGCCGGCGTGCTGCTTGTCGAGGTGATTGCGGACGATGTCCTCCTTCATGTCCGCGATCTTGGCGCGGCGCATGTTCTCGCGGATGGCGATGAACTCCATCTCCGGGGTGATGATGCCTTGGTCGGCATACCACTTCTGCGTGACGGGCTTGCCGGTGGCGCGGAGCGGGCGGCGGCGCTCCGAGGTGAGGCCGGGGAACTCGACGAACTTGTTGGCGCGCTCCGACTTGGAGGCGAACTCGACGTGCTTCTCGGTGAGGTAGCCATTGTCCTGCGGCTGGACCTTGCGGCCCTCGTATTCCTGCACGTCCTGGCGGGCGAGGATCCACTCGCGGCGGAGGGGAGGCAGGCCTTCATCCGAGGTGCCGGTGAAGGCGGGATCGCCCCAGGGGCCGGAGCAATCGTAGACGCGGACGGGCTCGTTCTTCTCGATGCGGCCGTTGAAGGTCTTGGTGTCGTTCAGCGCGATCTCGCGCATGGGGACGCGGACGCCGGCGTGGAGCTGGCCTTCCACGTAGACGCGGGTGGAGGCGGGCAGGGGCGCGCGGGATTCGTCGTGGTTCGAGGCACCGGTCGATTCTTCGGGAGCGATCATGGGGAAAGTTTGCTAGTGTTCAGGTGGAAGTTTGAAGGAAGAGAAGAAAGAAAAAGGCCGCACGGGAACGCGCGGCCTTGAAGGAAAAGTTCGGGTTTGGGACGAGCTTCCTAGGGCGGTGCGATCCGCTTCAGGTTCGGAGGATTGGGGCCGCGCGCCGGCCGATCTCAGTTCCGCGAACGGGGAACTCTCCTGTCGTGTCGGGCCACTGTAGGCAGGGAATGCGGCGTGCCAAGTAGGAAGTGGGGAGGGGGGAAGGGCCCGGGGCAAACGACACTTGGATTTTGGGAACCGCGAATGGACGCCAATGGACGCGAATGGGAGCCAATCCTTACTTTGAGCCGGTCGGTATTGTTGGCGGCTTGCCTGATCCCTTCGGGAGTTGGGGCTTTTTGCTGCGATTCGGGGGGGCGGGAGGGCATCCACCCGTGCTCCGCAGCAGGCTGCGTTCGCGAAAGCGGCAGAAGGCTGCGCGCAGTCCAAGGGCTCCGCCGCTTCTGGTCCTGAGTGGCTGCGCACTTAGGGCTTCGGTGCCTTCATGCCGACGTATTTGGCCTTGAGCTCTTCGGCCTGGGCTTTGACGGGCTGGGCGGCTTGCTGGCTTTGCTCGGCCTTGGTCTTGGCTTCGGGGAGTTCGGCGTTGGTGGCGGCGAGCTTCTTGTCGAAGTCGGCGATCTTGGCCTTGGCGGCTGCGACGGCCTTGCCCGCTTCTTCGAGCGCCTTCGGATCGGCGGGGGGCTGGACGAGGGCGAGTTCGGCGAGCTTCTTCTCGGCCGCGGCGGTTTCCTGCTTGGCGGCTTCGAGGCCGGCGCTTTGTTCCGCGGCGGCTTTTGTTAGAGCCTCGAGATCCGCGCTCAAGCCTTCGGCTTCGGCGCCGAGCTTGTCGGCCTCCGCCTTTACCTTGATGGCCTGGGCATTGACTTGGGCGGCGGCCCAGTGGACCTCGCGGCCTTGGAGCCATGCGAGCTGTTGCTTGGTCTGCTCGGTTTGGGCGGCGGCATCGTTCGCGGCTTTCTCGACGGGAGGGATGGCATCGCGGGCCGGTTGGATGGCGGCCTCGTTTTGCTTGATGGCGGCTTCGGCATCGGTGGCGCTCTTTGCGGCATTCGCGATGGTGGCGGGCAGGGTCTCCACTTTCTTGGCGAGAGCAGCGGCTTCGCCATCGAGCTTCGTGAGTTCATCCGCGGCGGCTTTCTTGCGGCCTTCGATCTCGGCGATGGCGCCTTCCTCGCGGCCTTTCTCGGAGCGTGCGCCCTCCAGGTTCGCGGCGGCGGCTTCCGCCTTCGGGCGCTGGGCACTCACGCCGGCTTCAAGCCCGCCGATCGCATCCGCCCGGTTCTCGGCCTTTGCCTTGGCGAGCTCGTCTTCGAGTCGCTTCAGTTCGGCGGCGGCGGCTTGATGCTCCTGATCGGCGGTGGCGATCTTTTGCTCAACGGAGGCGATGAGGACGCGCTTGGCCTCCGCTTCCTTGCTCACTCCATCGAGCTTGGCGCGGGCTTGATTCGCCTGCTCCTGCTTGCCGGGGAGCTGCTCCTTGGTTTGGGCCAGCTTTTGCTCGGACTCTTGCTTGAGCTTGTTCGCATTCGCCTGCGCGTCTTTCGACTGCTGCACGGCGGCCTCGGTATCGGTCAGGCGCTTGCGGGCTTCGTCGAGCTTTTGCTTCGCGCTGTTAGACGCGGCCTCGGTGGTGGCGAGGGCTTGCGGGTGATTCTTGATCTGCTCGCGCAGGCTCGCGAGACGGCCTTCGATGGAAGGAGGGTTCGCATCGAAGGCTCCGGCGGGATTGCCGCTGGCGATGTCCCATACACTGATCTGCCCGCGGTAGTCCGCGGCGAAGGCGCGCTTGCCCTCGTAGTCGATGGCGACGGCGACCGGCAGATCGGGCTGGTCCTTGTATTCGCGGGCCAGATTGAAGTCGGGTTTCCAGAGCTTCACCACCTTGTCGCGACCGGAGGTGATGAAAGAGCCATCCCGCGCCCAAGCGAAGGCGAGCACGCCGCCGGGGTGGGCATCGAGCTTCTTGACCTCGCTGCCGCCATTCATCTCCCAGAAGCGGACGGTGCCGTCTTCCGAGGCGCTGGCGAGGAGGTTCGAATCCGCGCGGAAAGAGGTGGCGGTGATGGCGGCCTGGTGGGCGCGGAGGGTGTGGAATTCATTCGCGCTATCCGCCTCCCAGACCCACACGCCGCCATTGCGATCGCCGGTGGCGAGGAGGATGCCATCCGGCGAGAAGTCGAGCGCGGTGACCCACTCGGTATGCTTCTTGATCGAGTGGAGCTGCGAGCCGTCCTCCGCTTTCCAGATCTTGATCAGCCGGGAAGGGGAGCCGGTCGCGACCATCGAGAGGTCGGGCTTCAGGTCGGTGGCGAGTACGCTGTCGAATTCATTGCCTGCCACGAGCATGCGCTCGCCGGTGACGACATCGAAGGTCACGGTGACGCCGGACTTGCCGGGCACGCCGCCGCCGACGATGAGGTAGCGGGCATTCGGCGTGAAGGCGAGCGAGGTGGGGTCGCCTTCGGGGAAGGGGAGGATGCCGGTGAGTTCGAGGCTATTCGTATCGAAGAGCAGCACCTGCTTTTGGCCGGTGATGGCGAGGAGCGGGGCCCAAGGCGAGCTGGCCATCGCGTTCACGGAGGAGGCGCGATGAGCGAGCACGGGCGGCTCCAAGAGCACGTCCTGCGGCATTGGCGGCGGGCCGTCCGGCTTCTGATCGGCGGCGGAGGCGATGGTGGTGTCGAACTTCGGCTTGGTCGGCTTGCGGGCGGAAGAGCTCTTATTCTCCAGCAGGCCGCCCTCGATCCACGCCTTCAGGATCTCGATCTGCGCGCCGCCCAGCTTCTCGCCTTCCGGCGGCATCTTGGGCTCGGCGCTGTGCATGACGACGGCGATCAGCTTCGAGCCGGTATCCCCGGGCTCCGCGATCTTGCCGCCGGAGCCGCCCTTCATCGTGCCGGAGAAGGTGGAGAGGTCGAGACCGCCCTTCGCCTTGTCCGGGTTATGGCAGTTCAGGCAGCTCTGCTGGAAGACCGGCAGCACGTGGTCGTCGAAAGTCACCTTCTCGGCAGCCGGGAGGGGGCCGAGGAGGAGGGCCGCGAGCGAGAGGCGGGTCGTAAGGGTGTAAGAGGATTTCACCAAACCGAAACGAATACGAAACGCATCGTATCGATTCTTGCTGAAAAAATGCGTGCCCGGGAAAGGCCTCTTCCGGGAAAACGAAAGCCCGGCACTGGGCGGTGCCGGGCTTTCTTCAGGCGTCTAATACACACTCAAACTTTGCTCAAGAACCCAACGGTAACCTGAAGCTGAAAACCGTGGCGATGAGTCCGATCCCGATTGGAATTAAGGACGCGACATCGCTGCTCACCACCTTCGCGAAATGGAAGAAGGCGTTGTGCTGCGGCGTCGGGAAAAGGACGTCGGGCAGAAGGATATAGGCTACTCCCATCAACGCCGGCAGGGCGCCGATCGTCAGGAAGAAGGCCGCGCGGCGGCTGAACTTGCCCTTCAACAACAGCTTGGGGCCGTCGATGAACCAGTTGCGGAAGAACTCCCCGTCGAATTGGGACAGGACTTCTTCCACGGTAAGATGCCGCCGGCGATTTTCCCGCATCGCGGGTTCAACCAAGGTCTCCGCGGCGACAGCGGGATCCTCGGGCTGGGCTGGGTGGGACAGCATGGACACCGGTCTACACGCGATCGCGTAGGTAGACAATCCCAAAGAATAAATTTTTGAACAATCCTGAGATTTCGTTGTCGTGGGATGTATGGGGGCGATTCCCGGAACTGTCCTCTAACTCGTCTCAGTGATTGAAGATAAACTCCTTCGAGTTCAGCAGGGCCCAAAAGACATCCATCAGGATCTGCTGCTTTTCCTTGTCGTCCTTGCCCTCGTTCACGGCCGCCATCAGCTTGCCGTTCTCCTCCGCGGTAGGTTCGCGGTTCACGGTCTTCAGGTAGAGATGGCGGATGATTTCCTCCGGAGTCTTCTTCTGCTCCATCATCGACTCCACCACCTTGCCCTGCTGGATGCGGTTGTGGGTGGCGTCGCCATTGAGGAGGTGGAGGGCCTGGGAGAGATTCGGCTCCATCTTCACTTCACAGGAGCAGACGGTGGCGCGGGTGGCGCGGCCGAAGGTGGTGAGGAAATAGGTGGAGGTATTGCCATCCGCGATCTGCACGGCGCGGGAGCCGAGCGGCAGGCCCTTGAACTTGTTCGGGGTCTGTGTGGCCTGCGAGATGCAGTCCAGCAGCACCTCCGCGCGGACCCGGCGGACGAGGGCGCGGGAGAAGTTGCGGGTGTCCGTTTCGTTGGTCTCGTTCACCGCGCTGGAGAGTTGGTAGGTCCGGCTGGTGCAGATGTCGCGGACCAGCTTGCGGACGTCGTAGTTGTATTCCACGAACTTGCCGGAGAGCGCGTTGAGCAGCTCGGGATTCGCCGGCGGGTTGGAGATCCGCACGTCGTCCACGGGATCGGTGATGCCGACCCCGAAGAAGTGGGACCAGACGACGTTCGAGACGTTCTTCGCGAACCAGGGGTTATCCGTGGAGGCGAGCCACTCGGCCACCGCTTCACGTCGTGACTTCTTGCCGAAGTCGTCCGGAGTCTTCGCTCCGAGGAAGCGGGGTTTCACCGGTTGCTTGGTCACGAGGTGGGGCACCTCGCCGCCGCCATCGAAGACGACGCGCTCGCGCGGGTCTTCCGCCGGCTTCCGCTTCACCTGCGCAAAGAAGGAGGCGAAGCCGTAGTAGTCATCCATTGTCCAGCGGTCGAAGGGATGGTTGTGGCACTGCGCACACTGGATGCGGGTGCCCATGAAGACCTGCGCGACGTTCTCCGTGAGCTTCAGGGTGTCCTGCTCGATCTGGAAGAAGTTCGTCGGCGGGCTGGAGAAGGTGCCGCCCTCGGAGGAGAGGATCTCCTCCACCACCTTGTTGAAGGGCACGTTCGCGGTGATGCGGTCGCGCAGCCAGTTGTAGTAGCCCAGTGCCGCTTTGTAGGAGACCTGCTGTGGGCCGTTGTTGAAGGTGCGGATCTGCAGGAGCTCCGCCCACTTCATGACCCACATCTCAGAGAATTCCTTTCGCGAGATCAGCTCGTCGACGAGCTTCTCGCGCTTCTGCGGATCAGTGCTGGCGAGGAATTGTTCGCGCTCGGAAGGCTCCGGCAGCTTGCCGACCACGTCGATGAAGACGCGGCGGATGAAGGTCTCGTCATCGCAGAGCGGGGCGGGGATGATGCGCAGCTTGTGCAACTTGTCGTAGACGAGCTTGTCGATGTAGTTGAACTCCGGCAGCTCGGGGCGGGTGTAGTCGAGGTTCTTCGGGATGACGATCGACTGCGCCACTTCCGTGAAGGTCATGAAGCGGCCTAACAGGAAGGCCTCGCCGCGGTTCTTCGAGGCGGACATCCCGCTGCGGGAGTTCACCGAGACCGAGTTGTCATTCGAAGTGGAGAAGGTCGAGAGCGTGGTGACATCGCGGTCCGTGCCATCCGAGTAAGTGGCCTTGACCGTGTAAGGAGTTTCCAAGCCCTCGCCCTTCAGAACGACCTGCGGCGGCTCGATGGTAATGCTGGTGGGCTGCGGGATCTCGCCCTTGTCGTACTCCGCGCCATCGCGGATCCAATCCACGAGCGTCTTATAAGCAGCACTGTCTTTCTCGAAGAGCTTGCCACCGGTGTGTGGCACGGAGCCGATCGCCTTGGTGACGAGCAGGGATTCCTCCGGCAGCGCGAGGTTCACGCGGCGGCCGGGGTTCTCACGGGTGAGGCGGAAGTGGTCGCCTTGGGAATCGAAGCCGAAGAGGGTGAGATGGAATCCATCCTTGCCGCGCGCGGAGCCGTGACAGGAGCCGGTATTGCAGCCGGAGGAAGTGAGCACCGGCATCACATCGAGCTGGAAGGAGACGGGGCGCGGCTTGGCGGCGTCCTTCACCGTCACGGGGATCTCGGTCTTCAGGCCGCGATACTCGAAGAGCATGGCGGTGCTACCGTCCTTGAGCGGCTTGAGCTCGGTGCCTTCGAGCTTGGCGATGCTGGGATCGGCGAGGGTGACCTTGACCTGACGGGTGATGTCCTGGGTGGCGGCGTCATTGAAGCGGGCCATCACCAGCACCTTGTGGAAGTCAGCCGCGGTCTCCAGGGTGACGGACTTGGGGAAAGCTTCGATCGCGCCGATTGCGGGGTCCGGCTCGGCATTCCAATCCGGCAGGGCGGTCTTCGGGCGCGGGGTCATGACGATGCCCTCCGGCCATGGGGCTCCAGCGGCGATCCAGGTTTCCAGCGCGGAGATTTCTTCCGGCTTCAGGGGGCCACCCTTGGGGGGCATGATTTCATCGTCGTCCTCGTCGAGCTTCACCCGTTTGAGCAACTCGGAATCGGCGGCCTTCTCAAGGAGGATGGCCGGGCCGGATTCGCCGCCTTTGAGGAATTCTTCGCGCTTTGTGAGCAGCAAGTCGCCCTTGGTTTTCTCCGGGCAGTGGCAGGACACGCACTTGGTTTCCAAGACCTTCCGGGCTGCATCGAAGCTCGCGGTATCCTGAGCCAAGGCCGGGCCGACGAGGGCCAGACCGGCAGTGGAGACACGGAGTCCGAGGGAGAAGGCAAGACGCATGGGGCAGATACGACGCAATCATGAAACGCTTTTCAAATTCCGGGAGGCTAAAACACCTGCAGCAGATGGGCTATGCTCTTACTTCTGGCCCTCGCTCTTTTTTGCCTGCAACCCTTGCTCCCAGATAGAAGAAAAGCATCGCGAGACCGCCTCCGGCAAGGGATAGCTTCACACGTCGCTGGGCCGGTGTATCCGGTCGCTCATCCGGATCACTCCAGGAATTCCAGTCGTCCGAATCATTGCCTTGGGTAGAGGTGAGCCCATCTTTCCCGCAGGAGTAAACCCCGAATCCGCCCGGATAGCCATCACCGGCCACATAACGGTAGGGGCGGTTCCACGGGTCGGTCGGAATCTTGTCAGCCATCTGGACCCAACGTCTGCCGACGAGTGATGACGGGCGGATTACGAGGGCTCCGAGCCCGAGTTCCGAGGGCGGGAGTTCGCCACAGTTGATGCGGTAGGTTTTTACCGAGGAGATGATCGCGTTGATGTCGGCGGCGGGGCGATTCAGCGATGCCTCCGAGGCGGTGTTTAGCGCGAAGGTGATGCCGAGAAGGCTTATCGATGGCAACGGCGTCACGGTTGATGAAACGCGCAGGGTCCCGATTTTGTCGGTGGATGATGTGGACGGCGGGCTTCAGAGATTCGGATCGCTCTGGTCCGCTGAGCCTTCGGCGTATGGGGCTTGATGGAGGTGCTTGACGGTCTCAGGTCGCCGGGTCGATTTCTGCGACGGAGAGTGCTTGGGTCCGACCGCTCTTGGAGAAGGGCAGCAGGAGGAGGCCGTAGATGGTGAAGGCGACGGCTTGAAGAGTGATGAGGTAGTAGGGATAAGGGCCCATGTAGTCGAACATGGTGCCGACGGCGGGCTTGCCGTTGAGGAAGCCGTAGTTCGCTCCCAGCAGGACATTCAGCAGCATCACGCCGCCCATATAGACCCAACTCCAGAGTACGACGCGACGGAAGGTGCCGGGCTCCGGCGTGATCCGTGCGCCGAAAACCAAGGCGAGTGCGGCGACCGGCACGCCCCCGTGTTGCAGGAAGAAGGCATAGTACTCCGGGGTGTTCCAATCGAAGTAGAGGGTGGGGGTGAGCAGGCCTTGGACAGTGCCCCCGATGCCCCAGAGATAGCCGACCTCCACCCAGCGGGTGCGGCGGGTGACGAGGGCAATGGCCAGCACGATGGAGACGACATCGCAGAGGTAGAAGGGCAGGGCGGTTTCGCGGACGAGTCGTCCGGCGAGCGCGATGTCCTCCGAATCGCGGTAGCGGAGCCAAGTGAGCAGGGGATCCGCGGCGACAGCGAGGACGAGGATCACCGCGAGCGCGGTGTTCGCCAGGCGCTTGAGGTGATCGGTGACAGTGGAAGAACGGTTGAGGCGGATCATGCCGATGGCAGCCAGAACCGTGCAGAGAAGGGCGATGCCGTGGGAGGAGCCGAAGCATTCGAAGGCGCGGGTATCCATGGGAAGAAGGGGTAGGAAGGGAGCGAAGAGACCGGGCTGTCCGGTCGCGTTCACGGGCTCTCATACCGGGTCTTCCCATCATTTCCCAACATCGGTTTTCTCGATGTAGGTATCGATGAAAACGATATACGCGGAGGGGTGATCCGGTGGATGATGGAGGGTTGTTCCGGGTGAACTCAAGCAGAGCCGGGTTCAACCGGAAACCAAGGCTCGCAAAAAATCGGGGAGCCGCTACCTTCAAGTCATGACGGCGGAAGCCCTCCTGCAAAAGAGCGTCCGGTATGACCGGAGTGGCAAACCGATCGAGGTCGTGATTCCTTACGAGGAATTCGTCGACTTCGTCGAGAGTCATGGCCTCGACTTGAGTTCCGATGAAAAGGAGTCGATCCGTGAAGCCAAGGCGGACCGGGAAGGAGGACGGAGCGAGAACTTCGTCACTTTGGACGAGCTTGAGAAGGAGCTCGGTCTCTAATGCGGTCAATTGTGTTCCATCGCCGGGCTGCGAAGTATTTGAGTCGAATGCCTCGCGAGCGTGCCATCCAAGTGCGTGATGCCCTGCGGGAAGTGGCCGGGCTGGCAAACATCGCGGATCATCCCGACATCAAGCCGATGAGCGGCAACTTAACCGGATGGTCGCGTTTGAGAGTGGGAAGTTACCGCGCGATTTTGACCGTGATCGAGATCGACAATGTGCTCTATGTGGATGCGCTCGGACCACGTGGGGACATCTACAAAGGCTGAGATGTGTCGCTATGGGGGCAGGAGCGAGCATGGGGCTACGGGCTGCCCATGTGCGAAACGCCTTTGGCGTAGGGGATTCGGTGCACCCGGAGTTTTCTACTTCTTCTGCCGCAGTTGCTCCAGTCGCGAGAGCGGCTTCTCCACCGGAGCGGCGGGGGCGGTCTCGGCTTGGGCCACGGGTTGGGGAGGCGGCGGTGGCGCGTTCTCGGCGGGTTTGTCGATGCGCAGGGTGCCGCCTTGGCCGACCTGATGGAGAATGGTGGCTCCGTTCTCCGGCACGGTCACTCGACAGAAGAGCGCGGTGTGCTTGCCGACAGTGGAGTCGCCCGCGATTTCCAGCGGAAAGTGAACCTCGGCTTGTCCGTTCGGGAAGTTCACCGGCGCGGTTTTGGCACCATGCGGCAGGCCTAACAATTCGGCCGTGGCATTGCCCTCGAACTTGCCGGGATACTCCACCTTGCAGATCATCGTGGTGGGCTTGCCCTGCTCGGTGGCGGCCATGTCCATAGTCATCGCCAGGTAGGGGTCGGCCACGCGCAGGGGAACGAGCGAGGTGGAAACCAGCACGGGGCCCTGTGGCGTATTGGCCTCGCCCAGCACGCAGACCTGCCACTCGGCGGGAGGAGCATCGCCGTTGGCATTGATCTCGTAGAGCGCTTCGCTCTGGTCGCCATTCATGGTGATGGTGGCCGGGGAGCCGATGCCGGGGGGATTCCACATGAAGCGCAGCGTGATGGCCTCGGTGTAGCCTTCCTTGCGCTGGGCCTTCACCTTGAGATGCATGGAGCCGTTCTTCACGATCGGCACCGCGGGTGCCTCCAGCTCGAGCTTGTAGGGCGCCTCATCGGTCACCGCCACCGGCACGCGATCGCTGCTAGCGGAGTGGTAGGGGCCCTGGTTGTTGATCTCCACATGATGGACCGTGTCCACCAGTCCACCCGAGATCTGCGGCGCATCGCCCGCGGCCTTCACCTTGAAGCGGTGCAAGCTGCCAGCCACGGGGGCATCCGCTGCGGCTTCAAAGACGACCGGCATGGCATTCACCGAACGATGAACCAGCGGGGCCTTCATGGTTACGCCGGCGGGCAGGCTCTCGGCTTCGAAACTCATGTCGCAGCCGATGTTCTCCCGCGCGACGTTGACCATCGCGGCGTAGCGGTTGCCGCGCGGGACGGGGATCACCTTCCACTTCTGGGAGTTGTCCCGCTCCACCACGGGCAGCGATGCCGCGATGGCCGCGTCACGACGCAGGATTTCCAAACGATAGGTGAAGTCCGGGCCGCCGCGCTGGAGCTGGTCCTTGATCACCGCAAAGTATTCGCCCTCTTCCGGGGCCGTCCATTGCAGCACCGAATCCGGGCCGCCCTGGTCATCGTTGTTCGCGAGGTTCTTGCCCTTCGCATCGCGGATCGAGAGCACCGGATCCAGCGGGGAGCGGAGCTCGCGGGCCAGCACCTTGATCGTGAGGTTCTCGCCCTTGACCGCCTTGAAGGAGAAGAAGTCGACATCGCGTTCTTCACCGATGATGCCGTGACCGGCACTGGGAAGATCCGGCAACTTTGTGCCGCTCTTCACGCCTTGGTTAGGCTCGGCTTCGTTCGCGGAGGCGATCGGTGAAACCTTGATCCAATGGGGAGAAGGCGCATGCACGCCATCGCGGGAAGGGAAGAGCGCGAATTTATCGCCGGCATCCGCGGGAATGGTGACCGTCTCGGTATAGTCGCCCGCGGGATCGCCGACGAACTTGAATTCAACCGTTTCACCCGGCTTTGCCCCCGCGGGGAAGACCGCTTTCGGGCGCGGAAAGGTGCCGATGCTGACGCGATACTGGCAACTATCGTCGCCCTCGTATGCCGCTTCCCGCACCAGCACCTTGTAGTCGCCATCCTCCGGGATGATCACGGAGACGAAGGGGTCGGTGCGCAGCAGCGCGGCATCGTCGCAGGAGGCGATTTCAAAGCCTTTCGGATCCACGATCGCCACGTAGGCATCGAACATCTTGCGACCCAGGCGCATCGCCTCCACCTCGGCGGTGAAACGCTGGCCTTTCTTCAAACTACAAACATAGTAGTCCGCATCTTCCTGCTTGGCGATGCCTTGCACGGTGGTGTTCAGCTCGATGCGCTGGGCCTCCTCCGGCGTGTCGTTCGGGTCCACTTCGTTGACGGTGGGGAACTGGCCGACGAAGAAGGAACGCAGGAAGCTCACACCGCCGCCGGTGCGCACCCGCAGGCCATGCTCGCCGAGAGGGGCATCCGGCTTGATGAAGATCTTGGCCGAGGCGTGTTGGTGGTTTTCCACCGCGAAGGAGCGGAACTCGATGCCGGGCTGATAGGCCAGCACCTCCTGCAGTCCGTCAAGCCGCTCGCCGTAGAAGTGCATCTCGATCTCCGTACCGCGCTGGCCGCCACGAGGCTCGATCAGGTTCAGCGTCGGCGTGAAACCGGCCAGAGCCGGTGCCGCCAGGGAGAGCCACGCAATTCCGCTAGAACACTTCATTCGACATTCGGAAATTCGGAATTCGTCATTCCTCGCTCATGCCTTCTTCGCCAGCAGCACATCCAGCACATGCCCGCCATCCACGATCTCAATCGGGCGGCCGCCGGGAGCCATGAGCTCCTTGTCACTGGTGATGCCGATCTGGTTGTAGATGGTCGTCGAGAGATCCTCGACGGTGACGCCGTCGGTATCCACACCGCCGCCGAGCGCGTCAGAGGAACCGTGGACGTAGCCTTGCTTGAAGCCTCCGCCCGCGAGCATCACGGAGAAGACGCTCGGCCAGTGGTCGCGACCGCCGGTGGGGTTGATCTTGGGCGTGCGGCCGAACTCGGTGGTGACCATGACCAGCGTGGAGTCCAGCATGCCGCGGCGCTCGAGATCCCGGATCAGCGTGGCGATCGCCTTGTCGACCGGCGGCATCTGGCCTTCGATCGCGCCCTTGATGTTATCGTGGTGGTCCCAGCCGCCAACGGTGAGCGAGACGAAGCGGGTGCCGGCTTCGATCAGGCGGCGGGCGAGCAGCATGCGCTGGCCGGCTTCGTTGCGGCCGTATTCGTCCTTCAGGGCGTCCGGCTCGGTCTTCAGGTTGAAGGCCTCGCGGGCGCTCTCGGAGGAGATCAGCTTGTAGGCGTGCTGATAGAAAGCATCCATCGCGTCGATCGCGTCGGACTTCTCCAGAGCGCGGAAGTGCGAGTCCACGGTTTCCAGAAGCGAACGGCGGCGGTTGAAGCGGAACTCGTCGCAGCCATTTGGCAGGTTCAGGTCGCGGACCTGGAAGTTTTTGTTCGAGGGATCCGAGCCGAGCGCGAAAGGTCCGTAGGCGGAGGAAAGGTAGCCGGAGTTTGCGAATTCGTTTGGCACGGAGGGGACGCAGACGTAGGGCGGCAGATTGTTCTTGGAGCCCAGTTCGTGCGAGATCACCGAGCCGTAGGAGGGATACTCGAGGGCGGGGGAGGGCCGGTAGCCGGTGAACATGTTATGCGTGCCACGCTCGTGGGCAGCCTCGCCGTGCGACATCGAGCGGATTATCGTCATCTTGTCCGCCAGTTGCGCGAGGTCCTTCATCTTCTCGCCGAACTGGATGCCCGGGATCTTGGTATCGATCGCACCGAAGGGGCCGCGATACTCGGCGGGGGCGAAAGGCTTCGGGTCGAAGGACTCCTGGTGAGCCATGCCACCGGGGAGGAAGATGTGGATGATCCCCTTCGCCACGCCCTCGCGGGTTTCGTAGAACTTCTGGTCGCCCTTCGCCTGCTGGCGCAGGAATTGGGGGAGGGTGAGACCCAGCCCGCCGATCAGGCCGACGTGGAGGAATTCGCGGCGCGATGTGTAGCGATCAAGCGGATTGCCGGGGCATCGGATCTTCATGGGGATAGGAGACGGTTCTTCGAACACGGGATACGCCGGAACCCGTGAGTAATATTTCATCGGAGCGTAAGGAATTTTCGATGACAATTGAAGGGTTGGCGCGGTCGCTGACTTGCTGCATCCTGCTTGCATGCAGCCCCCCGAAGTGAATTCGCTCGAGGTTTTCGGTCCCGTCGGGGCCGGGGCCTGCGGTCGCGTCTACCGAGCGCGCGACGCTTCGGGCGAGATGGTGGCGGTGAAGGTCTTCGACGCGGCGGCGGTAAACCGGGCGCTGCTGGAGGAAATGGCGCTGCGGGCGGAGGATCCTTCCTGGCCGGAGGGATTGCTCCCTGAGCGGGCGGCCGACTACCGGGGCAAGCAGATCATCCGGATTACCAAGTTTCTGGGCGACGAGGTGGGGGAGGCTTGGATCCCGCGCTCTCTACAACATCGACTGGACCGCTTCCCCGGGGAGAACTCCTGGTCCACGGTGCTGGAGATCCTGCGGGCGCTGGCCGCCCTGCACGAGCGGCAGGTGGCGCACGGGAATCTGAAGCCGGGGAACATCTTCTTCGATGAAACGGGCAAGGTGGTGCTGACCGACTGGGCTCTCGGCAACATGCCCGGGATCCAGAGTTTGGAATATACGGATGCGATCCTCTATCAGCCGCCAACCCAACTCCGGGCCCCGGATGGCTATCTGCGCGAGAAGGGTTATCGCTGGGATGTCTTCGCCTTCTCCGTGCTGGCATTCCGCCTCCTGACCGGGGCCTTTCCTCGTTGCACGGCCACTTTCGATCAGGTGGCTCCGGAGCCTGGCAAGACGCGGCGCGACGGGATCGCGGCGAATCTCAAAAGCGTGGCGAAGTCGATCGAGGCGAAGCCCGAGGTCGTTTGGCCCGATGCTCCGGCGAATGCCTTGGAAAAGGTGTATCGCGAAGTCCTCGACCGCTGTCTTGCCTTGGATGACAGCCTGCGCCCCGCCAATGCCGGCGCGGTGCTGGCCCTGTTCCAAGTCGCGGATCGGGAGCTCGCCGCGGAGCAACAGCGGGATGCCGTGCTGGACCAGCACCGCCGAGCCCGCCGCGGCACATGGAGGGCGAATGTGGCGGCAGGGGTCCTCGCCGGAGGCGTGGCGATCCTGTCGATTCTCTATCAGATGAAGCGCTCCGAGGTCTCCGCGGAGGAAGCGGGTCGCCGAGGTGATATCCAGCGTTTGGAAGGACTGCTGGCCGAGGCCGCGGGAAGCCGGAGCGGAATGGAGACCGAACTTGCGGCCACCAAGAAGGCTTCTGAGTCCGAACGGCGGGAACTTCAATATGAGAAGGACCGCTGGCTGGCCCGTCTGGAAGCATCGCAGGCAACCGCCGATCATCTCTTCACCTGGGCGATGGAAAAGGGGCATCGCAAGCTGCCGCCGCTCGATGGTCGCGAAGTCCGGCTGAAGCGTCTGGAGGGCTACTTCCAGGACTTCATCATCCGCAATGCCGATGTCCCGGAGTTGAAGGAAGAGCGTGCCCGGGCCCGGCTCCAGCTTGCGGAGGTTTCCTTGGCCAAAGGCGATTCCAAGCTCGCCACCGAGCGCTTGGCCGAAGCGCTTGCCTCGACCGGTGACCTTCCTTCCGGACCCGATCTGGAGCTGCGTCTTGCCACCGACCGACTCTTGCTCGCCCTGCTTCTACAGGCCCGCAACGATGAGACGGCCCCCTCCGCCTTCGCCACCGCGCGCAGGGCGCTGGAAGCCGTGCCACAAGCCGAAGTCGATGCCGACCGCGTGCAGGAACTCCTCGCGATCCTCGATATCAACGAATCCAATCTGATGGTCGCCACCGGCCGCGATGCCGAGGCCTACGAACGGCTGCAGCGCGCCACGAAGGTGCTGAACGATCTGGTGGACCAACGTCCCGATCACGTGATCCTGCGTTCGGAGCTCGCGTCCTGCTATCTCGCCTCGGCCACGATCCTCGATGGCATCGGCCAGATGGGCGATGCGCGCGAGGCCCGCGGCATGGCGGCGGAAGATCTGCTGGCCATGCTCAAGGATGATCCGGGCAACCTCGAGCTGCGTCTCGAACTTGCAGGCTGCTACGGGGCGATCGCCGAGGCGGCGATGGATTCCGCCGACGTCGCCGGCGCCGAGTCCATGTCCGGGGCCGCAGTGAAGATCCTGGAGGATCTGCTGGTGAAGCTTCCGGAGAATACCAAGGTGCGGGCTCGCCTCGCTGCCCAGCGCGGCCTGATGTCCGGCATCCTCCGGGATCGCGGCAATCTCAGTCAGGCCCACCAGTTGATGGATGAAGGCCTGCAATTCGTGGAAGGCGCGGCGGTGGCGGATGCCGCCGACCATTTCGTGCGCTACCGCTACGCAATCCTACTCTGGCAAAAGGGGCGGCTCGTCGGTTTCGAGGAACAATTCGAGAAAGAGATCGAGCTGGAAACCCGCGCCGCGGAAATCCTGCGCAAGCTGGTCGATAGCGACTACGGACTGCTCCGGGCCGAACAGGTGAAGCGCACCCTCGGTCTTGTCCTCGCCGATCTCGGCCTCGCCGCCCAGCGTGGCAATCGCATGGAGCTGGCACGCGCCGCCTACGGCGAATCCGTCGCCACTTGGTCCATCCTCTGCCGCGAACGTCCCCAGAGCCAGGAGTATGAGGAATACCTCGCCCGGTGTCAGGAAAGACTCGACGGCCTGTGACTTGAGGCTTGAAGCGGGCGTTCCACTCAGGCTCGCTTCCGGCGGTGGATCGCATTGATCGTCAAGTTCTGAAAAGTGTCTCGCGCTCGTTCTATCTGAGCCTGCGAGCACTTCCGGGCCCCATGCGTCCCGCCACCTCCACCGGCTACCTGCTGGCACGGGCCAGCGATACGCTGGCCGATACCGCCTCCATCCCGGTCGATGATCGCCTTGAACTCCTCGATGCCTTCTCCGACCGCATCGCCGGCAAGTCCTCCCGCTGGTGCCAAGACAAGCTGAAGACCTTCATCGCCCGGCAGGACAACGAGTCCGAGAAGACCCTGCTCGAACGTCTCGACGAATGCTTCGATGCACTCTTCCGGCTGGATGATCTCCAAGCCGATGCCGTCCGCGATGTGGTGACCACGATTATCAGCGGTCAGCGCCTTGATCTGGTCCGCTTCGACGAGGCCAGCCGCCTGCTCCCGAAGAGCCTGAAGAACGAGCACGAGCTGGAGGACTACTGCTACCGCGTGGCCGGTTGTGTCGGAGGCTTCTGGACCCGCGTCGGCTTCCTCACCTTGGGCGACCGCTTCTCCGATTCCGCGCCGGACGACCTGAAAGAGCTGGGCGTTCGCTATGGGATGGGCCTGCAACTGGTGAACATCCTGCGCGATCTGCCCGAGGATCTGGCCAACGGGCGCTGCTACCTGCCCGTCGCCGATCCCTTGGACCCCGCGCAGTTGATCCCGGCGCGTAGCGAGTGGCTGAAGCACGCCGCCGTCTGGCTTGAGTCCGGCCGTCGATATGCTCACCGTCTGAACTTGCTGCGTCTGCGCGCCGCCTCCGTGCTGCCCGCTCTCATTGGAGACGATACCGTGGCCTTGATGGCAGGCGCGGAAGGACTGCCGGCTACCAAGCTGAAGGTCCCGCGCTCGTCTGTTAGACGCTCGATCTGGCGGGCGGTCTTCTGGCCGCGCAGAATCGCCCGCAGCGGGACTTGAGTTACTGGCCCGGTGGCTTGATCACGACCGGGGGTGCGTCCTCATACAGGTTCACCATCGGCTTCTTGCTTTGCGGATCCATGTAGGCGATCGCGATGTCGCGCTTGCCCGCCACCGAACGCCAGCGCGAGTTGTAGAATTCCACGAACTCCTTCGGCTTCACCTCGTACATCACCTTCGCGTCGAACTGGTTGAGGTGGTTGACCTTTTTTACCGACTCGATGATGGCGGTCTTGCCCGGCGCGACCACCACGCCCTTGGCCCCGGCGAACTCGCCGAGGTCGAAGCGGATGTTGGCCGGGGTGAGGTTCATCGCTTTGGTGGTGCCGAGCGGGAAGGCGCTCTCGTCATCGGCCATCGGCACGACGAGGTAGGGGGCCTCCGGCTTGCCGGGATTGGGCAGGAAAAGGAAGAGAACCTTCGAGCTGTCGGGCACGTTGACGGCGGGCAGGGCGGCACGCTGCTTGCCCGGCTCGGGTGCGGCTTCGCTTAGAAGGAAGCTGGCCTTGCCACCGGTGATGTTGACCTCGACGGGAAGGGAAAAGACCTCGGTATAGAGCGGGACCTCGGCGAGGCTGCCCGGCTCCGGTCCGGGGAGAAAGACCTTCTTCACGCCGTTGACATGGGTGAAGCAGAGGGTGCGAAGGGTGACCTTGCGGGTCTGCGCCGCAAGGGGAGCCGCGAGGGCCAGCATGAGGACGAGGAAACGGGGAATCATGATTGGGTTAAAAGATGAAGCCCCCCGGCGGCACTTGGCAAGCCGGGGGGCTGAAGGAAGCAAAGCGTGAGGCTTTGAGCTGGGATTCAGCTTGGATCAAACCTCGTCCTTGCCGAGCCAGCGGAAGGAAGTAACCACGAAGCGGCGGCCGAAGGTCTGGTTGATCAGGCTGAGCGCTCCGGTCACGGTCTGCGGCTCGTTGGTAGAATCCACGAAGTCTGGCAGACGTTGCACTATCGCTTCGCACCAAGCGCGGGCGATGACCTTGCTGTCCGGATCAAGGGCCTCGCCGTAGGTGCGGATGCGGAAGGTATCCGAGCGCACGGCCACCACCGGGCCGAGGGCGGAGAGGATGTCTCCCTGCGTCAGGTAGCCGGGAGCGCCCGCGGCATTCATCCCCTGCATGGCTTCCGGGAAGGTATAGCCCGTGAGCTTGTCGAGAGCGAAGGTGCGGGAGTCTTCCGAGAAGCGGGCATTGATGGAATCGGTCTTGTCGATCGCCGTTTGCAAGGCACCGGCCAAGGCCTTCTCCTTGTCGTTGCCCGGGCGGCGGTTAACGAATTCTGCCAGTGAAAGGAAGGGGCCGCGCTCGCGGATCTCTTCCACGATGTTCTCCGCCAAGGTTTGGATCTGGCCCTTCTCCAGCGTGCGCATGCCGGTCCAGCGGGCATGGCGGCCCTGCAGCATCCCGGCCTTCTCCACGGAGGGGCCGCCGGCGCGGCGCATGCGGGTGAAGGGATAGGAGGCATCGCTTTCCACTCCGGTTGTGGGAGTCGCGGCACCATCGACGAGCGAATAGTAATCCACGTCTTCCATGTTCAGCGAGGCGAGGAGCGCGGTCCAAGCGGCCACCGAGGTGGAGTTCACGTTGAAGGCCCCGTCGATCATCAGGTGCGCGGCGCTGGTCTGGTAGCCATCCGCGTCGGTGAGTTCTGCCACGGTTTCCTCTGGCGAGGTGTTGCCCGCCGGGATGATCCGCGAATTGAGGAGTTGCTCTTCACCCTTGAAGAACTTCTCCGCTACGGAGTTCAGGTTGCGCGTGCCAAGCACGGGGCCCGAGTAAGGGGAGAGGGTGGAAAAGAAGTAGCTGTCCCACAGTGCGTTGTTCGCCATCCACGCATGGTCGAGCATCCGGTAGTCCTTGGTGCTCGCCGCGGAGACGGCACCGGACGGGATCATGCCGCTGGCGAAGGATTCGCCCACCGTGTAGGTAGCACCTGGCAGGAAGCCTTGGTTGCAGAGCTGGGCGTGGCGGAGTTGCGCGAGGCTCTGCACCGGCAGCATCGGGATTTCATATTGCGGTGCGATACGAGTGCCGTTCGCCTCGCTGTGGCCGGTGAAGAACTTGCCGCGGTTCAAGGCATCGATCGGGAAGCGATAGCTGGGAGCCAAGCGCTTGAGCGAGACCTCGAAGGGGTGGATGCCCATGTCCTCCTTGGCCAGATCGATTCCGACCAAGCTGGTATTGTGGCTGCCCTGCACCCACGGCTTGGACGGGGTGTCCGTGTCCAGGGTGGTCTTCGCATAGAAGCTGAATTGGGCGAAGGCCTTGGCGCGGGTGAAGTTTTTCAGCGGCGTGCTCGGGCTTTCATACATCTCGCTGCCCAGATAGGGGCGCTCAAGCCGCTCTTCGCCATTCGGGAACGTAGAGGAGCCCTTGCTCAACGCTGTCCGCAGGGTGCTGTCATCCACGTAGTCCAAGTCTAGCGTGCCGGAGCGCTTGCGGGTGCTGCCTTGCACGAGGTTGAGCTCGATGGATAGGCGCGGGCCGGTCGTGGCCGTGGACTTCATCGGACCGAAGCCGACATCGATGCGGTCGTTCAGAGCGAGTGGCAGCACGCCCCAGCCATCGTTTGTGTACTTCAGGTCGTCCGGAGTCAGCCAGTCGAGCCAGAAGCCGACGCCCTGCGAGGGATAGCCCGGTGCCAGCGGGATGTTGCCGGTGAAGCCGACACCGCCCGAGTTGGTCCAGTCGAAGAAAGACCCTTCGTTGGATGCGAAGGACCACTTCCCGTCCACCGATTCACCGAATACCCGGTTCTCGCCCGGCTGCATCGTGATCGAGCCGGTGCGAGTCTGCGAGTAGCTGTTACGAATGTTCACACCGAAGGTCTTCGGGGTGGACGAGTTACCGTCCATGTTCACGTAGAGCTGGTTGAAGTGGGCCATGGTCCGGGTCAGCGGCTGGCCGTTGCGGTAGAAGCGGAAGCCCAGCGGCAGGTCCTTGAAGTCGATCCGCAACTCGTCGAAGTTGATCGGCACGCTGTACGGGTTGTAGAGCGTCACGATCGGCGAGTAGATCAGATAGACCATGTAGTTGTCCGCGGCCGTGCTGGTCTGCTTGTCCACGCCGCCCGCCCATGGGCCGTGGGCATCCTTGGCCACCATCGAGAACTGCATTTGCACCTTGGCCACCACCGGCATCAGCACCATGCCCTTGGCGGTTTGCGGATTGGCCTTGTAGGTCCGCGAGCGGGCATCGTACTTCACGGGGTTATACCCGCTCGGCACCGCGGCCTTCATCGTGGCACCCGTGAGCTTGGCGTAGAGGTTGGCATACTCGAATGCCTGCGCCCAATAGGGATTGGAAAGTTCGCTGGTCACCGATTCGTCATCGTAGATCCGGCGGTTCGAGTAATCCGCTGGCAGGCTTGTGCCGGAGAAGAGCAGGCTCAGATCCTTGCGCAGGCCGCCGCGCGCCGCGTCGGTTACCAATCCCTTGCTGACCACGGTCACCTCGTGCTGGCGCTCCTTCAGCTCCGGCATGTCTTGGATCAGGTCGCTGGTCGGCAGGGTGAAGGCCTTTGCTTGATCGGTTTCCTTGTCCCACTCATAGCTGTCCAAGCCGTCCACGGCTTCCAGACCGAAGCGCGGTGCCGCACCCATCGCGGCCTGATGAGCTGCATTGCCCAGATCCTCGCGCTCCTTGCGGACCAGATCGATCTTCGCCTTGGTGCCTTCGTCGAAAATCGCCCAAGCGTAGTTGCCGCCCGGCTTCTGGCCATCGGCGGAAGGAGTGCCGATCTTCTTTGCCAACACTTTGTCGGTCACCGGTGCTTCCTTGCCCAGCGAACCTTCGCCCATCAGCTCCGCACCATCCTGGGCATCCGGCAGTGTGGCGGGGGAAGAGGTTCCTTCCTCCGTCCCGGAGGCCAGATAACCGAGAAACTGGTTATCTTTATCGGGCACCGGGGTAGCTGCCGTCGGCAATTTACCGTTCCAGACACCGGCCAGCCATCTCGGGGCACCGTTATTCGCGATGCTGCCGGGAGCCGTGATCCGTTGGTCGGCACCGGCCTTCTTCTGTAACTGACCGATGGCCAATGCTAAAGCCATCCGGGCGTTGCCCCTGGCCACCTGCATCGCGTCGTTCTGAGTCGAGGCACGCAGCGATACCGTAGATACGGTCAGAAGTCCTACCGCCAAGACAGTGAGAAGCACCATCAAGGATAAGGAGATGACCAGGGCGAAGCCCCTGGGATGTCTGCGTCGGAGGAAATCTAAACGGCGAAGTGCCGAGAATGAATTGGGTTTCATAACGGTTACTGTCAAAAATAGCCGTCACGTCCACCTACTGTAAATACATAATGGATTCACCTACCCGATTGGGGGAGGCTCGCCTACCCGGGTGGAGGGGGGAGGCGGAAACCCCCACTCTCCAATGGGGTAGAACGATTCTGTATTACAAAATGACCTCTTTTCCTGATGCACCAAAGGCTAGGCTTTAAACACCTCGGGTGTAATTCAAAGCTGTTGCATGATTTTGCAGGTTTTGGTCGATATCCTGCGTTAAGACAAAAAAGTTGAGTAGGGGAAGGGTACTACCCACTCCGGGTAGGGCGGCAGCGCTTCCCGAGGCTTGGTGACGGTCTGAACCGACCCGGTTTCGGGCGTGCAGAAGCGCTCGGAATCCGGGGTGAATCGCGGGTGCTCTACGCGAGAACTCTCGGGCGTAGAAAAGGGGGGTGACCAGGCTTACGATATATGTGTGTTCTATCTTTTGTGATGTCCCCATTCGAACCGCAGGCTCCTTCGGAGCCCCGCGAGGATCGCCGCTTTGGGATGGCGTGATGGCGAGAGATCGTGGTGTTGAGAGGGATAGCGGCCGCCCTATGAAAGAGGCGGATTCCTTGATGGCACATGGATACCACCCTACCAGCGACCGATCACGGCCTCGGGGATGACTACGCTTTTTTCGCCCTTGCGGACTTCCTTTCTGCCGATATTCGCGGCGGGCACGTCCGCCAGCAGGCAAGGGGAGCGCTGGCCCTGCGGTGCAAGCAGCGATTCCGTGGGGATGCGGATCCAGCCCTCGCAGCGCTTGCCGCCCCAAGGATCCAGGTAAGTGATGGGGAAGCCCTGCTCGCCTTTCCCCAGCTTCGCAGGCACGGCGATGACGGTGATAAAGTGGCCCTGCACCGACTGCCACTGGCCCTTTCGCAAAACATGGCGGCGCATGCTGAGCAGCGGTGGCACGCCGCTTTTGAGCGAGCTGTGAAGGCGTGCGCGGGTACGCTTCAGCAGCTTCTCCGGGGTCTCCCGGCCTTGCAGGAAGAGCCCGTCATGAGTGACCACCGGCAGATAGAGCGGGCGGTTCATCTCGTTCACCGCGGTTACGAGGTCCTCCACGTTCATGCCCGCATTGGTCCAGCGCGTGCGGCCCTTCAGGGTCTCGGAGGGGCGCAGGCCGAAATAGCGGATCCAGTGCCGCATCCGTGCCTTGTCGCTATCCCCGGGCAGTTCGGCTGCGGCCTTTTGCCAGGTGGTGCTGCCACAGCGGAAGGAGCTCAGGAGCGCGGCGGGACCGCAGGCATTGCCGGAGATGTCCAGTTGGTTCGCCGCCTTCCCGCCGGGATTCGGTGCCTGCAGCATCTCCGCGGCCGGGCAGGTCGCAGCGAGCAGGGACAGGATCATCAGCGGAAGCTCAATTCGAAGTCGGCGCGGCATAAACATCGGTGCGCCGGTTGTTTGACGGCTTGATGTCGCCCGAGCCATTCGAAACCTGCGATTGCACCCGCGCCCCTGCATCCGTGACGGTGAGCGGCAGCGTGAAGGTGGAGATGGCTCCGGGCCGCAGGGTGGAGACATACATGGTGCTCGTACCTGCGGGCGTCGTCACTGTCACCGGCGCATTGATCAGCGTGGTCGTGCCGCGGTTCTGCACCACCACCTGGAGCTGCGTTTGCCCGTTCGCATTGGTGGAAATGTAGTTTGCGGCGATGGCTGCATCCGGGATACCCGCGACTCCGCCTTGGAAGACCCGGCCCAGATCGACCATCCCGGATCCGTAGTAGGAATCGTCGCCCGGCGCGCCGGCATCGTTGAGGTAGTCCGTGAGCTTCGAGTAGGCGGAGGAACTGGTGGTCTTCGGTCCGCCTTGGGACATGACCGCGGCGGTCGCCGCGGCCACGATGGGTGCGCTGGCAGAGGTGCCGGTGAAGTAGACGGTCTTCCCGCCGGTCCATGCTGTTAGAAGGTCCAGTCCGGGCGCGGTGACGGAGACGCTGCCGCTGTTCGAGAAGGGCAGGTAGCTGCCATTTGCATCCACCGCGCCGACGCTCACCACGCCTTCATAGGCGGCGGGATAGGAGACTTGCGTGTAGCCTTCGTTCCCGGCGGAGGCGAAAATCTTGATGCCTGCGGCGAGAGCTTGGTCGACGGCATCCTTGAGCAGTGCGGAGTTACCGTACGACCCCATGGAGATATTGATGATGTCCACGCGTGCCTCCAGTGCCGCCATGATGCCCTGCGTCATCAGGAATGTATTCGAGCGGCCGTTGTCATCCGCGATGCGGTAGGAGGCCACGTCCGCGGCCGGGGCGATTTGTTTGATCAGATCGTTCACCGCGGTTCCGTGGCCGTTCTGATCGGCGGGGTTTTCGGGCAGCTTGACGAAGTTCCGGTTATTTGCCCCATCGAGTGTGGAACCGGTATCGAGGACCACGAACTTCACGTTAGCGCCAAAGTTCGCGTTGTCTCCCTTGATGCCCAGCCACGAGAGCAGCGTGTCGCCCATGCCCACGGCACCTTCCGGGAGGCCTTCGGTGGCCGGCGTGGGGAGATTGACCGGATAAATGTAGGCGGTCTCCTCACTGCCATCCAGCAAGCCGTTCAGGTCATCCAGCGACAGGAAGCCCACATGCAGGGCATTCAGTTGGTCGATCGAGCCGAGGATGGCGATCCCTTTGCTTTTGGCCTTCGTCAGGAACTGCTCCATGGCCTCGCGGCTGGAGAAACGTAGCGAACGTTGGTACTCCAGCGCACCCTCCTCCTCGGCCGCGGTATCGCGCTGGATCTTCACGGACGGGCGCTTCTCCGTTTTCTTCTCCAGCGGCGGCGGGTCGTAAACCGGCTTCGGTGCCGGAGCCTCGACGACCTGTTTCACCGGGGCGGGCTGACTGGCAGAACGGGTAATCCACCAGCCTGCTACCCCGCTGCCCAGGATCGCGAGCAGGATCGCCAGCCGTTGCGTGCCCCTTTTCATGTCTTCCCCATAAACCCGGGCATCCCTTTCCGGTAGCGGAAAATCAATCAAACCGACCCGGGCCTCGCGCGCGGGGGCTCGTTTTCGGGAAGGTTTCCCCCCTCACTGGCCCGGCGGCTTGATTACGGCCGGAGGTGCGTCCTCATACAGGTTCACCATCGGCTTCTTGCTTTGCGGATCCATGTAGGCGATCGCGATGTCGCGCTTGCCCGCCACCGAGCGCCAGCGCGAGTTGTAGAACTCCACGAACTCCTTCGGCTTCACCTCGTACATCACCTTCGCGTCGAACTGGTTGAGGTGGTTGACCTTTTTTACCGACTCGATGATGGCGGTCTTGCCCGGCGCGACCACCACGCCCTTGGCCCCGGCGAACTCGCCGAGGTCGAAGCGGATGTTGGCCGGGGTGAGGTTCATCGCTTTGGTGGTGCCGAGCGGGAAGGCGCTCTCGTCATCGGCCATCGGCACGACGAGGTAGGGGGCCTCCGGCTTGCCGGGATTGGGCAGGAAAAGGAAGAGAACCTTCGAACTGTCGGGCACGTTGACGGCGGGCAGGGCGGCCCGCTGCTTGCCCGGCTCGGGTGCGGCTTCGCTTAGAAGGAAGCTGGCCTTGCCACCGGTGATGTTGACCTCGACGGGGAGGGAGAAGACCTCGGTGTAGAGCGGGACCTCGGCGAGGCTGCCCGGCTCCGGCCCCGGGAGGAAGAGCTTCTTCACACCGTTGACGTGGGTGAAGCAGAGGGTGCGGAGGGTGACCTTGCGGGTCTGGGCTGCGAGAGGCGCCGCGAGGGCGAGCATGAGGACCAGGAAGCGGGGAATCATGATTGGGTTAAAAGATGAAGCCCCCCGGCGGCACTTGGCAAGCCGGGGGGCTAAAGGAAGCGAAGCTTGAGGCGTTGACCGTTTGATCAGACCTCGTCCTTGCCGAGCCAACGGAAGGAAGTGACCGTGAAGCGGCGGCCGAAGGTCTGGTTGATCTGGGTGAGGGCGCCGGTCGCAGTGTCCGGCGCATCGTTGGAATCCACGAAGTCCGGCAGACGTTGCACGACGGCCTCGCACCAGGCACGGGCGATGACCTTGCTCTCAGGATCAAGGGCCTCGCCGTAGGTGCGGATGCGGAAGGTATCCGAGCGCACTGCCACCACCGGGCCGAGGGCGGAGAGGATGTCTCCCTGCGTGAGGTAGCCGGGAGCACCCGCGGCATTCATTCCCTGCATGGCTTCCGGGAAAGTGTAGCCCGTCAGGGCGTCCGCGCCGAAGGTCTTGGAGTCTTCGGAGAAGCGGGCATTGATGGAATCGGTCTTGTCGATCGCCGTCTGCAAGGCACCGGCCAAGGCCTTCTCCTTGTCGTTGCCCGGGCGGCGGTTAACGAATTCCGCCAGCGAGAGGAAGGGGCCGCGCGCGCGAACTTCTTCCACGATGTTCTCCGCCAGATTTTGGATCTGGCCCTTTTCGAGACTCCGCATGCCGGTCCAGCGGGCATGGCGGCCTTGGAACATGCCGGCCTTCTCCACCGGCGCACCGGTCGCGCGGCGCATGCGGCTGAACGGGAAGTCCACCTTGGACTGAATTCCCGTGGTCGGTGTCGCGGCACCGTCCACCAGTTCGTAGCTATCCACATCCTCTTGATTCAGCGAGGCAAGGAGCGCGGTCCAGGCGGCCACCGAGGTGGAGTTCACGTTGAAGGCCCCGTCGATCATCAGGTGCGCGGCACTGGTCTGATAGCCCTCGGTGTCGGTGAGCTTCGCCACGGTTTCTTCCGGGGAGGTGTTGCCCGCCGGGATCATCCGCGAGTTGAGGAGTTGCTCTTCGCCCTTGAAGAACTTCTCCGCCACCGAGTTCAGGTTGCGGGTTCCCAGCACGGTGCCGGCATAGGGCGAAAGACTCGAGAAGAAGTAGTTGTCCCACAGCGCGGTGTTGGCCATCCACGCGTGGTCGAGCATCCGGTAGTCCTTGGTGCTCGCCGCGGAGACGGCACCGGACGGGATCATGCCGCTGGCGAAGGATTCGCCCACCGTGTAAGTGGCACCTGGCAGGAAGCCTTGGTTGCAGAGCTGTGCATGGCGGAGTTGGGCCAGGCTCTGCACCGGCAGGAGAGGTACCTCATACTGCGGCGCGATCCGGGTGCCATAGGCATCGCTATGGCCGGTGAAGAACTTGCCACGGTTCATCGCGTCGATCGGGAAGCGGTAGCTCGGAGAGAGACGCTTGAACGAAACCTCGAAGGGGTGGACGCCCATCTGCTCCTTGGCCAGGTCGATGCCCACCAAGCTGGTGGTATGCCCGCCTTGGACCCATGGCTTGGAGGGTGTATCCGATTCCAGCGTGGTCTTCGCGTAGAAGCTGAACTGGGCGAAGGCCTTGGCACGGGTGAAGTTCTTCAGCGGCGTGCTGGGGCTCTCATACATTTCGCTGCCCAGATAGGGGCGCTCAAGCCGCTCTTCGCCATTGGGGAAGGTGGAGGAGCCCTTGCTCATCGCGCTGCGCAGCGTGTTGTAATCCACGTAGTCCAGGTCCAGCGTGCCGGAGCGTTTCTTCGTCGTTCCTTGCACCAGGTTGAGCTCGATCGAGAGGCGCGGGCCGGTCGTGGCAGTGGACTTCATCGGACCGAAGCCGACATCGATGGTGTCCGAAAGCTTGAGCGGGAGGATGCCTTGGCCGTCATCCGCTGCGGTGCGGATATGCTGCGGCGTAAGCCAGTCGATCCAGTAGCCGATCCCCTGCGAGGGATAGCCCGGGGCGAGCGGAAGATCGGCGGTCAGGCCGGTGCCACCGGCATTGACGTAATCGAAGAAGGTTCCGGAGGCCGAGTTCCAGCTCAGATCGCCGCTGACGGATTCGCCGAAGACCCGGTTCTCACCCGGCTGCATCACCACGGGGGCCACCTTGGTTTTCGAGAAGCTGCTGCGGATGTTCAGCCCGAAGGCCTTGGCCACATCCGAGGTATTGGGGTGATTGACGTAGAGCTGGTTGAAATGCGCCATCGAGCTCGTCTGCGCCTGGCCGTTGCGGTAGAAGCGGAACCCTACCGGGAGATCCTTGAAGTCGATCCGCAGTTCGTCGAAGCTGATCGGCACGCTGTACGGGTTGTAGAGCGTCACGATCGGCGAATAGATCATGTAGACCATGTAGTTGTCCTCGGCGGTGCTGGGATTGCGGTCCACGCCGCCACTCCAGTTACCGTGGGCATCCTTGGCCACCATCGAGAACTGCATCTGCACCTTGGCCACCACCGGCATCATTACCAGGCCCTTCGCCGCCTGTGGATTGGCTTTGTAAGAACGGGAACGCGCATCGTACTTCACCGGGGTGTAACCGGTGGGAATGTTCGCCTTCACGTTGGCACCCGAGAGTTTGCTGTAGAGATTGGCGTACTCGTAGGCCTGCGCCCAGTAGGGATTGGAAGCCTCGGTTTCCACGCTGGGGTCATCGTAGATGCGCTTGTTCGCATAGTCCGCCGGCAGGCTGGCACCCGCGAAGAGCAGGCTCAGATCCTTGCGCAGGCCGCCGCGGGCCGCGTCGGTTACCAATCCCTTGCTCACCACGGTCACCTCGTGCTGGTGGGCTGCCAATTCGGGCATCTTGTCGATCAGGTCGCCTGTCGGCAGCGTGAACATCCGGCCTTGGTCGGTTTCCTTGAACCAGTCGAAGCCATCGAGGTTCTCGACCGCCTCCAGGCCGAAGCGCGGTGCAGCCCCCATCGCCGCTTGACGCGCGCCGTTGCCCAGATCCTGCCTCTCCCTTCGGACAATATCCACTTTGGCCTTCGTTCCTTCGTCGAAGATCGCCCAAGCATAGCGGCCGCCCACACCATTCCCGTTCGCGGCAGGGGTGCCGATCTTCTTGGCGATGACCTTGTCGTTGTCGCTGGCTTGTTCGCCCAAGGATCCCTCACCCAGTAGCTCAGCTCCACCTTGCGTGTCTGGCAGGCTCTCCGCGGAGGAGGGCGATCCTTCTTCCGAGCCGGAAGCGAGATAGCCGAGGAACTCGCCGCCCTTGTCCGGCACCGGAGTGGCTGCCGTGGGCAGTTTGCCGTTCCACACGCCCGTCAGCCAGCGCGGGGCATCATCGTTCGCGATCGTTCCGGGCGCGGTGATCTTCTGATCCGAACCCGCAGTCTTCTGGAGTTGCCCGATCGCCAGGGCCAGAGCCAGCCGCGCGTTGCCGCGGGCCACCTGCATCGCCTCGCTTTGGCCGGATGCCCGTAGCGAAACCGTCGTGAGGGTCATTAGACCTACCGCCAGAACGGTGAGTAGCACCATAAGCGAGATTGCGATGACCAAAGCGAAGCCTCGGTTTCCACGCTTTGACTGATCATGCAGCAAACGCTGCTTTTTCTGTCTAGAGATGTGTTTCATGGCGATCCTTTGCCGCGAAACTAAGGCGTTCATTCGTTCTGTAAATACAAAATGAATCGCCTACCATGAAAATGGGACATATTTGAGCGAAGAAGCTATGAAAAGTGCGGAATCGTGAGTCCGTGCTTTTGAATCACACAGACATTTCATGACCTCCTGCCTTCTTCGGTCCCAAGTCGCTCATGCAAAAAGTGAGCCAGCCCTCCCTTGATTTATATTTCCCATGATCCGGCTTGCCGAAGCCGGGCCTCCACCCCAAGCAAAGGGCGCGCATGCGCGACATGAAGTCATCTCCTGCTTGGCAGGAAGTCGATCTGGGGATCCCTTTGCCGGATTCGCCCCACGCCTGTTCCGTTTGCCTCCCCACGTGGAAGGCGGTGGTGGGCTACGAGGAGGCCCGGGACAAAGTCGTTAGACGCATGCGGATGGGGTATCCACGCTTCTTCCGCCATCCCCTTGTGGATCGCCTCACCGGCATGGCCGCGACGGAGATTGCCGTGGATGGCGAGGAAGTTTTCCTGTTCCCGACGAAGGTCGCAGCCCAGCGTGCGCAGCGTTGGATCGAGCCCCGCGGGGAAGTCGCCGTGCGCCACGCCGGTTTTCAAGGTCTGCCGGTTCTTGCGGTGCCAGCCAAGGCTCGCCAGGTGGCCGTCGACTACCAGCGCTTCACCGGCGAACTGGTAAGCAGTCGCCAGGCGGAGGACATCATCTCCGGCAAGCCGCGAGGGGGAAACAAAACCCACCTTCTCCAGCGCCGTCTCGGCAAGATCGCCGGCACCGACCCGAAGCAGGTTCACATCTTCAACAGCGGAATGGCCTCCATTACCGCCGTGTTGCGCTCCCTGCCGGGAGTGAAGGAAGGCCGCAAGACCCTGCAGATCGAGTTCCCCTACGTCGATGCACTCAAGGTCCAAGAGCTTTTCGGCAACGGCGTTGTCTTCCTCAATCAGGCGGAAGGCGAGTCCTTCGACGAAGCGCTGCGCCGTATCCGCCAGGGCGAATTTGCCGGTGTTTTCACCGAGGTGCCTAGCAATCCTTTGCTCCGCACCGCCGATATCCCGCGCCTCTCGGCTGCTTGTGCCGAAGGAGGCGTGCCCCTGATCATCGATGATTCCGCCGTCGGACCCTCGAATGTCGCGGTCTTGCGGTACGCCGATGTGGTCACGAGCAGCCTGACCAAGTGGCTTTCGGGAACGGGTGATGTCATGGGGGGCATGGCCGTGGTCCGTCCTGATTCTCCCTTCGCGGGCCAGCTTCTCACTGCTTTGGCCGAGGAGTGTGCCAGCAGTTCGCCGCTCTATGTCGGCGATGCCGAGGTTTTGCTCTCCAATCTGAAGGGTTATCCCACGCGGATGGCTCAGCACAACGCCAACGGCGAAGCGCTGGCCGCGATGCTTTCACAGCATCCCGCCGTGGCCCAGGTTTACCACCCGAGCGTGGTGAGCCGCGAAAACTACGACCGCATCAAAGCCCCGAGAGGCGGCTACGGACCCTTGTTGTCGTTCGTCCTGAAAAATCCCAAGAAGGCTCCCAAAGTTTTCGATGCCCTCCAGGTTTCGAAGGGCCCGAGCTTCGGCACGCCGTTCACCCTTGCGTGTCCTTACACCCTGTTAGCCCACTATCGGGAACTGGATTGGGCCGAAGGATGTGGGGTTTCGCCAGAACTCATACGGGTTTCCTGCGGTACGGAGGAAACTTCGCTGCTTTTGGCTCATTTTGCTGCGGCTTTGGAGCTAGCCTGACCCTGATTCTTCGCAAAAACGGAGTTTTTTGCGTCACTTGAGCTACGCTTAAGTGAGAATGAGTGTAACATTAGCAAATTCCCTTGCGTGCGCTGGATAAACCGCTGGAATCGGGCACACCCGCGTCCCAAAAAGCGACTTCTTCACCGGAGAACCGCTTGTTCAAACCGATCCCAAGGCAGTAGAACGCATGAAACGCAAACCCAAGCTCGCGCTGCGAGTGAACCAAGAAAACCCGAATCATCATCTTTGGAACAATCGCGGCGTCTGGTGGTGTCATCTCACCGTCCACAAGCCGGATGCGACGGCCGAGCGTCTGCGCTTCTCCCTGAAAACGCGCGACGTGGACCAAGCCCGCGAGCGCCGCGACCGGATCTTCCGGCAAATTGCGGAGCACTACGAGATCGCCGCCTGACCGGCGACAACCGGCAACGACTCACTCCGGGTGCGGTTCTTGGGCCGCGCCCGTTCAGTCGTTGGACAGCCTAGGGGGCTGCGGGAGCCTTTGTTAGGAACATGGCGGGGTAAGCATCCCCGCCATTTTTGTTAGCCTTCGTCTAGCGCTTGCGAGTCGTGGAACCAGTCGCCAAGTATGCCCCGCAGGTTTCCCGGACAATGATCTGAGGACGCAAGGTAATTGATCGCGCGGGCAGCGAAGGATTGGAGATGCGTTCCCGCATGCTGTTGAATGCCGTGAGCGCGATATCGCGGCAGGGTTGCTGCATGGTGGTGAGCGGGATGGTGAGGAGATTGGCAAAGCGCACATCGTCGAAGCCGACCAAGCGCAGATCCTCGGGCACGCGCACCTTGAGGCGATTGAGAGTTTGGAGCAACTGGGCGGCGATGTGATCGCTGGTGCAAAGGATTCCCTCCACACGTCCGCTCTGGGTGATGGTCCGGACAAACTTCTGATCCATGGGATCACCGATGCGGACGAAATCGCGCGGTACTTCGATGCCATTGGCGAGCATGGCGGATTGCGCTCCGGCAATCCGTTGATCCACGGTCGAGGCGGTGAAGGGTTTCGTTACGTAGGCGAGGCGCTTCAGGCCCAGCTTGATGAGATGCTCCGCCAAGAGATAGCCGCCGGCGAAGTTGTCCACGCCGACCAGATCGTAGTCGCTGCGGCGAGGAAAGGCGACGGCATCGCGATCAATCAGCACGATGGGAATGCCGGCTTGGCGGAGCCGGGTGAGAATCCGCATGTTTGCCTCGTCGCGGTCGATCTGATGCTCGAAGGGGACGACGAAGGCTCCCGCGAGTCCGGCTTCGATGAAACGCTCACAGAGCTCCTCGGCTTCCCCAACGCTCATACGCGGTTCGTTGATCGAGCGAGCGGGACCCTGATCTCCCCACCAGAGGCCGAAATCATGGACGCGGGCGAGATTCGCGAGTTCGCCGCAGATGGTTTCGAAGATCTCCGTGTGACGCAGGTTTGGCACTAGCATGCCGAGCTGACGCGTGGATGCCGATGAGCTGCGGGGCTTGCCGCCTGTCTCGACGATGTAGGTGCCGGAGCCGGGGCGGCGTTCGACGAGGCCTTCCTCGTGAAGGGTGAGGAGGGCGCGGCCGATGGTGGGACGGGAGACTTTGAAGCGTTCGGCGAGCTGGATTTCGCTGGGGAGCTTGTTGGAGCGGTGGAATTTCCCAGCCAAAATCTCGGTGATGAGGGTGCGGGAGATCTCGTGGTGCTTGGACTGCTTGTCACTCATGCGGTAAGGTCCGGTTGTGAGCTGTCATGACTGCTTTCTAAAAGCAGTCAATCCGTTGGGTTGCCGTTTGGCAACTCCGGCGATGAGTTTCGGGATGTGAATCAAACCCATGAGCACGTCCGGATCACGCCCGCCCTGATGGGGGCTACCTTGGTGGGGGCCCTCGGCGGCCTGCTGTTCGGATTCGATACGGCGGTGATTTCCGGCTGCCAGGACCAGTTGAAGGAGCTGATGGAACTGACGGCGGGGGAGCAGGGCTTCATGACGGCTTCCGCGCTGATCGGCGCGGCGATCGGATCGCTGGCCGCGGCGAAGCCGGGCGATCTCTTCGGCCGCCGCGACTGCCTGAAATGGACGGCGGCTTTCTATCTGCTGTGCGCGCTGGGATGTGCCTTCGCAACTGAGCTGTGGATGATCGTGGCGGCGCGGATCCTCGGGGGGATCGCGGTGGGGGCTTCCTCGGTGCTCGGGCCGATGTATCTGGCGGAGATCGCGCCGGCCTCATGGCGCGGTCGTTTGGTGGCGTGCTTCCAAGTGAACATCGTGCTCGGGGTGCTGATCGCTTATTTCTCCAACTATCTCATCGGCGGGATGGGACTCGGGGATCACGAGTGGCGGTGGAAGCTGGGAGTGCAGGCGCTGCCTGCGGCGGCTTTCCTGATCACCTTGTTCTTCATCCCGCGCAGCCCGCGCTGGCTGGCGATGAAGGGGCTGGACGCGGAAGCGCGCGAGACGCTCGGCAAGCTCGGGGTCAGCGGCATTGAACAGCAGCTCGCGAGCATCAAGAGGTCGCTTGATTCGGGACGGTCCGCCGGTGGCAGCGTGCCGTTGTTCTCGAAGGCATTTCGCAGGCCGGTATTCCTTGCGATTGCGATCGCGCTCTTCAACCAGCTCGGCGGGATCAACGCGCTGTGGTACTACGCCGACACGATCTTCGCGATGGCCGGCTTCAGCAAGGAGTCGAGCGCCTTGCAGGCGGTGGGACTGGGCGCGGCGAACATCATCGCAACCTTGTTCGGCATGGCGATCATCGATAAGGTGGGACGCAAACCGTTGCTGATGTGGGGTACGGCAGGCTGTGGCCTGGCGCTTGCGGGCGTCGCATGGATCTTCACGAGCGGTGCGAGTCCGGGATTGCTGGTATGGTTGTTCGGCCTCTTCGTGATCTGCCATGCCTTCGGCCAAGGAGCGGTGATCTGGGTCTTCATCAGCGAGATCTTCCCGACCGCCGTGCGGAGCAAGGGGCAGACGCTCGGCAGCTTCACGCACTGGTTCATGGCCATGATCGTATCGTGGGCTTTCCCGCTGGTGGCGAAGGATGTGGGAGCCCCCTTCGCCGGGCTGCCCTTCGGCATCTTCGCCGCGATGATGGTGTTGCAGTTGTTCGTGGTGGGGATGCTCTTCCCCGAGACCAAACAGATCGCCCTTGAAGACATCGATGAACGAATCCATGGCAGCCACTGAGACCCCAGCAGGGACGCAGACCTTCGAGGCGAAGATCGTGCCGGGGCATCAGGTTGCCTCCGGAAGGAACCTCGACCCGCGTTTCCCCGGAGGCACGATCCGGATGCAGATTCCCCACTTCAGGGAACTCGGAGTCGATCTATCCTCCTACCATCCGGGAACGATCAACGTCAGCATCGCGCCGCTGCGCTACGAAGTGATCGCGCCGCGGTGGACGCTGCGGGCGGTGAAGTGGCATCCGACCGAACCGGTGGAGGACTTCTCTTTCTTCGACGTGGAAGTGCTGGTTAAGGACGAGGTGGTGGGGAAGGGACTGATCTACCATCCGCACCCCGACACCAAGCCGGAACACTTCCAACGCGCGGACGTGCTCGAACTGCTGCTGCCCTTCATCGAGGGGCTCGAGTACGGAGCGGTGCTGCAACTGCGGACCGACAAGAGCCAGATCCTGATCTCCTGAGCCGACGATGAACTTCCACCTCACTCCACCGATGCGACCCTTGTGCGTGGCCAGCCTGCTGGCCGGTCTGGCTGCGGCATCGGATGCCGCTGAGTGGAATGCGGGGGACGGGGATTTCGGGAGTGCGGTGAACTGGGCGGAAGCTTCGGTGCCGAGCGGTGGCGCGACCGCGGTGAACATTGCCAACGGAGGCAGTGCTTCGATCGATCCGGCCGGATCTTACACGATCGGTGCTTTGATGCTCGGGAATCATTCCGGGGAAGGAAGTATCGTGCAGTCAGGTGGCTGCCTGAATGCACGCCGCATTATTATCGGTGGCGACGATAGCAGCGGCGGCAGCGGGGTGGGGACGTATTCGATCCATGAAGGCACCCTGCGCTCGGTAGCGGATGAAATTTGGATCGGATCGAAGGGCGGGCAGGGGAGTTTGGACCTCGGCGGAAGCTCGCTGGTGAGCAGCGCGAGCTGGGTAGTCGTTGGACGCGATGGTGCGAGTGGCGAGCTGCTTCTCTCCGGATCCGCGCAGCTCGAGGTGCTATCAGGAAACCTTCCGGTGGGATGCAATTCCAGCGGGCATACCTCGATCATGGAGGTGGGTGATTCCGCACGGGTGAATGCCGCGAACGAGATCTGGATCGGGTGGCTGGGCGACAACAGCAACCACGGGGTGCTGAATCTATCCGGGCATGCAAGCGTGAGCACCGGCAGCGGTCTCGTCGTCGGTCGCAGCGGTGCGAGCGGCAGAGCGGAGCTTGCGGAAGATTCATCCCTGGATGTGGGAGGGCATCTGGTGTGCGGGGCGGATCCCGGAAGCCTGGGTGAGATGATCATTCGCGATGAAGCGCACGTGCATGCGGGCAAGCAGGTGCTACTGGGCCTGGGCGGCGCGAGCGGGGTCATCACGGTGAACGGCGGATGTCTTACCGGGCATGCGACACCGGGCGATGATGCGAGCGGTGCGGGAATCTCCTTCCGTGGCAATGGTGTGCTGAGCGTGAAAGGAGGAAAGGTATCCACGCCGGGTTTCAGCAAGACCGCGGGGAGTGCGCGGGTGATCGTCAGCGGCGGCACGGTGCGCGCGACCGGGACTACAAGCGGCGGCGGTTTCTTTGCCGGTTTCTCGGATGACGATCTGTGGATCGGCTCGGGCGGAATGACCTTCGACACCAAGGCGCTGACGATCGAGATCGAACAAAACCTGCGGGGGGAAGGGAAGCTGGGAAAGCGAGGTACGGGAAGCCTAGTAATCAAAGGCAGTGACGGACACGCAGGCGACACCGAGATCAGCCAAGGTCGCCTGACCCTGCTGGCACCGCTGCTGAGCGATGCACAGCGGGTGCTGATCAGCGGGGTGGGAAGCCGGCTCCAACTGACCCACGCTCAGGTGGATCGCGTGGCGAAGCTGGTGATCGACGGTGTAGCGCAGCCCGCCGGGCGTTACGAGGCGCCGGGCAATCCGGGCGGCGGCACGGAGATCGCACAGATCGAAGGCACGGGGGCGCTGGAGGTGCGCTTCGGACCGGGTGACTTGAGTTTTGCAGACTGGATCGCCGGACATGAACCGGCCAGCGGGTTCGATGCGGACACGGATGGCGACGGGATCGGCAATGGCGTGGAGCAAGTCTTCGGCAGCGATCCCAACGCAAGCACCGCGCTGCCACCGCTCGAATGGCAGGAGGATGGAGTCGCGCTGATGGTGCATCCGCTGGCTGCGACGGTGGCCGCCGATGTGGCTTACCACTACGAGTGGAGCCGCGATCTCGGGAGCTGGCAACGTGATGGCGAGGCAGATGCCACGGGAATGCGGGTGGACATCACCAGTTCACCGGTCGCCGGGGGAATCGAAGTCCGATACGAGGTCAGCTCGGGAAGCTCGCAGAAGCTCTTCGGCCGGGTGGTGGCGCGCCAAGTTTCCGATCACTGATCCCAAATCCCGAAAGCTCTTTAATCAACAAGCCGTCTTCATGAATCCCAGCTTACTCCTCACACCCATGACGCTCCGACTCGCTCTCATCAGCCCCTTACTGCTTGGCTCCGCACTGGCCGCCGAGGACATCCTGATCGCGGACTTCGAGGGCGCGAGCTATGCGCCGTGGCAGGCGAGCGGCACGGCCTTCAATGCGGGGCCGGCACGAGGCAGCAGCTTGGGGCCGCTTGAGATCTCGAATGCGGTGGGAGGAGGAGTAGCCTGCAGCGAGAACTTCAATGCGGGCGGCGGGACCGGGAACGATGGTCCGCAGGGGAAGCTGCTTTCACCCGCTTTCACCATCGAGCGGAAGTACATCGCCTACCGGATCGGCGGGGGCGACTACGAGCGCCATGCCTGCATGAACCTGCTGGTGGACGGGAAGATCGTGAAGAGCGCGACAGGCCGGAACTCGGATGCGCTGTATGCGGCGAGCTGGGATGTCTCGGCATGGTCGGGGAAGCAGGCGCAGATCGATATCGTGGATGAGGCGAGCGGCGGCTGGGGGCATATCCTGGTGGACCATCTGGTGCAGACGGATGCGCCGCCGGTGCTGCCGGTGGTGACGACGCCGGTCTACCAGGAGGCGGCGCGACCGCTGTATCACTTCACCGCGCGGCAATGGACGATGGATCGGCTGAATCCAGGGATGCGCCAGGAGGGATGGCTCAACGACCTGAACGGGATGATCTACTACAAGGGCGAGTATCACATGTTCGCCCAACGCTGGAACAAGTGCTGGATCCACGCGGTGAGCAAGGATCTGGTGCACTGGGAGGAACTGCAACCGGCCTTCTGGGAAGAGGCGCTCGATACCGGGGTGCAATCGGGCTCCTGCGTGATCGACGTGAACAATAGCTCGGGACTGGGCCAAGCGGGTGGCGAGCCGCCGATGGTTGCGTTCTGGTCGCGCAACGACAACAAGTCGCACTGCATTTCCTACAGCTTGGACCGCGGGCGGACCTGGCAGCACTACGCGAACAACCCGGTCTTCGTCTTTCCGGAGCGCGATCCGAAGGTCTTCTGGCACGCGGCCTCCAACAAGTGGGTGATGGTGATGTACGGGAGCGACAAATATCACATCTTCACCTCGACGAACCTGCTGACCTGGAACAACGAGAACAATCCGATCCCGAACGCCTTCGAGTGCCCGGACTTCTTCGAGCTGGCGGTCGAGGGATCACCCGGGACAAAGAAGTGGGTGCTAGTGTATGCGGACGGGCGCTACTCGATCGGTAACTTCAACGGCACGAAGTTCACGGAGGAGCAGCCGCGGCAGTTGGGCGATATCGGCGGCGTGGCCTTCTATGCGACGCAGAGCTTTGACAACGTGGATACGGGTGACGGCCGGCGGATCCAGGTGGCGTGGATGCGTGAATCAAACTTCGCCGGGCAGCCTTTCAGCCAGCAGGTGACCTTTCCCTGTGAGCTGAAGTTGAAGAGCACGCCGGCGGGCCTGAGGATGTTCCGTCAACCGGTGCGGGAGATCACGAAGCTGGCGGGTGAAGTGAAGAGCTGGCCCTGTGAGACCTATACGGCGAACCGGTCGATTACGGTATCGGAGTCGGGGGAGGCATTCCGGATCGAGGCGGAGGTGGAGATTCCGCAGGGCTCGACGGTGCTGATCAACGTGCGGGGCATGGAGCTGCGCCTGCAGAAGAACAGCCTGCGGGTGGGGGATAGCTTCGGCAGCATCCCGGATGATGTGAAGAAGGTGGAGATCCTGGTGGACCGGGCCTCGGTGGAGGCTTTCGTGAACGAAGGGCAGATCTCCTGCACAAAGGTGCTCCGGCCGAATGCGCCGGGGATCACGCTGAAGGTGCAGGGCGGCGAGGCGACGGTGCACTCGCTGAAGCGAACGGCGCTGAAGGGGATGTGGTAGGGTGATTTGCCAGCTCCGGGGCGAGGGGGGGCATCCCGGAGTGGCAGGGGATTCGGCTGGAACAACAAGGTCGCGCCGCGGCGCTGGCCCAAGAAAACCAAGCATCCACCGCCGAGACCCTGCTGGCCTTGGATGCATGGAACCGGGATGAGATCCGCGCCGAGGAGTGCCAGGAGATCACGGCGCGAACCACTGCCCTGCTGAGGGAGGGGGACGCGGTCGCTGCCCTTAAGTGTTATGAACAGGACCCGACCCCTCCGGCCATGTTCGGCGGGGATGCCACGCTGAGACAAGCCTTTGAACGACATCTGGATCCCGGCCAGCAGGAGGAATTCCGGAAGATGACGGGCGAGGTGGCCAAGGCTGAAGTGCTGAAGAAGGTCAGCGGTGGAGGATATCTCCAAAGCGAT
The DNA here is from genome assembly GCF_025950095.1 of Luteolibacter rhizosphaerae. Taxonomy (NCBI): domain Bacteria; kingdom Pseudomonadati; phylum Verrucomicrobiota; class Verrucomicrobiia; order Verrucomicrobiales; family Verrucomicrobiaceae; genus Neoluteolibacter; species Neoluteolibacter rhizosphaerae. The sequence continues at coordinate 9,344 of NZ_JAPDDR010000010.1, read as the reverse complement.
GAGCAAGCGGCTGAAGATCACGCGCCTGAGGAGCGAGGAGTAGAAGGAGGTGCTCCTGCCATCCCGATAGAGAGGTCCGAGGCCCCGGGTGCGGGATCAAGAGGGAGTGGTCGGACCTTGCCAGAGGCCGTCGGCACGGCGTAGTAATTGCCGCCCCGATCACGAAAGAGGTTTCCAAGCTCTGATCTGCCGGAAGCGGCGGGTGTGATCGGCGCAAGTCATTGAAGGGCCTGTAGCTCAGTGGTTAGAGCAGGGGACTCATAATCCTTTGGTCGTGGGTTCAAACCCCACCGGGCCTACCTTCTTAAGATGAGAGGGTTGTGAAAGTTGGAGGCTAACAGAAATTCCGTTCGGTGGCCAAAGGGGTTTCGGTGACTGACTTGATCGCCGTTCGCTGGGTGGGATATAAATGGGCCCATGCCATTACATTCCCCCCGTCATTCGGACGCCGTGCTCCTCGATATGGTCGAGCACATCCTCTACGCATTCAATCAAGCCTCCGCCGTCTTTGTGTGGGCTCAGGCGAAGGAAGAGAACCCCCTCGCAGTTCGGGGCCTAGGAAAGCACTGGCCGGTGATTCACAATGCGTCCCTTGAATCTACGCTGATCAATATGCGGGCGCTGAATGAGTTCTTCCGAGCGCCGGGGGTGGGAAAACCACCTATGAATGATGATGTTCGGGCCAGCGATTACCCCAACTACATCACTCAGGGATCCTTCCTCACCACCGACAACGAGAAAACGATCAACAAGCATTTAGCACACATCTCTGTCCGAAGGGCGGAGGTAAAACCTGAATGGCTGATCAGGACGCTGATCGATTCCGCCTTTGAGCGCATGGTGCACTTCCTCGGATATTTGCTGAGAGACTTCCCGCCACTGCATGCGCATCATCCTCAGTTTATGAAGGTCGTTGAGATCCGGGACGCGCTGCGCGAATACACGCCAATCGGGCGCATCTACACCTCGATTCTAGGCAAAAAATAAGCCTCGCCCGGATCTCTCCAAGCGGGGCTGTTTCATGCTGGGATCGTGGGTCTCCTCCGCCTCGCCCGCCGGAGCAAAAGGGCGGACCATGGGAGGGCCACGGCGAGCAGGAGGAGCCAGTGGGGGATGTAGATCACCCAACCTTTTTTGCCATTCTGATTCAGAGCCCATATCAATTTTTCGCGGGCGGTCTGGGGCGACAGTAAATGCTCTTCCCATTCGGCAGGTGACGGGATTTTGGTATCGCCCCGCTTGAAGAGAGGAGCAGGGAAGAGGTCAGTGCGTGTCGACCTGCCGACTGGATCCCGCCGGAGTCGGATTGCGAGTGGAAGTCGGTCCGGGTTTCCCGAGATCGAGGCAGAGGATCTATCGTGATATAGCGACCACGAGTCCTTCTCCACGAACGAGACATAGGATTCCGAATCCCTCCACGCCCAGCAGACGAACCCCATCACAAGGATGCCGGACCAGAAGATGATGGAGCGATGCAGGGCGAGCTTCACGGGAAAGACATCACAGCACATGGGAAAAAAGAAAAGCCCCGGCACCATCAGCACCGGGTCTGCCATCATTGAGTCGGCCCAATCTTCACTGGCCATTATTCGCCGTGCCACGTTCGCCGGTGCGGCTTGTTGCCACCTTGATAGGAGCCGCCGTCGTCAGTTCTAACGTAGAACTGGCAGTCCTTGTGGTGATCGGAATGCACCTGCAGCCACCTGTCATAGATCTTCCCTATCCTGCAGCCACCCGTAGCAGTCCGGGCCGGAGGGCGCCGGATGGGTGGGGGCTCGCCCATGGCGGCATGAAAGGAGAATCCTGTGGAGGATAGAACTCAGAGTCAGCAAACTTGAGTTCGTTCTAATCCTCAACAGGGCGTCCTAAAGGAGCCTAAGGGACCTTGTGTAACAGCCCCCGGTGCCGATGGCTCAAGGGAGAATACCAAGACCGCGGGCCTAGACAACAAAAAGCCCGCCGGTTTCCCAGCGGGGCGGAGGTGGCTTCAGCCCGCCTTCATCAACCTGCGGCGGGCGAACTCTTTCCGGCTCCGGTCTCGTGCTGATTTTCGGCAGGGGAGTCAGGTGCAGTGAAGCAAACTTCCGGGAAGATTGCTTGCCGATGAATCGAAGGTGCCCATGCTCAACCCTTATGTCCGGACCGCTGTTCTTGGTAGTAGATGCCCGTGAGCTCTCGGATCGCCTGAGCAGCACGGCGCCCCCGGTGCTGGTCGACGTGAGGCTCGATACGGACTGCGAGTGTAGCCGGATCCCGGGAGCGGTGAACAACTGCGTTTTCGAGGTGGCCTTTCTCGACCGCATGGCGGAGATCGCTCCGGATCGGGCGCGTCCTGTCTGCGTGTATGGTGCGGATGACGGGAGCTTGGAAAGCCGGATGGCGGCGGAGAAACTCTCCCGTGCGGGATGGAGCGATGTGCTCGATTTCCGCGAGGGGCTCAGCGGATGGCGGGCGGCAGGCTACGAGGTGGAGGAGCGATCCGCTCAGGCCGCCCATCCCCCGATTCCGAGTGGATCACACGCTCTGGATCTCAACGAAAGCCGTGTGCTATGGACGGGGCGCAATCTCCTGAACCGCCACGACGGCAGCATCCCGATCAAGTCCGGGGAGCTGAAGATCGAAGCAGGGCGCTTGGTCGGCGGCGAGTTCACCTTGGACATGCGCGGGATCACCTGCACCGACTTGAACGGGGACAAGCTGCACGATGTCTTGATCGACCACTTGCATAGCGACGACTTCTTCGACGTGGAGTTCTATCCGGAGGCCCGATTCGTGATCACGCAGGCCTCGCCTCAAAATGGTGCTTCGCCCGGTTCACCCAACCTGAAGGTCGCAGGTGAACTCACCCTGAAGGGGATCACCCAGCCGGTGGAATTCGCCGCCTGCGCGGGAGTGACAAGCGAGGGCAAGCTGGCGGCGCAGGCGAGCTTCTCGATCGATAGGACCAGGTGGAATGTCTTCTATGGTTCCGGGAAGTTCTTCCGGAATCTCGGCGGTCACCTGGTGAACGACCTGATCGACCTGAACCTGAGGATCGTCGCGGAGTAAGACTCAGATCCCGGCGAGCAGAAGGGCTCCCTTGATGCCAGCCTGCTGGCCCAAGAGCGGGGCCACGACATAGGGGGTGGCCTCAAGCGGCGCGAAGTATCCGGCGGCGATCGAATGGAGAAGCTGCTCGGTGTGTTGGTGGAAATTCTCTGCCTGGGAGACGCCTCCGCCGACGATCACCCGCGAGGGTGAAGCGATGCCGAGAAGGGAGAGGATGCCGTGGGCAATGTACCAGGTCTCCATGGCCCAAGCCGGGTGATCGGCGGGGAGATCGGCGGCGGCAAGTCCCCAGCGCTTGGCGATGGAGGGGCCGCTGGCGAGGCCTTCCAAGCAATCGCCGTGGAAGGAGCAGACGCCCTCGAAGCTGTCCTTCGGGGCCCGCGGAACCTTGATGTGACCGAACTCGGAATGGAGGGCGCCATGAATGAGGCGACCGCCGGAGAGGATACCGGCGCCGATGCCAGTGCCGATGGTGATGTAGGCGATATCGTCCAGCCCACGCGCGGCACCCAAGCGTGCTTCCGCAAGGGCTGCGGCGTTCACATCGGTCTCCAAGGTCAGGCGAGCCTGCGGGAATGCCGCCTGCAGGGTTCCGATGATGGAGAAATCGGCCCAACCGGGCTTGGGCGTGGCGAGTAGCTTGCCGTAGGAGTCGCGTCCACGGACGACGCCTACCGGACCGAAGGCGGCAATTCCGATGGACTCGGGCGTGCCACGCTCGGCGATCCATGAGATCGCCTGTTGAAAGGTTTCTGCCGGGCTGCTGGTCGGGAAACGCCATTCCTCATGGACCTGGCCCTCTGCCGTGCCGATGGCGACGACGGTCTTGCTTCCCCCGAGTTCAATGCCCGCGATCATGGGCACCGTCCTAGCGGACGGCTGCGGCTGCGGCTAGCGCCTCGCGAGTCAGGCGGGTGATTTCCTGCCAGTGTCCCCCGTTTACAAGTTGCTTGTCGACCATCCAGGAACCACCGATGGCGGCCACCACGGGAACCTTGAGGTAGTCGGCGAGGTTGGAGCTCGTGACGCCGCCGGTGGGAATGAATTTCACACCGGTGTGGCCGTAGGGCCCGGCCAAAGACTTGAGCATGGCGGTGCCGCCTGCGGCTTCCGCGGGGAAGAACTTCAGCAGCTTGCAGCCGAGGGACAAGGCCGCCTCCACCTCGCTCGGGCTCATCACTCCCGGAGAGAATTGGAGGCCGAGATCGGCGGCTTTCCGCACGGTGCGAGGATTCAGGCCTGGCGCGAGGCCGAACACGGCCCCGGCCTCCTTGGCGCGCGATACCTGGTCGTCATCCAAGAGAGTGCCGGCCCCGAGAAGAATCTCGGGAAAGCGGGCTGCAATCCGGCGGATGGATTCCTCCGCCGCTGCCGTGCGGAAGGTGATCTCCATGATGTCGAGACCGCCTTCCAGGAGAGCTTCTGCCAAGGGTTCTGCCGACTCGGGGCTGTCGAGAACCACGACGGGCACGATGCGTTTCGCGAGGATGCGTTCGATCATCAGGAGGGAAGTCTGGGTATAAGAAGAAGCTGGCCAAGAGGCCTTTGTGCCAGCCGGGCGGGTTTCCCGCTATCACTGGAAACCCGTCGGGGAGAGGTCTAACATCAGGGCTTCAGCTCCAGGATCTCGATGTTCTTGAACTCCACCGGGTGGCTCTCGGACTGGAGGCTGATGTAGCCTTCGGTGAGGTCCTCGCTACCGGAGGCTTCGATCAGGGGCTTCGCATTGCCATCGCCGGAATCGAGCTTCAGGTCGGTGTATTCCATCACAACCTTGCCGTCGATGAGTTGCTTCACGAGCTTGCCGCCGCGGACTTCGGCCTCGGCCTTCACCCAGACGTCGAGCGGGCGGGTGGGTTCCTTGCAGGAATTGCAGTGGGTCTTGTTCACCTTGCCATCCAGCGTGATGTAGGTGCCGGGCGTGCAGAGATTGCCGGTGCTCTTCACGCCATTGCCCGCGCCGAGGAGCTGGAACTCCAGGGAGCAGGGGAAGTCCTGGTCCTTGCCCATGGTTTCCGGGGCTTGGGAGTGCAGCATGATGCCGGAGTTCTGTTTGGCCCAGCCGGGTCCGCCTTTCACTTGCTCGCCGGTGAAGCGGTATTCAAGGCGGATGCGGTAGTTCGAGAGCTTGGACTTGTAGTAGAGGTGGCCATAGGCTTCGCCCCACTCGGGGTAGTTGGTGTAGTCCACCTTGATCGCACCGTCGGCGACGGTGAAGGTCTTCTTCGGGTCCTCACCGAGCGCGAAGCCGCGGATCTTCGGGGTCCAGCCGTCGAGGTCCTTGCCATTGAAAATGGAGGTCCATTTCTCTTCCTCGGCCGAGGCGCAGGAGATGAAGAGGGCGGCGATGGCGGCGGTTCGGAAGAACGATTTCATGGTTGGAGAGTGATAACGGAAGTAGGCAGCATTTGTTGCACTCTCAATCGGGTGGGCAAGGCCGATCCGGGCATTGTCCGATTTGCGAATCGATTTTACTGAATAAGCAAACCGGCCGCGGCGTTTACGCTTTGATGAACACCTTCCGTTCGATCGTCGGGGCCGTCGTGTTGACGGCCGGGGCCTGCTTCGCTGCCGAGCCGTCGCCGCTTCTGGAGGCACCTGCGGCCAAGCTGATCAGCCTGCAGACCGAGGGGCGGCAGGAGCAGGTGGTGATCGCGGCGATTCTCGAGGGCACGGTGAAGGACGGGCCCTTCGAGGCGACTCATGCACGACGGGTGATCGCCGTGCATCCGACTCCGGAGAACGGGAAGATGGTGCGGCGCATGTGCACCTACAACTTCCTGTGGAACGAAGCCTACGGCTGGTTCACCTACGAGAAGCGGGAGGAACGCGGGGGCGATGCCCTGTGGATCTGGAGCGAGCTGAGAGGCGAAGTGGTCGTGAGGTGACTCAGCGCATCGCGAGTTCCTCGCAGCCCTTCAGGTCGAGCTTGCCGGATGCGAGCACCGGGATCTCGGTGACGGGCACGATCGCCTTGGGGCACCAGAGAGAGGGGAAACCCGCGTCCATCAGCTTGTAGCGGAGGTCGATGCATTCCTGCTCCAGGGCGGGGCCGGCGATGGTGGAGAGGAGGATGATGGCTTCGCCCTTCTGGGAATCCGGGATGCCGACGATGGCGATCTTGCGCTCTGCCTCGGCATCGAGGCCAAGGGCTTTATTGACGGCGGCTTCGACTGTTTCGTGCGGGACCATCTCGCCGGCGATCTTCGAGAAGCGGGAGATGCGGCCTTCGATGTAGAGGAAGCCGTCGTCATCGATGCGGCCGACGTCGCCGGTGCGGAACCAGCCGTCGTTGGTCAGGACCTCGGCGGACTTCTTGGCGTTGTTCAGGTAGCCGGGGAAGATGTTCGCCCCCTTGAGCCAGATGACGCCCTGCTTGTCTCCGGGCACCGGCTTCTCAGTGGCGGGATCGGTCATGCGGAAGGCGATGCCGGGGAGCAGGTGGCCCACCGAACCACGACGGGAGGAGGGAATCACGGTGGTGTCTGCCGGGGCGGGGAACTCCGGCAGGTTCACGTTGGTGGCCGGGGAGGTTTCGGTCAGGCCGTAGCCCTCCTGCGGCGGGATGCCGAAGCGGTCTTGGAAGGATTCTGCAAGGTTGTCCGGAAGCTTCTCGGCACCGGTCACGACGAGTTGGAGAGAGCGGAGCTGCTCAGGCTCCACGCGCTTCATATAGCCGCGCAGGAAGGTCGGGGTGGCGAGAAGGATATTGACGCCGCGCTGGGCGATGAGTTCGCCCAAGCGTTTGGTTTCCAAAGGGTTGGGGTAAGTGACGAGGTCAATGCCCTCGATGATTGGATACCAAAGGGTTACCGTGCAGCCGAAGGAATGGAAGAGGGGCAGGCAGCCGAGGATGGCGGCGCCGCGGTCAAGGTCGAGGCGGGTGCCGAACTGGCAGACGTTGCCAAGGACGTTGCGGTGGGTGAGGGGGACGCCCTTCGGCTCGCCGGAGGAGCCGGAGGTGAAGAGGAGGATCGCCTCGTCGCGATCGCGCTTCTTGCCGATCCGGAACATGGTCGCCAGCGCGGAGGCCGGGAGCAGCTTGCCGAGGATGGTCCAAGTGATGATTTTCTTCTTCAGGGAGGGCAGGACGCGCTCGATGAAGATCAGGTCGCGGTTCGGCGGCCAAGGGAAGGAGGCGACCTTGCGGACGAAGGGATCGGCGGTGATGTAGCGGTCGAGCCCGGACTGGCGCATGGCCGAGCGGATGGCCTCGTGACCGGCGGTGAAATTGAAGTTCACCGGGGTTTTACCGGCGAAAAGGGCGGCAAGGTTGGCAATCAGGCCGGCCTTGCCCGGGGGCAGGATGATGCCGATGCGCTCGTTGTCGGTGGACTCGCGGAGGTATTTCGAGAAGACAAGGGCGGCGCCGAGAATGCGGTCGAAGCCGATGGTGGAATCGTCCGAGCCGTCGTGGACCTTGTTGCCGCTGTGCTTTTTCAAGCCCTGAAGGAGGGCGGTGGCGAGGGAGGTCTTGAGGAGCGGGCGGCGGGAGAAGGATTCCTCGACCAGCTCCTGGAGTCGCTCGCGGTAGGCTGCCGGGCTGGCCTCGGCGGCGGGGATTTCCTTGGCGACGCCGATGACGGCGTGGGGCATGGAGCCGGGGCGCTCGATGCTGAGGCTGGCCTCGCGGGGGTAGTCGACCATGACCGGGAGGACCGGCAGGCCGAAGGAGCAAAGGGTGCGGAGCGTCTTGCCGGGGATGTGGCAGGGCATCGCGTTGCGGGCCGCGGACTTGCCTGGGACAAAAATGAGGACGCCTCCGGAAGCGAGAAGCGGCTTGAGTTCCTCTCCGGCAGCGGCTGGGGAGGGTTCGTCAGCGGAGAACAGGGCTCCGGAGCCGGATTTCTCGAGATGGGCCTGTACCGCCGGTTCGAGCTTGGAATGCTCCTCGATGAACCAAGTGATCTTCCGCCCGGTGAAGAGCTTCTCAATATGGGGTAACTCGTTAAGGCTGATACGGCCGGGGATGACGAGGCAACCGCTGGAAGGAAGGCGTTCGGCGTGAAGGATCTGAACGGGACTGGACATCGTGACGCAGGAAAGACGTAGAGAAAGAGACTTCGCTTGCGGGGTATTGAAGCGAATCGGGCGGGGCAGGCACGGATTTTTTGCCCCGGGGGCAGAAATGGTTCCCGGAGTGGCCAGAGTGCCGGGAAGGGCCTGCTAGCGCGGAAGGGTTTCGAGAAGGAGCTTCTTCAGCTTTTCCCAGCGGATGGGGGTGCCATTGAGGAAGCTCGATTGGGAGGCGACGACGGAGATGCTGCCGAAGCGCTCCGGGAACTCGTCACGGAGGGCGGAGGAGAGGCCGTAGTTGGGGTCGGAGACGACGGCAAACTTGAGATCGGGGGCGGCGATGCGCAGGGCATCGGTCCATTTGCGGACGAAGGCGGTCTCGACATCGCGCGAGGGGTCCTGGATGAACTCGACGGTGGCCATGTCGGGGCGGTTGTCGGCCCGGAGGGAGATGTGGATGGCGCTGTCTTCCTTGCGGAGTTCTTCCTCGATGCGCTGCTTGAGAATCTTGAAGTGCGCGTGGTGATGGCGCTCGTCGAGCTTGCGGCGCTGCTCTTCGGTGAGCTTCAGGCTGAAGCGGCTGAAGCGTTCGGGATCATCCGCGCGGCGGGAGAAGTCGACCAGCAGGCGGGTGATATCGCCGTGGGCGAGCAGGGTGCGCAGCTTGGTGGCAAAGGCTTGGGCGAGATTCAGCGAACCGGGTGACCATCCTTCCTGCGAGGTGACGACATCCTCATGGCCGCGGAACACTTCGCGGTGCCATTCGGGGATGGCACTGGTGGCGGGCTCACAAGACAGGATGAACATCGGAAGATGAAATAGCAGCGAATGGGGGGGCTGTCTAATGCGGGGTGATCGGAGTCTTGTCGGCAAGCGTTTCTTGTAGAGCGTCCGGCATGTGAGCGGTGGAATAGACGGAGATGATCCGGCAGCCCATCACATGGTTGTCGTCGCCATGGTTTGCGAGCAGGTGACGATGGATGTTCGATCCTTGAGGGAGAGAAGACGAACGCCAACGGCGATCAGGATGAGGCTTGCTAGACCTTTAGTCGGGGCCTCCTTGTGCTCCTTCAGAGCACGATTTCTTTTGCTGCGTGACCCAGGGTTGCGTCGCTGTGCTCCTTACCCTGGGCTTTCTCATTGTCGCCCCTGTGGGCATGCGCGTCAGGTTAAGGCTCCGGAGTTCCAGGTTTGATTGAAGTTCGCCCGTTTCCTTTTGTCGTAGCAGCAGTATTTGACCAGGGCTCGCAGCGTCCGGTGCTCATGCTCCGGGTCACCTG